>DASRZC010000187.1:0-25998 GCA_035686785.1 Kapaibacterium sp. (SeqCode)
CTTACGACACGCTCTCGCCTACCCCGATCACCCAAGTCATGGAGTGGGCGCACGATACCATTCTCGCCCTTTCCACGAGCGGCGTCTATCGCGGCTATGATATTCTCATTCCGTTCGATACGGTTACGCCGGAGCCGGGAACCCAATCCACGCCCACCGGCGCGATGATGAAAGATTCGACGGGCGCTATTTACGTGGCGATGAGTGACGGGAAGCTTTTTATTACTCAGGATGGCGCGAACTCCTGGAGCGAGTTTGACTCGCCGGAAGAGGATAGTTCCGCTCCGATTATCAGCATGACTGCATCTCCGAACGGACTGCTCTTTGCCGCCGATTCCAATCTTGCGACGGGTTACACCCGCACATGGGAATACGACCCGGCGAAGCAAACGTGGAAGAATGTGACGAGCGGCCTTCGGCGGCAGGGATTCCCGGATACCGCCGAAGTGACGAATATCTGGTATGTCAATGGCTACGCTTACGCGGGAACATGGAACATGGGCCTCTTCCGCAGCCTCAATCCAGTCGATCCTGGGGCGGGTGTGGAAACTGCGGAGCATCATTCTAGCTTCAGCCTCTATCCAAATCCTGCTTCGTCTTTGGTAACGATGACGTATCCCTCGTTCGTCTCGGGAACGTATCGCATCATTGATATGGCGGGCCGGGAGCTCGCGCGGGGCACGATCGCGCCGAATAGTGGCAAGACTACGCTCGATGTTCGCGGCTTTCCCGATGGCCTGTATGAAGTGACCGTTGGCGGCGGCGGCTGGGTTCCCGCGAAATTGGTGGTCAACCACTAAATGTCATTGCTCGGCTTTTCGGACTTCGGCGAGTATAGCGGCCTCATCCCCTTCGCCGGTCGAGTAGGTCTTGATTCTCCCATCCGGCCCGATGAAAAAGGACTGCGGAATAGCATTCGACTGCCAGAGTTCATATTGCATATACAATCGCCAAAGTGAATCCACCACAATTTGATAGCGGTAGTGATTGGATTGTATAAAATTCGAAACGGTCGAGAACGGGCTACATTCATCGACAGCTACACCGAGAACGAAGAGCGAATCGCCTAATTGATCGGCTACATTCTGAATCGCGCCCATTTCGGAGGTACAGGGCCCGCACCATGTAGCCCAGAAATTCAGGAAAACAACCTGGCCCTGATGCCCGCTCAAGGAATCAAGCGTGCCATCGCTGCGCATCCATCGGAAATCGGGAGCATAAGAATCGCTCAGGCTGATCCGGGCAGCCCCCACGGGCCAAAAAATCGTCGAGACATTTGCGCTGTGCTGCTGCTGATAAGTAAATGTGCAGGAATCCGGCGGATTGCCGCAGGAAGCAAGCATCGTGGCCGATACCAGGCATATCAGGATCATCAAGCATGATCGGTCATGCGCGTTCGTTCCGCTCGAAATTCGATGGGTTCTCATCATTCCTACTCTTAATAACTCCATTTCTCTGCTTTCGTTACCGAAAATACTTATAGAAATAGCTTGCCGTACTTGCGAATTCATCATCGCGAGCCAAAAATTATCTTATGACGAGCGTCCGAAGGCATAAAATTCGCGTTCCATTTTCTTTCACACGCATGACGGATCATGCGGACGGAGGCTATCACACTAATGAAATGTTCGTTGATATTTCTTGCAACAATTGCCGGGCTTTTATTTGCAGCGGGCTGCGCCCCGGCAATCCATCTGGATTCGGGCCACCCGCGAATTGCCGTTCATGGCGCAAATTGGAAGAGTGTTTCGGTTGCAATTACCGAGTATAACCTTTCCAAAGGCCGCAAGCTGGACCTCGCCACACCGGATGAACTAGTACTCTATGAAGCAATTCCTTCGCCCGATGGCGGTGAGAAGGTCACGAGCAAAACGGTCTATGACTATACCATTTTCCCCGATAGCGTCATTATTTCCAGCCATCGCTACCGGACGAGCGATCTCGACGATACGACCACCCTGGAAGCCGACGATCCGGCAACCTGCGATGCCGAACAGCAGGAACTTGCCGAAATTGCGAAACGCATCGAACAAGCATCGCCCACGATGCTGCCAACGAGCCGTGGAGGACTGGCCGCACCAGCACCGAGCCGGTAGCAAACATCTCTCGCGGCCTCGGGACGGGCGATGCGGCAGGCTTCAGCTGGGGGTGGTGAACTGGCAATTTTACGTTCGTCACCACGCAGCCTAAAGGCTGCCGCATCGCCCACGATGCTTGCTACCCATGCCGCCCCCATGCAATTGAATCTTTCAGTTCGTAATCGCGGTTATTAGGGGTAGTATGCCTTCTTGCCACAGAATATTAAGAATCGCGAGCGCGTTCATCATGCTACTTGCATCGCCCGCGATGCAGTTTGCAACGCAGCTTCACGCGCAGACGACTCCCCAACAGAAAGCCGGTTCTCCCGATGCGTTGTTCGCGGAACGGCTCAACCGGAATATCAAGTCGATGACCGCAGGTGAAGATAGCGAGAGCGCCGTGTTCAATGCCCGTATCTCCGCGATGAACGACGCAAAGCCGCTCGATCCGAGGCACCTCGATTCCGCGGATGTTGCTGCAAACGTGGCGCTGGTCCTGGACTTCACGAGTTACCTGAAGCACGAACGCCAATGGAGCGATTCCCTGGCACAGTCCTTCAACGATTCGATGTACGTGCTTTCGGAAGAACGTCCCGCCGACCTCAAAGTGCTCGATGCATCCGAGGACGAAGCGTCGTTCAAAATCGAGCGCGCCGCCTTCAATACGTTCCTCGATGCGATGAACAAAGTCTATGCGGACGTGCTCGATGTCCTGATCTTCATGCAGCACACGCACTATACCATCGCGAAGAACCGGCCCGTGTTCGAAACTCGCGCCGACGTGAAAGAATACATAAAGCTGACCGGGACCGTGGACGACGATTCGAAAGCATTGAACAAAGCCAACCAGGATTTACGCGCCGCCAACGAGCAAGCCAACGCCTTGTTGAAAAAATAAAAGAGTTCCGAAACGCATGCATACCGACGCAACGATTCGTCAAATTTCTTCCAAAGCCGAGAAGCGCCGCTTTGTGCGAATGCTCTGGGATATATACGCGGACGATCCCAATTGGGTACCCCCGCTCGAAATGGACCGCATGAAGCTGATCGACGAAGAGAAAAATCCGTTTTACTCCCATGCCGATACCCGGTGGTGGATTGCGGAACGAAATGGCAAACCGGTTGGCCGTATCGCCGCAATCGTCAATCATAATTACAATGAAGTCCAAAACGAGCGTGCCGGCTTCTTCGGATTTTTCGAATCCGTTAACGATTCGGTCGTTGCGAAATCGCTCTTCCAACATGCCGAGCAATGGCTGCGCGAGCAGGGAATGAATGTGGTCTATGGCCCGGCGAATCCTTCCTCGAACGATGAGTATGGGCTTCTGGTCGAGGGGTTCGACCGGCCGCCGGTGTTCCTCATGACTTACAATCCTCCTTACTACGCGGCGCTCATCGAGCAAAACGGATTCGTGAAAGATCAGGATCTTTATGCCTATCTCTTGTCACAGCATACCACGCGGTCGGAGAAACTCGCGCGTGTTTCAAAAGCGATGGCAGAGCGCGGCAAGGTAACGGTGCGTCCGATGAATACCAAGCGGTTCAAGGAAGAAGTGGAATCCATCAAGCAGATTTACAACAACGCATGGGAAAATGTTGGGTTCGTTCCCTTCACCGACGCGGAGATGGATTTTCTTGCAAAGGATTTGAAACAGATTTACGATCCGGAATTAGTTCTTTTCGCGGAAGTGGATGGCAAGAGCGTTGGCTTCGCGCTTTCGCTGCCGGATGTGAATCAGGCATTCCATTCCGGGAACCCCATTCCGCGCGGCATAATGAATTTGCCGGTCGGAATCTGGAAATTATTTACGAAGAAAAAAGCGATCGACACCGTGCGCATTATCGTGCTCGGCGTGCTTCCCCAATACCGCAATCGCGGCGTGGATGCGATGCTTTACTGGGAAACGGTAAACACGGCCAAGCGAAAAGGTTACCAATACGGCGAAGCCTCGTGGGTCCAGGAAACCAACATCCCCATGAACCGGGCGGCGGAGATGATGAATGGGATCAAATACAAAACCTATCGCGTGTATAAAAAGAACCTGGATTACGCGGATTAGATGGATTCACGGGACTACTATTGCTCCATTGAGATTTGTACAACGACTCAAGCGCCTCATTAATACCACCCCGCCATTGTATTTCTGTAACTTAATTCTTCGATAGTAATCCTGCAAATCCATCTAATCCGCCTAATCCAGGTTCTGATTTAATAGTAACCCTGTGAATCCATCCAATCCGCGTAATCCAGGTTCTGTTCGTTCCCACCTCTACGACCGCTACGTAAGCACGTTCAAGTCCGAGAACGCGACGCTCACTTCCGCGGAGCTTGCCCATTATTACAAATGGTGCGACGCGCGGTATTATCCGCATCTGCGACAGCTTCCCGAATCCGCCGCGATCCTGGAATTAGGCTGCGGACACGGCCGAATGTTGAATTACCTTCACCAAAAGGGATTTAGGAACGTGAAAGGAATCGATATCTCTCAGGAGCAAATCGATCTCGCTCAGCGTGATGCGCTCGATGCCGAGCGCGCCGATGTGTTTGAATATCTCGACGCAAGTTCTCCCGCCTTTTCAAGGCGGGGAGGATCGCCCACGATCCCGGGGGATGGTTGGGATTGCGTCATCGCCATTGACTTCGTCGAGCATTTTACGAAAGAAGAACTTTTGCGGATGTTCGAGTCGCTGCACGCGGCGATGAAGCCGGGAGCCATGCTGCTTCTGCAGACCGTGAATGGCGAGGGTCTGTTTTCGCGGCAAATCATGTATGGCGATCTCACGCATGAAACGATTCTCACGCCCGGTTCGCTCGCGCAACTATTGCGCGCCACTGGATTCGAAAATATTCGCTCTTATGAATGCGCCCCGATTGCTACAGGCATGTTGGGAACCGTTCGCTCAATCGCATGGAAGATAATTCGTGCCGGCGCGAATATCATTCGTCTCATCGAATCCCATAAGTCCCAGCCAATCTGGACCGAAAACTTTATCTGCGTTGCGCGTTCCACATCGTGACCACTTCGACAAGCTCAGGGCAGGCTCTAATGGTCACGGCTACACGTTCTCGCATCCTATGACCACTGCCGAGCTTGCCGCGTGTGTTTCGGAACGTGACCGCCGCGCTATCGCGCGCGCGATTTCTCTTGTCGAAAACGATTCGCCGGAATCGGGTTCCCTGTTGCACGCGCTCGCGCCTCATTTGGGGCACGCCTATCGTATCGGCATCACCGGCCCGCCGGGAGCGGGAAAATCGACGCTCACCTCCGAACTTACCAAGCTCCTTCGATCGCACGGCAAAACTGTCGGCATTATCGCAGTCGATCCGACTTCGCCATTCACCGGCGGCGCACTCCTGGGCGACCGCATCCGGATGCAGGAAATTGCGATGGACGAGGGCGTGTATGTTCGCTCGATGGCCACGCGCGGATCGCTCGGTGGCCTTTCCTCGAAAGCGAAGGATGCCGCCGATGTGATCGACGCCGCCGGAT
The DNA here is from genome assembly GCA_035686785.1 of Kapaibacterium sp. (SeqCode). Lineage (GTDB taxonomy): Bacteria > Bacteroidota > Ignavibacteria > Palsa-1295 > Palsa-1295 > PALSA-1295. The sequence continues at coordinate 5,570 of DASRZC010000187.1, forward strand.
TCGATTTCGTGATCTTCGAAACGGTTGGCGTGGGACAATCGGAACTCGATATTGCAAAGGCCGCGGACACCACCATCGTCGTGCTCGTCCCGGAATCCGGTGACGCGGTGCAGGCGATGAAATCGGGACTCATGGAAATCGCAGATTTTTTCGTCGTCAATAAAAGCGACCGCGAAGGAGCCGACCAGGCCGTGCGCGCGCTAAAGACGATCCTCAGCTTTCGTGTTACTCACGCCGAGCAGGAATGGATTCCGCCGGTGGTGAAAACCACCGCGAGCAAGAATATTGGAATCGAAGATGTTTTACGAGAGATCGAAAAGCATCGGGCATATCTCGAATCGACCGGTCAGCATATCTCGCGCCGCAAGGCCCGTGAGCGGGAGCGCGTGCGAGAACTGGTGGAGGCCATGCTTCGCTTCGATTTCTGGACGCCGGCGCGAGCAGAAATGCTCGAAACGGAACTCGACCGAATTGTCGCGCACGAACGAACGAGTTTCGATCTGGCGCATGAACTCGTTGGGAAATTGACCGTGACCTAAAGGTCACGGCTACTCATTGCGGCTGTGGGTCTTGCTCAATCGTCGTTCTTTCACGACCTTCATCGTTCCATCGTCCTGTGGGACGACCCATTGAATCAGGTCCGGCTCCGGCGAAATCACCATTGGTTCGCCGGACTTGCGGTGCTCTTCGATGAGCTTCTCAATGGCGCGCTGACCAGCTTTAAGCCGGATTGCTTTCGCTTCTTCCATAGCGTTCATAGACTTGAGAAAGCTCTGATTATGTTAGCATGTCATTCTGAGCAGGGTGCCCTCTGGGCCAAATCGGAGCGAAGCGGAGATTTGCGAAGTCGAAGCATCTCCAGCAGTTCAGCTTGCTGCTAAACTACACGAGATCCTTCGACTCCGTTCGTCCTCCCTTCGGTCGGACGAACTCCGCTCAATGACAGTTGGATTTAATCAGAGTTTTCTATATAATCAGCAATTCCAGCGCGGATGACGATTCGCTCATAATTCCCATGCAGGATGAACACCAATACAGGTGAACTCCCTTCCCAAATTCTCGTTAAGGCATTTGCAATATGGTCAAACTCGGAAATCTAGAATTAGGCGAAAAGCTCCTGCTACTGGCGCCGATGGAGGACGTGACGGACGTTTCCTTCCGGCTCATCATGCGCGAGCGCGGCGCGGACGTGGTTTATACCGAGTTTATTTCGAGCGAGGCACTTATCCGGCAAGCCGCAAAATCGATGAAAAAGCTTGTAACCTCGCAAAAAGAGCGTCCCGTTGCAATCCAAATTTATGGCGGCGATCCTGACGTAATGCGCGAGGCCGCGCAAATCTCCGAAGCGGCAGAGCCCGATTTTATCGACATCAATTGCGGCTGTTGGGTGAAAAATGTCGTAGGTCATGGGGCAGGTGCCGGACTGCTCAAAGACCCGCCGCGAATGGAAGCGATGGTCCGCGCCGTCGCCAATGCGACGAAACTGCCGGTCACGGTCAAAACGCGCTTGGGCTGGGATCACGATACGATCAATATCCTGAATATCGCGCCGATGCTGGAACAAGCCGGCGCGAAGGCGCTTACGATTCATTGCCGAACGCGCTCACAAGGACATAGTGGCGAAGCCGATTGGTCGTGGATTCCAAAAATCAAGCAAGTCATCTCGATTCCGGTTTTTTTGAATGGCGATGTAAAAACGCCCGAAGACGCCGAGCGCGCCTTCCACGAAACAGGCTGCGATGGCGTGATGATCGCGCGCGGAGCGATCACGAATCCGTTTATTTTCCAGCAGATCAAAGAGCTTCGCGCGACCGGCGCATATTCGCAGCCCACGCTGGAAGAGCGAATCGAACTCTGCGTGCGACATCTCGCGCATTCGTGCGAAGTGCGCGGCGAGCAGCGCGGCGTGTTCGCGTTTCGAAAGCATTACGCCGGTTATCTTCGCGAAGTGCATGGCGGCGCGCGCGTTCGCTCCGATTTGATGCAAATTACTTCGCTCGACCGATGCATCGAGCGGCTCGAGGGTTTCAAATCCCATATCGACCCGTGTAGCTCAAGCTTTCAGCTTGAGCCCGTGCTTTCCAGCACGGAAGCTCGGTGAGGGGGAGACTGCCAAAGGGCTAAAAGCCCTTGCTCAGGCTGAAAGCCTGAGCTACACGAAATGGCGTTTCCAAACTTCATTTTTTATGAATTTTTCGGAATTATTATTCTTCCCAAAGTGTAATTCATTACAGGGTGCGGTTGCTGCTGCCACATATCCCGAATACTATCTCACCCTTTTTACGCGGGCACGACCTGAACCGCACTGCTGAATACCTTCAGCGTCCCCAAAGATATACGAGACCCTGTGGTTCTCTTGCAGCGCTTCGCCGGATGAAAATGATCCGGCCTCCACGGCTTCGCCAGCCCCAGAGGATTTTTCCGAAGGTGGCTTCACCGTTTTATCGCGTGAGGGGAAACACTGCGCACAAATGGATGATCATCGTATGCTGACCGGATTGTTTTCGGGCACACACGTCTGTGCTTCTTTCCCTGGCCGATAGCTGGTAACCGCCATCGCGCGATTCAACCATGCATTCCATTACCAATGAGCTATCATCGGATAATTATTTAGTCAGGCTTTGAGCATTCATGGGAAATAACAAGTCGAACGGAGAGAATCGAACAACGGACCGCGAAAGCGTTCTGCGCGAGATTGCGCTGGCCTGCCAACACGATGGCAATGTCCACGATTTATTCTCGCTCTCGCTCGGAATCCTGCTCAAGCACCTGGCCGATTCCGGCTCGATCGACTTGGTCGAGGACGACGGCTCGATTACCCGCGCAATGACACGCGACAACAATGGAGAACAGCAGGAAATGCTTACGAATCACCGCGACGGACATCCGATGCCGCTCACTGCCTCTTATGGCTATCCGCGCGTAATCAAAACGGGCAAATCGCAGTTTATTCCGGGCGTGAGCGAGCGCATCGCCAGCCGGCTATTCCCGCTTCCCCCAGAAGCGGAATTGGTGTTGGATGGCCTCCTCGTCCGTTCATTTATTTGCGTTCCGTTGATCGCGCGCGGCCATACGCTCGGCGCGCTTACGCTGCTGACGACGAATGGCAATCGAACCCTTGATAGCGATGATTTATTGGTGATAGAAGAGATTGCCATACTCATTGCGGTCGCGCTCGATGGTCACGCGCATGTAAAAATAGTTCCCCCCCCCCGTTAAGAAGGAGATAGACAGAAAAAACTCTTCGTGATTTCCTGCTTCTTTAATTCCCTTTCATCGCATATTTATGTGGGATGTTAGCTTTGAATAATTCACCATTTTTTATTTACAATCCCGTCTCCGGCGACCGGTCTCGCGCGGAGCAACTTCGCCATATTCGTGAATCATTGGGAAACCGCTTCCCCTGGATGGCAACGGCTTTGCCCGGCGATATTACGTCCCTGGCTCGAAAGGCGGCAATGGAAGGAGCGAAAACGATCGTCGCGGTTGGCGGGAATGGAACCGTGCATGACGTTGTGAATGGTATGATGTCCGTCGAAGCACCGTTGCGGCCATCGCTTGGCATTCTGCCAATCGGGACTGGTAATGACTTCGCCCAAGCCGCCCGCATCCCAAGCGACCTCGAAAAAGCGTTGGAGTTGGTACTAAACGGCAAAAGTCATCCGGTCGATCTTGGATCCATGGAAAATGAACGCGGAGACAAAGTCTATTGGGCGAATTCCTGCGGCATTGGGCTGAACGGGAGAGCCGCGATCCGGGCAGGGCGAATCCAGGCGTTCAAAGGTGAAATGCGCTATATTGCAGCCACCCTCGCGGAAATGATGCTATTCAAAGCCGTAAAGGAAGCGGACCTTACGGTCGATAATCACCGGCTTTCGGAGGGCTTCAGCCTACTCACGCTTGGCAACGGCCCGCGCGAGGGCGGCGGCTTTTTGATGACGCCCGGCGCGAGCATAGAGGATGGGTACCTCGATCTTTTGTTCGTCGGCCCGCTCTCGATGATGGGGTTGCTGGCATTATTGCCGAGCGCGCGAAAAGGGACGCATTTGAAATCGCGCGCGGTATTTACGCGAAAATTTTCCACGCTTCACTTGAAGGCATACGAGCCGCTCGCCATTCACACCGATGGCGAAATCTTTGCCGCGCCGAGCGATAACATACGAGAGATTTCCATCCAAGTGCATCCCGGAGCTATCCGCGTTATTCGGTAGAAGAAGAAACCCCTGATCGTTTCTTTCGACGGCGCAGGAAAATCCATCCGCCGATTCCCCAAACGAGCACAATAATTCCATATAGCATTGCCGGAATCGCGATGAAGTCCCCCCATCGCACATAAAGCGTTTTTCGCTCGATGAGCGGAACGCGCGCGGTGATGGAGCCGGAGATAAATAACGGCAGCGATTTCAGAATACGGCCGCGATCATCTATCACCGCCGATATTCCGGTATTCGCGCTGCGGACAATCCATCGCCGGTTCTCGATAGCCCGCAACACGGCGAATTGCTCGTGCTGATACGGGCCAGAACTGCGGCCATACCATCCATCATTCGTGATAACCGCCAGCAGGTTCGCGCCATGCTCGACAAAATGGCGAACAAAGCTGGGGTAAATAGATTCGTAGCAGATCGTGGGAGTAATGCGGAGTGTGTCAAACTCCCCCTCCTCTGCAAGAGGAGGGGGTTGAGGGGTGGTGTTTTTCACATGCAAAGGAAGCTTTAACGGTTCATATCCTTCGCCATAATTCCAGCTTCCGATGCCGACATTCCATTGAAACCACCTGCCGAGAAATGGGAAGTATTCCACGAACGGGATATGCTCGCCAAGCGGCACGAGCTTTTGTTTGTGATATACTTCGCGGTGCATGCGACCATTCGAATCTTCATAAACGAGCATCGCGGCATTCCAGCTTCGGTAATAGACGCCATCGACACCGGTATAGTTAGCGTCCGGTGGAATAGAATCGCGGCCCACCACATAATCTTCGCGGTCGGGAAATCCTGTCAGCAAGGGATGGCCCGTGGTTGCAATGAACTTATACAGCTCCCCAAGCTCGTAAGATTTCGCGGGAGTTGTAATATAAAACGTGATCGCTGTTTCCGGCCAAAGAATGAGATCGGTGGAATCGTGACAGGCGCGGAGTGCCGTTAATGTTGCATCGAAATTGGTATCGAGCGTGCGTTGCTCATCGGTGTACCACTTCGCCCAGGGATCGATATTAGGCTGAACGATGGTCACGCGCATGGAAGCATGGGAAGCTTCGTGCTGGCCCATCGCAAAAGCTCCATAAAGATAAGGTAAGAGGACTAAAAGGACTAAAACGACAGAATGGCGAAAAACCCCAGCAGTCCCATCCGTCCCATTGGTCCGATGGGAAGGAAAGAGCACTTGAAAAATCTCCACATTCACCAGCACGATAATAACGCTCAGCAAATACGGCCCGGTCCATTCGATAAATTGATCGTAAGGAAGGTTATAGGTTTGCGTATTATAGAGATTGAGCCACGGATAGGCGAGATCGCCAAACGAATGCGCGTATTCGAATCCGGCCTGAAAAATCGGCAGCGAATAAAGCGCGGCAGTTCTTCCCACACGGCGGCGGACGACATCATAAAGCAGCCACGGAACGACAAGAAAAAACGGATGCACGATCGCGAGCAAAACACCGCCCACCATGAGAAACGGATCGACTTCGCTCATCGACTTCCATCCGCCCACCCAATAATTCGCGACAAGCCCGAGCACGAACATTGCGACCCAGCCATATTTGAAAGCATGGCGCAATCGGGTTCCATCTTCGAGCGCAAAGAGCAAGGGAACCAGAGCGATGAATGCAAGAAGGCCACCCGCGAGACCCGTGGGCGGGAACGCGAGGCCAAGCAAAAGCCCCGAAAGAATAGCAAGCAAGTAGCGGTTGCGGCGAGAGAGCATATCTAAAGCAATATGATTTAGGCGGAAGCCAGTTCCGCCATCGCTAAAAGGAACGCGCCGGTACCCCACCACCATTCACCGGTTGCGAGCGATTTGTAGTACACCGCCGTACCCGGCCAGGTGCCTTCGGAAACGCCGAGGACGCGGCCAGCATCGTCAACCGAATTTGCAATGCCGCGGGAAGCTTTCTCGATCAGACTTACGGGACCCATTAGTTCCATTTTTTTTATTTTCGCAAAAGCAAAAAGGAACATTGCCGAAGCAGAAACTTCCTCATACGCCAATGGATCATCGAGAATGGTTCGCCAAAGGCCATTCTTGGTTTGCAGCTTTGCAAGCTCCGAAGCAAGCTGCTTAAAAATTACGAGCAGGTCTTTATATCGTGCGGATTTTTTATCCAGCAACGGCAAAATTTCTGCGAGCGTCATCATCACCCAGCCATTGCCGCGCGCCCAGCTTCCTTCCGAGCGCAGTCCGCCATTGTTCTCCTCGCAATGAATGAAGAACGGCTTCTCGCCGTCCTGCAATCGTTCCAAATGCAGCGCGATTTGCTTCACGGCCTCATCCTCCCATGGGCGCCCGAGCATAGGACCAATCTTCGAAAGGACCACGGCGGAATAAGAGAGCGTGTCGATATAGATATTCGGAAGATCGACATTATGCAGGAGAATTCCTTCCCCGTTGCGGAGCGCTTTATCGCGAATGAATTCGTAAATTCTAAGCGCCGTATCACGGAGTTGAATTTGGAATTCCGGAAACTCACGAATTACGTCAGGATAGAGCAAACCAAAGCTCCACGAGCCACAAAAATAGTTAACATGCACGCCTTCGGCGAGATGAAAGGCAAGCCAGCGTCGAAGATACGCGCGCACTTTCGGATTATCGTCTATGGAAAGGCTGCGAAGCAAGCCATACATCGCGAGCGATTGACCCCAATCGGTCGATTGCGACTCGGGCCGGTAGCGGGCGATGAACGACTCGCTGACCGTTTTGATAAGGGTAGAGGGTAAAGGGTAAAGGGTAGAGGGTTTTGAACCCACGCTTTTGCTCCTTTGTATTTTAACCTTGCTTCTTTTTGCTGGCATGTTCCACTATTTTTCGTGCGCGATCCGTAATCAATGAAAAGTTGCCTGCTTCTATATCGCGGTCGCTCACAAGCGGTGTTCCAACACCCACGGCCGCGGCCCCCGCTTCGAACCATTCCGCAACATTTTCGACCGTCACACCATTGGTGGGAACGAAACGAATATCCGGCATCGGCCCGCGCATCGCGCGAATGTATTGCGGCCCCAAGCCCGCGAGTGGAAACAGCTTCACGAAATCAGAACCGGCTTGCGTGGCCTGCCACGCCTCCGTCGGCGTAAGCGCGCCCGCCATCGAAGCGACGCCCACCTGCTGTGCCACCGCCAACATATCGAGATCGGTCACAGGGCTGACGAGAAACTTTGCGCCGCTTTCAACTGCCTTGGTCGCCGATTCAACGCCGATCACCGTTCCGGCGCCAATAAGCACGGCAGGAAAATCTTTCGCGATTCGATAAATCGTCTCTTCCGCTTTGCGCGAGTTCATCGTGATCTCGATGATCTTAATTCCTCCGCTGAGAAGCGCTTCGACGACTAATTCTATTTTTTCCGTGCGCTTCAGCCGCAACACGGCGAATACTTTCTCATCCAGAATACGCTGGATCACCAAATCTTTGGCCATGGGACTTAAAACGTCTCGAACTTCGAAAATAGCTCACGGGCCTCGCGGCCTTCGGAAAGTCCCGAAGCAGTCTTGCGTTCGCCTTCGATGGATTTTATTAGCTCGGCATACACCGCTTTAAAATGCTCTCGCGGGATACCGATCACGCCGTTCACATCGCCAAAAACAACATCATTTGGATTGATCGTGATGCCTCCGATTTGAATGGTCGTATTGTATGCTGCCATATATCCACGCCGTCGAATATCCTTGATGCAGCGGTAGGCACCAAAGACGGGAAAATCAAGCATTTCGATCTGCTCAAAATCTCGAATGCCACCATTCACTACCGCCGCGACCGCCCCACGCGCCTTCGCTCGTGTGGACATCAGCCCGCCCCACAGCGCCGCGTCGATATCTTCATCGGCCGCCACGGCAACAAAGGCATTCTTCGGAATCGAATCGACCATTTCGAGAAGCTTCTCGATCTCGACATATTCTTTTGTCGGAATTACGCGGCAAGGAAATGCAAGTCCAGCAACTTTCAGCGATGGCTCGAATGGGATAGACTGAATCTCGCGCGGAAGAACGTGGGATGGAATGCCCAAACGATCCATCACATCGCTTACCAGCGGGGTGAAAAATTGGTCAAAGCTGGCGAGTTCTGCCGCTGTTGGTATCGGAGCCATCATCGAAGTCCCGTGGGCATTTGTTCAAAACCAGGCTGCACATTCACTCCTCCAAGCGAACGCCACGTATCATCTTCGAGCGAGCAGAGAATCCAGCAAAAATTGATCGGATAGCCCGGGGAAGCAACATTCGGATGGTAACCTTTTACAATCGTTACCGCATCGTTTTCATACACAGGCTGGACGAATTCAGGATCATCGAGATTGGAATAAATAAATTGCGTTCCAAATCCAGGGCGTGGCATGTCGAAGAAAAGATAAAGTTCTTCCCGCGTTGCGGCGTGTTCGTGGGGAGGCCAGCTCGTCCAGTTGCCGGGCTTCGACATCGTGACGCCCATAAGCAGCCGCGAGCCTTCGACATTCTCGGCGAGCACTTTGTGGATGTCGCGATAATAGGGTTCCTCACCGACATGCAGCGTTAGTGAATCGCTTTTATTTACATCGCTTTCAAAATTCACATAATGGGTCGGATGGGACTTATCGGTCGGAGCGGACGCTTCGACGAGATCGACAAAATTATCGGTTGATATTTCGAATGCTTCGCCACGCGAGACATAGATTCCATCTAATCTATTGACTACATATTCCTTGCCGGCTATCCTCACACGGCCAGAGCCGTGCAGGCACAGAAGCGTCGTTTCACGCCCTTCATTTTTGCCAGTGGCTTGCGGCGTCTGCTGGTCGAGCATGATGCGCCCGGCATGGATCGCTTTGAATGCCGAGTTTTCCGGAGTGATCAAGATGGTGCGGCCTTTTTGGGCAGCGGTATTGCGGAAGAGCCAATTCATTTCCATGTTCGTAATTCGTAATTCGTAATTTTTAATTACCCAGCCATCCGCCATCGACGACCAGCACATGCCCGTTAACATAATCGGAAGCGGATGAAGCAAGATAAAGAATCGCTCCCGCGATGTCCTCCGGTTCACCCCATCGTCCGGCAGGAATGCGGGAGAAGACTTGCTTACTGCGCTGGGTGTTCGCGCGCAACGCGGCGGTTGCATCGGTCAACATATAGCCGGGAGCGATGGCATTCACGTTGATGTTATATTTTGCCCACTCGTTTGCAAGCGCTTTTGTAAGCTGCATTACGCCGCCCTTTGCCGCCGCGTAGGCGGCAATATTCAGCCCACCCTGAAAGGATAAGAGCGACGCGATATTGACGATCTTCCCGCTCCCCTGCTCGATCATCACTTTGCCAACGGCTTGCGACCAACTAAAGACGGCGTTGAGATCGGTGTCGATCGTGTCATACCAATCATGCGCCGAATAATCCGCTGCCGGCGAGCGGCGGATGATGCCGGCATTGTTAACGAGAATATCAATTGTTTTCCATCGAAGCAGGGTAGAAGAAACGACCTCCAACATCCTCTCAGAGTCCTTGACATCCGCTACTTCCGAATGGGACTTATCGGACCCATTAGTTACAAGGGAATCAATGGATTGCTGCACTTCCGCGAGCGCCGCTTCATCGCGCCCGACCAGCACCACGTTCGCCCCCGCGCCTGCAAGCGCAATCGCCGCCGCACGCCCTAAGCCGCGCGAGGCACCGGTCACGAGGGCGGTCTTACCCTCCAAAGAAAATAGCGATTCGAGGAATGACATTACACAAAAATACGATACTTATCGACTTCCCGGAATGCAATCATCTGGAATTGCTCACTAAAGCGGCGCAGAAATTTAGGGATGCGATCACGGGGTTTCTCGCCGCGTGTGATGGCTAAACGTCAGGCCAATTTCTTATAGAGTTCCTCGTTTTTATTCATCGTGTGCTCCAATGCATCCTCGAAGGATGGGCGCTCATTCAGAAGCCAGCGTAAGGCGATTCGTTTCACAACTTCTTCACAAGATAGGCCGACATCCGCGGAAAATTTTTTCAGCGCCTCCATTTCCTCATCGGAGAATTCAATTGTAAAAGGAACCATCTCTTCACACCGCTACCTTCCCCGTCATCCCATCAATCGGCCATAGAACGCGCGCTTGCTCGGCGCTGGCTTTTTGGCTGGGGTTACCGTCGCGCATGACGATCTCGAAGGCGGACTTCCGCTCGATGTGGTCGAAAAAGGTGGGGTGAGCTAAGCGGTTGAGCGCTTCTTTGGTGTCGATCGTGATTTTGCTGGTTTTCATCGAGGTAAGTCGTTTATTATGGAGTTTGCCGCCCATTTTGAGCGAATACAGGGCGGGAACATAATCATGGCCAAATAAGTGACCGAAAAATCTAATTAAATTCTCTGGAACGAAATCCAGTCATTCATATCGAAGCGCCTCGATCGGATTCAACCGTGCTGCTTTGCGCGCGGGGTACCAACCGAAGAACATCCCTACTGCGGTAGCCGCGCTGAATGATAGCCCGACGGCTCCCGGTGAAATAATCAGCGTCCAGCCATTCTGCGCCGAAACTAACGAACTCGCAACGTAACCCAGCAATACCCCGATAATCCCTCCGAGAAGGCTCAAGGTCACGGCCTCGGTCAGGAATTGAAAAAGAATATTGAATGGTTTCGCGCCGATGGACTTGCGAATACCGATCTCGCGCGTCCGCTCCGTCACGCTGACGAGCATGATATTCATAATCCCGATGCCGCCGACCAAGAGCGAAATAATCGCCGCCATCGTAAGCAGATTCGTCATCGTGGAAGTTGCCTGTTGCGATGCCTGCGCCATTTCCACCTGTGAGCGAACTCGGAAATCCTGATTTGCAGTAAGCTGTGTTTTGTGTTGAATGCGAAGAATTTGCGTAACGTCCGCAATGGCTTGCTCCGTAACATTAACGGAAGCAGTGCTCGCGAAAATATCTTCGAGCCAGGTAATGCCCATGATTCGGCGCTGCACCGCCGGAAGTGGCGCGAGGATGTTATCGTCCTGGTCCTGCCCGAATGCATTGGCGCCTTTCGGTTTCAAAAGCCCGATGACAACGAACGGCACATTCTGTATGCGAACCTGCTGGCCGATCGGGTCCTCGTCCGGCCCGAACAGATTATCTACGACCGTTTGGCCGAGCACGCACACTTTGGCGCCAATTTTCGCCTCGGCATCCGTGAACATTCTTCCCCGATCCACGACATAGTTCCGTATGCTCAGAATTTCGGGCGTCGTTCCAGTAATTCGCGTTGGCCAATTCGATCCCTGGGCGACGACTTGCGCTCGCGTATCGACCGAGGGCGCCACGGCTGTGAGGAAGCTGGATTGCTTGACCGCCTCCGCATCTTTTTCCGACAGATGAATACTTCCGCCCGCGCCCGACGAAATCCCGCCGCGCATCGTTGGCCCCGGATCGATCTGAATCATATTGCTGCCCATCGAATTAATCTGAGCGGCCACGGAGGCTGCCGCGCCCTGGCCGATCGCCGTCATCGTTATCACCGAGCCAACGCCGATGATGATTCCGAGCATGGTCAGCAGCGCCCGCATTTTATTGCCTGCCAGCGACTGAAAGGCCATCGAAATACTACTTGCGATCTGTGTAAGCATGGAGCGAACTTCGGGGAATGAGAATTTTTACGCAAGAACTTCCGAACTGTTATCCCCGTATCCTCGAAATCTCTCCGATAAATCGTTAATAATCCTTCAAATTCTATAGGAAATGGAGCCTGCCCTGAGCTTGTCGAATGGGTGCCTTTGGCTATCCGAATTCGGAACTATTATCGAGGCCGCTTCCCTTTTTGAATCTGATTCGCCAATTTTTTCGATTTTTTTTGAGTTCCTTATTCATACATTAGAATTTACTTTCTGAGCTTCTCGGTGGGTGCTCGATTTTGTTTTTTGAATTAGTACCCAAAGATCGCGCAAACGCATTTGTTTTTAATAAAGGCACCGTTTTCTTGAAAACGGGTGCCTACTGAGATACGTTTTCATTTAATGAACATCCTCCTTCTCGTTTCAAATTCGCCGATTCTCATTTCAGCTTTCAATGAGCAAGGCACCCTCATTTCATCCTTCATCCCTCATCCTTCCCCCATGAAGCCTGCCCTGAGCTTGTCGAATGGGTGCCCATTAAATACCCTCTAATATAAGCACTACAAAAGGAAAAGTCAAGCAGTTCCGAAATATTTTTTGAAAATTTTGCAACCCCGGAGGGTTCGGCCCGTGGAGGGAACGCGATATAGGTGCCCGTTATGTTACTTCTTATGTCCTGTTTTATTACCTGTTATCCTGAGCGGAGTTTTTCCGACCGAAAGGAGGAAAACGGAGTCGAAGGATCTCGTGTAGTTTAGCAGATTGGTTCTTAAAACATTGAATAAATTATTCTTCGGCGACAACCTCAATATTCTCCGCGAGCACATCGCGACGAAATCGGTCGATCTCATTTATTTCGATCCCCTCGAAGAATAACCTTAGCAATGGGCAACTACAACGAAACCCCAACCGTCATTCGTTTTTTTCCGAACCTTCAACGGGAAGGCGAGCACATCGTTGAGTTTGGAGAAGCCACCGAAGAACGAAAGAAACTTTACGATGAAATTTTTCTTCAATACTTCGGACCGTTATCGATGGCCCATCCGGAAACTTCATCGCAAGCCATACTTTTAATGGGTGGCCCGGCGAGCGGAAAATCCACGATTCGTAAAGCAATTCCAGATCTTCAAACGTTTATCGTTCTCGATTCCGACGATGTGAAAGAAAAGCTGCCAGAATATCACGATCTCATCGAGCAGGGCAATACCGATGCTTCCGCAATCGTGCATGAGGAATCGTCTTATATTACAAGGGAATTACGCGATTATGCGGTCGATAATCGCTATAATATTCTTTTCGACGGAGTGGGGTCGAATATCCGTTCCTATTCGGCGCTTGTCAAGACGCTCCTCGAAGGAGGATACAGAGTGCGAATCATTATGGTGGACGCTGGTCTCGAAATCGCTCTGATGCGGTCTCGAATGAGAAAAAGACGCGTACCCTTTTCTGTGCTCCAATATGCGTATTGCTGCGATAGAGTGCGGGGTAATGCAAAGCAGCTTTTGATGCAGTATAACGTGGATGGCGCGGTCGTCAACAGCTATGCTCGACCGGCAGCGATTATTTGGGACCGAACCAGTGGGATCGATACTGCAAATGACCTTGAGTATGCCCAACTCTTTTGGGAAGGGCACTGCCCTGATAAATTCAGGGTTGAAATAGAAGAACAAACACGTGAAATGGGAGCAAAAACATGAGGAACGGAAATTCAGCGATCAAGGAAAGGCGGCAACGAGGAAGAGAGGCTGCCGCAAAGAAAATTCACCGGAAAGAGTTATCTCCAAAATCATTCGCGGAACGATTCGAAGAGAATTTAAAGAAGATCGATTACGATACGGACCTCACGAGTGGGCCGGTGAACGATATTTGGCTCGAACAAAAAGAAGAGGCGCTCGCCGGGCTGACACCCGCGGCCGACCGAGGGAGATTATCTTCTCACTTCGCAGCCCGGCATGGTAATCGAGAGCGTGTTTCTGTCAAGCAGAGTAATCAGGGAGGCTATTACATCGAGCGGAGTCACAGTGGCGGTTACAAAGGCACAAGAACTGGTGCCGAACGTGCAAGCTTTACCGCCAGGACGCAGGAAGAAGTCGTTGAACGAATTAGGAAAAGCAATCCCCACGCTCCTATTCACTTAGAGCGCCAGCAAAATTCCACCAAAGGAAGTCCCGATAAATGGCGGTCTGCTTAATACCCACGGCTCCGATCCGCTGCGGCGGACTTCGCTCAGGATGACAAATAACGTGAATAAACTCTATTTCGCCGACAACCCCGATATTCTCCGCGAGCGAGAGAGAAGTCCGGACTTACGTTCATAAATGGCCTCACACGACCATGATATCCGAATCAAATTCAAATCAACGTTACTCTCCTTTGCCGGGCTGTGTGGAATTGTTGCCAGGTTATAATTGTACTCGAAAGCATGAAGCCGCGCTTATTAGCAAGGAATTGCGTATTGTTGCTCTTCTCCTTATCAGGTTGTCTTGGTCAGGAGGCACCTAATTCCGGGCCATTTTATTACACAAGTTTTACTTACACGGCAGATTATCTCGTTGACTCCATCGGGGTTTTTCGCCATGCGACCGCAAGTGTGCAAGATAACACAAAGCCATATCTGCCGCCTGAACTTTCCATCACTCTGAACTCCCTACCACTCCAATTTACTACATCCGACAGCATGTATTCAGCCGACTCTATTTTACCACAATCAGATGGTTCGTTAGATTGGGAGATGAAAAGTGTACCAAACCTTCAATTGCCACAAGCATCTTTTAACATCAAACTTCCTATGCTTACGACTCATATTCTTTATCCAAACGATTCAGCCGTTTTGCCACGAGGTGGGCCTATTACGATAAATTGGCTTGCTGACAGCGGAGCAAACCATGTCTTAATCCAAATTTTTGACGACGCTGGTAATGCCTCCTACGAGTGGTCGGCACAGAATACGGGCTCGATAACTCTACCTCGGTCTGAAGACCTTGATTGGCTCAGCCCAGGCCCTGCGACGGTCTGCTTATGGAGAGTGAATGCAATCGACACTTCTTATTCGAACATGAACCTGCACGCTTATGCCTACGCACGCACGTTCGCACACTTTACATTGAGGTGAACCGCATAGGGAATAATCATTCTGAGGCTAGCCGCAGCAGCGGCGGGCCAATGATGATTATTTGGTCCGATCGGGCAATGGACCGGCTGCTCGCGATTCACGACTACGTCTCGGAATCGTCCCCTCTGGCCGCCGCCGGCATCATTCGGAACCTTTTTGATTCTGTCGAGCGATTCCATACCTTCTACGATGCCGCAACCTTGCCGTCACCGCAGCATCCAAAATTTTAATTGAGAATTAACGAACCTTTCCTCTCAAAAGACTTTTTTAGCGTCTGAAAAATTTAAAAAAAATAAGATTGTTATTTTTGCTCAATTTCCGTATTTTTGTTTCGCGGTTGAGCAGTTCTTAGATATTCTTGTCATCTGAATTTGCTTTTCTGATCTGAATTCGCTTTTCTGATCTGAATTCACGGTCCATGTGAATGTAAAAATGTAACATTTTCGAGTGCGCGCCTCGCCTCACGCGCCATCGCAGGCATTGGGCGAGCGCAGGCTTGTTTGAGAAACGTTTAAAACTTCATTCATCCGATCATCGGAAGATATGGGGATCGCCTCATCGGGGTGTCTCCGGCTTCCTTTTTTTCCATACTTAGTTACACAACACTATGAAACGAAATCACTTGAAAGCCACGATCTATCGTCTCGTGGCATTAGCGATGGTCGCGGCCTTCCCGCTTCTTGGGAGCGTGGGTTCCGCGAACGCACAAACCACGTCCGTGCTTGCTCCGCAATCGCGAACGATCAGCTATCAGGGCCTGCTGAAACAGAACGGCAGTGCGGTCCCGGATGGCAATTACACGGTGCGCCTTACGCTCTACGACGATGCCAGCGGCACGTCGAAGGTGTGGCAGGGCACCTACACGGTTCACACGCAGGATGGGATCTTCGACGTCCTGCTGGGCTCGGGTTCGAGTCCGTTTCCGGCTCCGCCGGCCATGGATGGGGCGCTCTGGCTCGGAGTCAAAATCGGGGAAGGCGCGGAACTTCCGCTCACCCCGCTGGCGGCGAGCGCGTATGCGATGAACGTCGCCGATAGCTCGATTACCGCGAAGAAAATGGCGACGGATTACGTCGGCTCTATCTCCGTGAATGGCCAAAAGGTTACCGGGACGGGCGGCAACCTGAATCTCGTCGGCACAAATGGCATCAGCCTCCAACTCGATCGGACGACGAACAGCCTGTATCTTTCCGGTTCCGGCGCAAGTGGAACGAATAGCGGCAAGGGCGCGCAGCCGTTGTCGAATGTCGTACACGCCATCACCGGTACCACGAATCAAGTGAGTGTCGATGGCAGCTATACCTCAGCGAAGACCGATAGCGTTACGCTCGGGCTCCCGCAGGACATTGCAACGTCCTCTTCGCCGACGTTTTCGGATCTTACGCTCGATGGACTGACTCATTTTTCCAGCCCATCCCAGGTCTCCGGCATTCTGGCGGTCAATGGCTCGAACCTCGTCGGCTACCGGACGCCGGCGGAAATTTTCGGGGCCGCCGCAAATAATTGGATCCTCAATCAAGCGACGCCGCAGACCGCGAATTTCAACATCACCGGCAATGGTGTCATCGGCGGATCGCTCGGCTTTGGAACGAGTTCCCCGGCCGGCCAGCTCGCCAATACCAACGGTAACGATGTGACCAATTCAGTCGGAGAGAATTCGCAGAGCTTCCACTGGGCCGATGCTCAAACCGGGTGGACTGCGTACCTGAAAAATACCGGGACGAGCGGCTCGAGTAACGGTCTCGCCATTTACCTGGCGGACAATACCTCGGCCTCCGATGCATTCCATGTGGAGAGCTACTACCACCAGCTCTTCGATGTTGACGGCGCGGGAGCAGTGACGATCGGCCAGTTAGGAACCGGCGTTGTCTCCGCCACGAATGGCCTGCTCTCGGCAGGCAATATCAGCGAAGGCGAGGTTACGAACCTCAATTCCGATCTTGGAACGCTGACGACAAACCTCAACAATGAGGTTTCGCGTGCAACCACTGCCGAAGGCACACTGACGACGAACCTCAATAACGAAGTCGCTCGTGCGACGGCAAGCGAAGCCACCAAGCTCCCCCTGGCCGGTGGAACTATGACCGGTGCCATCGATATGGACAACCATGCGATCAATAACGTGTCCGAGCTGACCGTCGGAGGCACCTCGATCCCGAATGTCGTGGTCGACGGGAGTTCGAATGTTGGGACGTGGCTCTCGTTGGGTAATGCGAGCACGGGCGGGCATTGGTTCGATATCATCTCGACCGGAACGAACAACAGTGAAGGAGCAGGAAAATTGCTCTTCATGCGGGCGAACTATGCAAATCAAACGGCTGGCCAAATTTTGACCCTCGACTGGGCCACGAGCAGTATCACCGCCGGTGGGAACCTCGACATGGGCAACCATCCGATCAATAACGTGACCGATCCCACGAACGCGCAGGATGCCGCGACGAAGGATTACGTTGATAATGGAATCGCTACGGAAACGACGCGTGCAGAAGCCGCAGAATCCACCAAGCTTCCGCTGGCAGGTGGTACTATGACCGGCGCGATCAATATGGGAACGAGCGGCATTACGAATATGGCCAATCCCACGAACGCGCAGGATGCTGCAACGAAGAGCTACGTCGATAGCCGCGCAGCTGGCGTCATACCCATCGGAGGAATCATCATGTGGTCCGGCACCGTCTCGAATATCCCCGCAGGCTGGGCGCTTTGCGACGGTAACACCTACAACGGACACGCAACTCCGAATCTCAAGGATCGCTTTATCGTCGGTGCCGGAGGCACCTACGCCGTTGGCTCGACGGGCGGCAGTACGCAGGCCCCTTATACTGCATCGGGCATCCTTACCACCTCTGCGAGCGGAACGGGCATTTCGCTTGGTGCCTCAGGCCCGTTTGCCTTTGTGTTATCCGATGGCCATTTTAGTACGACGGGCAGTCTATGCACCTGTGGGTTGCAATGGGATTACGAGTCCAATGTCTATACCAACCAATACATTAATGACCCTGGTCATTCGCACACCGTGAACGCCTCCGGCATCACGCTGAGTACCACAAGCAGCCTGCCGCCGTACTATGCAATGGCCTACATCATGCGGGTACAATAAATCACTTTAATCTCATTTATCATGAAACTGATCATTGTAACACTCATCAGCTTCTGCGCAGCTTCGGCTTTTGCGCAGCAGCGCAATCAGCCGCCGCCGAGGTTGGAAACTTCGGTGCAGCAGGCCGGAACACCCATACAACATCCGGTTCCGGTCGAAGTACGTCATACCTCGAACGCCAATGGGCTATCGCAGGAGTCTGTTATATCGAGTTCGCCGGCGCATACGGTTGTACTGTCGGCGAACAGTAAGGCACCGATTCCGCGTCAAGTCTCTCCTGGACACGAGGATGGAACTGCGGTCGCAATGCCGCAAGCAGTTTTGCCAAAGGCAGGCAAGATGACGCTTCGCGCTAACGAGAAAGCTCCTGCTCCTGCTGGGCATTTCGAAAGCAGCGACTCGAATGCACAACAGAAATGAAATCTAATCCATTTTAACTGACATCGCGAGAGAGAGTTCACCCGCATGGCGCCATCACGATCGGTGATGGCGCCATGCGGCTTTTTAAGGAAAAGAAATTATGTTTGGAAAACCTGAAATTACCCCGGGACACTTAATCCAGGAAATCGCGTCGTTACTCTCGTGGGTCGCCCTGCTTTCGACGTTCGTGCTGCGGTGAGGTGGGAACGATAACGAAGAGATAGCGTCTCCGTTTGGATTGATCCCCAGTTTAGCTTCATGGAAGCGTCGGTGGCTTACCCTCCTCGATCACGCAAACATCGAGCTTCGCTTACCCAGTGTTCCGCTTCCCCTCATCCTTCGACAAGCTCAGGACCGGCACCTGGGCCGCAGGTACTTCCTTCGGCAAGCTCGGGTCGGCTCCGCCACTAATTCGTCCTCCTCCGCTCTAAGCGGGAGAATATCTTCGAAAAATCCGGTTCCACTACCGGACATTTCAGTAAACGCACCCTCCGGATTTATCACTAGGACGCTCCACATTCCAACACGGTTAATTGGGCATGTAAATTGGGTGCAGGGAAGATTATTATGAATGGAACGCTAAATCCTCGCATCGCCACTATCGTCATCCTGGCGCTTCTTTCCGGGATGATCTTTCATCCCATGCCGCTTCGCGGGCAGACACCGGCGGATACCGTCCACTCTATCTTGCCGTCGCTCGATTCCCTGAATCTCGATGCGGAGGCGTGCATCCTCATCAATCGCTGGCAGGGAAGCGCAGCGTGGCTCAATGAACCGATGAGATTGTTGAGCAGTACCGCGTCATATGTTACGCTCGGTTTGCCCGGTGCTGTCACTACATACGGAAGTCTTCGGCGGGACAATGGGATCGTCATCGCCGGCGCAAGCCTCCTCATATCTGAGCTTGTCGCCGAAGGCATCGGGGAAGGCATCAAGTATCTCGTGGGAAGGAAAAGGCCGTATCAAGTCTATCGCAATTATTGCATCTCGCCGGATACCACCGAGACCGCTCCATCGTTTCCGTCGGGTCATGCTATCGCCGTGTGGACGATTGTCACGAGCCTTTCCCTCAACTATCCGAAATGGTATGTCATTGCTCCCACGGCGATTTATGCAATAATGACGAGTCTATCGAGGCCCTTTTTAGGGGTGCATTACCCCTCCGACATTATTGCAGGTGCGGTTCTCGGTTTTCTCACTTCTTATGCATTCCACCAATGGGTACAACCACATTGGTTTCCACCTCGATAACAACTCCCACTTTTCCCGCATTTCTCCGCCACTAATTCGTCCCCTCCCACTTATTCGGGAGAATATCTTCGGAAAATCCGGTTCCAGTAACTCCGGGTCTGGATTCCCGCATTCGCGGGAATGACGCGAACGTGTTTTTGCGCGCTTCGCGCTTACTATACATACCGCATGTGATCCCCGCGGATGCGGGGATCCAGAAAGGTATGATCGAAATCAAGAATGATATTTTACTTTATCAGCGACGTTCACTTAGGCTACGGCCCGCGCGCGGAGGACAAGGTACGTGAAAGCCGGCTCGTTCGGCTGCTCGATGAAATCCTCGCGCAGGCACAGAATGGAACGCTCGGCGGCGTTTTCATCGTGGGTGACCTATTCGATTCGTGGTTCGAGTTTTCTTCCGTCATTCCTCGCCGCCACGTTCGAACGATCGCGGGCCTCGCGCGCATCGCGGAACTTGCGCCGGTGGAGTATCTCATGGGCAACCACGATTTCGGGCATCGCAATTATTTTGAGAAAGAGCTTTCCATTCCAGTCCATCGTGGGGACATCGAGCGGACGCTTCTCGGAAAGAAATTTTTTATTTCTCACGGAGATGGCAAGGCCGCCAACGATACGGGCTATCTTATTCTCCGAAGTATTCTTCGAAATCCTGTATTACAAGCCGGTTACCGTCTCGTTCATCCCGATCTCGGCATTCGCTTTGCCGAATGGATATCGGGGCGGTCGCGTGCATACACCGATGGCCGCGATGCGCTCCGAAAAACCGATGGCCTCCGAGACTTTGCGGAAGAAA
>DASRZC010000188.1:0-27629 GCA_035686785.1 Kapaibacterium sp. (SeqCode)
TTTTGAGTGAAAATGACTCTGTTCTTAAGCCCGTCATTGCGAGGAGAACGAATCGACCGAAGGGAGATTCGTTCGACGAAGCAATCTCCCCGCTTTAAGCCGTTCTTTCTCTCGGCAATAGGTGCCCATAATAGATACTCAAATATAACCCATCAAGGACAAAAAGATTACATAAAAAGAATATAAAAATAGATTTCTTTTGGGAATTGGTGCCTACTGCTAAAACAAGCTTCCCCGCGTAGGTCGGCGCCTCCGGCCCGACCATTCCCGTTTGGGAACAAGCTTCCCTCTCCTGTGTTAACCAAAATGATGAACAAGGTACAATCCAAGCATTCGACTTCCCGGATCGTCCGAAAGACCGCCGGAAAAGAGAAGCAAGTGCATAAAGAAATTTCCGACCGCGAACTCACCCAGCTCGCAAAAACTTCCCATGCTCACGATTGGCTCCGCGACTCGGATCAGGACATTTATAGCTTGCAAGACGGCAAGCCTGCTCGATGGCCATCGAAACATACAAACGGGGCAGTGTAGTACTCGTTCGGTTCCCTTATACCGACCTTAGCGGTTCCAAAGTTCGTCCTGCCGTTATCGTTACGCCCGATAGATTTCTCGCGCAGTCGGAGGATGTTCTCTGTGCGTTCATTTCTTCCGTGCTTCCGGATACCCTGCTGGCCTCCGATATTATATTGCGTTCCGATCATCCCGATTTTGAAAAAACAGGATTGAAGCGAAGCTCGGTGTTGCGTGCGCACAAATTAGTGCTTCTGGATAGAGATCTCGTTTATTCGAAATTAGG
The DNA here is from genome assembly GCA_035686785.1 of Kapaibacterium sp. (SeqCode). Taxonomy (GTDB): domain Bacteria; phylum Bacteroidota; class Ignavibacteria; order Palsa-1295; family Palsa-1295; genus PALSA-1295. The sequence continues at coordinate 797 of DASRZC010000188.1, forward strand.
CGATCTCTCGCGCGAGCTTGTGGAGGAACTGAATACCGCGCTGATCCTGGCCCTGGGAATCAATCCATAAAAGCGCAGGAGCAACAAACTGCGTGGGAACCCAGTATCAAAAATGTTTCAGGAACATAAAATAAATTTTAATTTCTTTGGGGCATGGGTGCCTATGATTTCGAAACCCATTTCAATAGAATGTCAAAAGGAGGAGCAAAAGTCACTTCATTGCTTTTGCAAGATGCAGAAGAGTCAATCCAGAACTGATTACAAGTTGAACGAAACGAAATGTTTCAGTTTCGTCAAAAGGATAGGATTCCCCGATTGCTTGCGAAGAGCCAGTCATAAGTTTGAACTTCGCATCAGCCCTGCCAGCATTATCCCGCTCCTCGTCCCACTTCTGAATATACTCTTCGCGGTCGCCGGCATCGGCGCCGCGTGCATCGCGTGTGGGTCGAAGTGGTACTTCGACCTTTTGGGATCGAAATATCATTTCGATCCACACCTGTAATTGGGCACGGGCCGTTACACCTGCACCTTATCCCGCTCCTCGTCCCACTTCTGAATATACTCTTCGCGATCGCCGGCATCGGCGCCGCGTGCATCGCGTGTGGGTCGAAGTGGTACTTCGACCTTGCGGGGTCGAAATATCATTTCGACCCACACCTGTAATTGGGCACGGGCCGTTACACCTGCACTTTATACCGCTCCTCGTCCCATTTCTGAATATACTCTTCGCAATCGCCGGCATCGTTTCGGGAGTATCATTATGCGGCAACATGGGGTGGGGTGAAAAGCCGTTTTGGAAGCATTACCGGAAATCCTTCACCACCAACTGCGGGGTAACGCGGCCGTTGTAGTCGTTCTCATCCAAGAAGAAGACGAGTTCCAGGTCTTTGCGGCCTTTGCCGTCGGGACCTTTTAGTTCTTCGATGCGGCTCCCAAGTCCGAAGCCGATGGCTTCCATCGGCGCACCGCCGAGCGTGAACGGCGTGAGGTTCGCGGCTGGCCGGGGAGTACCGTTTGTGTGGGGAATCATGGTTGGACGCACTTGAAATTTCAGATGCGACGTTCCCTTTCCAACCGTGCGCGGGAAACCGGCTACTTCGACATGCTGCGCGTGAAAGAGCGGGCGCATATTATCCGGACCGAAGGGACGGAATTGCCGGGCGATTGCGAAAAATTTTGGATTGAGTTCGTTCAGATCGATCGAAGCATCGATGCGCAGCTCGGGCTGGAGCATGTCGTCGGAGATCAGTTCGGTCGCCACTTGATTGATGGCCGCGCGAAATTCGGGAACCCGGTCGATGGCAATCGAAAGTCCCGCCGCGTATTTATGCCCGCCAAAGGTGAGAACTTTATCCTCGCAATGCTTAATCGCGGAGTGAATATCGAATCCCATAATCGAACGCGCGCTGCCTTTGGCGACGCCGTCGATCGTCGTGAGCAGCACGACGGGCAGGTGATACCGCTCGACCAACCGCGAAGCGACGATGCCGATCACGCCGGCGTGCCAGCCGCCATTGTGAAGCACGATGATGCGGTCGCTGGAACGATTAAGCATTCCATCCACAACGCCGCACGCTTCGAAGAATGCGTCTTCGTCAATGCGTCGCCGATTCGAGTTTTCGAATTCGAGTTCCGCCGCATGGTGCTGCGCTTCGTCATCGGTCTTGGACATGAGGAGCTTTACAGAGCGCCCGCCATCGCCCAATCGCCCCGCCGCATTGATGCGCGGCGCAAGGCCGAATACGATTTGGCTTGTGCCGATTTTTCCCGGAGTAAGATTCGCGGCGCGAATGAGCGCGCGAATTCCGGGCCGCGGCCGCTCGTTGATTTCCTTGAGTCCGAACGCCGTGAGAATCCGGTTCTCCCCTTGCAGCGAAACAATGTCCGCCGAGCTTGCCATCGCAACAAAATCGAGAAATTCGTATGGGCGGTCGCCCAGATCCATTGCTTTCGAGAGCGCCTGAATCAACTTAAACCCAACGCCGCAGCCGCAGAGATGTTTGTATGGATAATCGCAGTTCCCTTTGATGGGATTGAGGATCGCATACGCCTCCGGAAGTACGGATGACCCGTCATTCGTGGCAGGCTCGTGATGATCGCAAATAATAATATCCACGCCGCGCGACTGCGCATACGCGACCGGCTCGATTGCGGTGGTGCCGCAGTCGATCGTGAGAATCAGGCCCGGCGGCCCTTCGGGTGAGGCTAAACAGCGATCCAGGCCCGCGACCGAAAGGCCATAGCCTTCGGTGAAGCGGTCGGGAATATGGTACGCGACATGCACTCCGATCGATTCGAAGAAGAGTACGAGCATCGCGGTGCTCGTCGTGCCATCGACGTCGTAATCGCCATAGATGGTAATTCGCTCGCCCTCTTGAATCGCCCGCTGTATGCGCTCGACGGCGCGGGCCATATCGTCCATGAGGAACGGATCGTGCAAGCGTTCGATCGACGGACGGAAAAATTCCCGCGCCTCTTCGAACGTTCGCACGCCGCGCGCGACAAGCGTGCGGGCGATGCTCTCCGGTACATTGATCGATCGTGTTAGTTCATTCGCGGATTCGAGGTTTTCCGGCGCAAGCTCGGAGTCCTGCACCGGAAAACGCCAGCGGTAACGCAAAAAAGGCTGCCTTTCTCAAGAACTCCGAACTCCCGATGAAGACCGAAATTCCGATGATGATGAATTCAAACGTATTAATTACCCACTTAAACCGGAATCGCGGAAGATAATGCCCGCCCTTTGGAGCAATGTCCAAAGGCAGCGAAAACGGTAGGAAACGAGAATGTCGTTTTTTTGCTTTGTCATTATGAGGATCAGTTTATATCGCCATCTTTTTTGCCGCTCCTACCGTGCCTGATGTTTTTTTGTCATATTCGCGCAAGGATTCCGAGCAAGCGCTGATGCTTGCCGATAGTCTTCGCTCCGCCGGGCTCGACGTCTGGATCGATCTGCACGGCATCGAAGCGGCTACGCAATGGACCAAAGAGATTGTCGAGGCAATCGAAACGTGCATTGCATTCCTCGTCCTTCTTTCGCAGGACTCGATGCAGTCGAAAAATGTGCTTCGGGAGCTTTCACTTGCCAGCGAGAGCGAACGCATGGTTCTCCCTATTGAACTGGAGCCGATTACGCTCACCGCCGAATTCAAATACCCGCTGGCAGGAATTCAGCGCGCCCAGGTCTCCGATTTCGACGGAATTTTGCGTTCGCTCCGGCGTGCGGGGCTTGCCAGCAGTGCAATCAGCGCGAATCCTCACTCCGGCCCGCTTCGTGTCTCGGATCCCCGCAAGAGCCTCATGATCCTGCCCTTCGAAGATATTTCGCCCGCGCAGGATAACGGCTGGTTTGCGGATGGACTGACCGGCGAACTCATTTCCGCCATGAGCAATATTAAATCGCTGCGGCTCATCGATCGCCAAACAGCTATGTCGTTCAAGAATAAGAAGATAAAGACCGCATTGCTGGCCAAAGAGTTGGGCGTTCGCTATTTTCTCGAGGGGTCGGTGCGCACTACACCGATAGCTGCCGGACCGGTCGCGGAAGCCCAGATCAAAATCAACGTCGAACTCGTCGATATTGAATCGGGAGATTACATCTGGCAATATGCCCACAAAGGCCCGATGCGCGATATTTTCGATATCCAGGAGATGGTCGCGACCAAAGTTGTCGAGGGGTTGAAACTGCATGTGACGAAGGAAGAAAGTTCGAAGCTCTTCAAGCGTGGAACCGCCGATCCTCATGCCTATGAATTACTGTTGCGTGGCCTTGAGTATTTTCATCGGCGGACCTCGACCGGCTACCACGTCGCAGTCACGCTTTTCACTCAAGCAGTCGAGACCGATCCAAAGTACGTGGATGCTCTTTTATTACAAGCCGCGGCTGAGTCCGAGCTTTATCATTACGATCGAGAGGAGGCGCATCTGATACAGGTGGAGCAACTTATTCCACGCGCGCTCGAACTTGACCCGAAATCCGCATTGGCACTCGGAACACAAACCGTGCTTTTCCGGCTGCGTGGCCAATTTGCGGAAGCGGAAACTGCTGGCAAGGAATACATTCGCCGCGCTCCGGACGAATTCATTAGTTACTATCAACTTGCTGTATTCTACATATTCACAGGGCGCCAAGCGGAAGCAATTCCACTCCTTGAGCGAGCACTTGAACTGAACCCGACGAGCCTCCAATCGTATTATAGCATTGTCCTGGCATACGAGCAAACGGGTAATGAAGACAAGCGAAGATATTGGGCCGAGCGCGCGCTCGATCAGTATAGCGTTTTCCTCCGGTTGCATCCCGACGATGACAATACTCGCGTGAAATATGCCAACCTGCTTATGGATGCTGGCCGTCCCGAAGATGCTCGCCAGTATATTACCACGCTCGACAATGTCCGGGATTCACGGCTTGTGTATGAAATCGGTCTCCTCGCTATTATGCTCGGCGATAATTCGCTCGGTATGCAGCATTTTCGGCGTGCCGCCGACCTCGGCCATCGCGATTTCAAGGAGATCTCGCCGGGTCAGGATGATGGCCTTTATTATTCGCCCGAGTTTCAGGAACTCCTTCAAAGAGTTGCCGAGTCCGGAAGCTCTCAACGGTAGCACAAATAGTGCTTTTTCCTGGAATTCCGAAGCTCAAATGATACCGGAATCCAAATAATGGAAAATTCAAAAGTATTAATTACCCACTTAAACCGGTATCGCGGAATATAATGCCCGCGAATAATTTAGGAATATGGAAAGCCACAGCCTCCCTATTCCTAATTCATAATTTATTTGTGCTTTCAACTGGCAGCGCCGAAAATATCCGTAGCTTTGTATCGTTTCATTCCTACCGTGCTTTTTCCTAAATCCAATTACCATTATGAAGACCCCCTTTCGCATTACCTGTTTTATGTTCGCCCTGACACTAATTTCGCCAGCCGCCCGCTCGCAGACGCGCGCGATTGGTGCTCAGACTATCGTTCTGGATGACGGGTCGGGACATCTTACCACCCTCCAGAATGCTGGTACTGGGGCAATCACCTTTCCCGCTGCTACCGGCACGGCCGTAATAAGCGGCAATACCGGCACGAGTGGCCAGGTGCTGACCTCCAATAGCCCTGCCGCCCCGACTTGGCAAAATCCCCTCTCTGCCACCGGGCTGCCCACCGGAACCGTCGTCGCATACACGGACAATGGCACCCATTCCGGCTTCACTTATACGGGCATCAGCTACGACAACAGCAACGGCTCCAGCCTTCCCTCCGGCTCGGTTGTCACGTTCTTAGACAACAGTCCTCGCGCCGGCTTCACTAATACCGGGGCCATGCTCACCACGACCGGCGACACCTGGGCAACGAAAACCTCGATGAACACCACGCGAGTGGGTCTCGCGGCGGCGGCTCCAGGCAACGGGAAGCTCTATGCCGTCGGAGGATGGAACGGCGGTTACCTTTCGACGTGCGAGGAATACGACCCGAGCGCAAATACATGGACGGCGAAGACCTCGATGAACACCGCGCGGTGGTATCTCGCGGCAGCGGCACCGGGAAACGGGAAGCTCTATGCTGTCGGAGGAAACAATGGCGGTAATCTTGCGACGTGCGAGGAATACGACCCGAGCGCGAATACCTGGACGGCGAAGACCTCGATGAACACCGCGCGATACCAACTCGCGGCGGCGGCTCCGGGAAACGGGAAGCTCTATGCCGTCGGAGGAAACAATGGCGGTGACCTTGCGACGTGCGAGGAATACGACCCTATAGCAAATACCTGGACGGCGAAGACCTCGATGAACACCGCGCGAAATATTCTCGCAGCGGCGGCTCCGGGCAACGGGAAGGTCTATGCCATCGGAGGATTTAATGGCGGTAACCTTGCAACGTGCGAGGAATACGACCCTATAGCAAATACTTGGACGGCGAAGACCTCGATGAACACCGCGCGAGAGGGTCTCGCGGCCGCGGCTCCGGGCAACGGGAGGCTCTATGCCGTCGGAGGAAGCGCTGCCGGTTTCCTTGCGACGTGCGAGGAATACACGCCGACGGTGGTGTTGTACTTTTTTATGAAGAACTGAACGGGCAAGACGAACTGAACGGGCAGGGATGAAAGATGAATGGATTCCCGCCTTCGCGGGAATGACAGGGATATGCTGTTTTATGCGCTTCGCGCTATGATCCATCCTTATGTCATTCCCGCGAAATGCCTGCCCTCGACCCGATCGGGGGCGGGAATCCAGGTTCGAATCTCGCTGCCCTTAGGTCTATTATGCTTGTCGTGGCTCGTTGGCGCGCCCGGTTCGGGTGTGGCAGGCGAATTCCGCTCGCCTGTCCCTCTGCATCCGGCGATTGTGATTGGGCGGGATACCATTTCGCTCGAAGCGATTCGCTGGCAGCTTGCCCACGACCGGTGCATGCACGACACCACGGCGACGCAAGCGAGCGCATTGGCGGAGTTGGTTTCCGACGAATTGGAATATGAAGTCCTGAAACGCGCATGGCACGAGACGCCGCCGAACAGCGCCATCCGGCAAACGGCGGAGCGGCTGCCATCTGTCACGCACGATTCCGCCGCGCTCGCCTGCATTGGTGCATTGGGAGATTCGGAATTTTTTCTCGAATATTATGTGCGTCCCACGCTGGTAAACCCTCGATTGTATTCCCATTTTTATTCGGATACGAATATTCATCGCGCCGCGCGGGATAGCATCCTCGGCATCTTCCACCGGCTCCTTCCGCATCCCGAATTATTTCTAACGTACCGGCTCGATACCATTATAATCGCTCGTCACGATCCGCAAGCGATGTCGCTGCCCATTGTCACGAATGTGCTTTCGAAACTTGGGAACCGCAAGCTCTGGCCGAACATCATCGAGAGCGATGGGGACTACCAGATCGTGATGCTGGACACCACGACGGATTCGATCTATCGCGCGCTTGCCATTCGCATTGCGAAGCGGCCGTTCGATCCGTGGTTTCGAAACTATGTAAAGCGATTCGTTCCGGTTCGCTTTCTCGATCGAGCGGTGGATGCGGAATTTCGAAAGCGGTATCCCAAGCTGTGGTGGCTGAAATAAACCTGCGTGTATCACGGAATTGCATTCCGTGACCCGCTCGTCGGATCGGGGAAGGGTGCGGAATAAATTCATCATTCCCTCTACCGGGGGGCGGTTTACCTATTCGGCGGTAACCATTCGACCAACACACCCTGCTGCTCGGCCTTCTTGAATTCGGGATCGCCCGTCAGCACATATAACCCACGTTCGAGCGCGAGGGCGGCCGCAAAACAGTCCGCATACGCAATCCTGCCCCTTCGATTTGAGGCGGGCGGCAGCCAGTACGTGCGCTCGCGTGGGATCGATAATCTCGATGGGCATTTCGCTTATGTCTGCAAGAGCTGCCTCCGCGTATCGATCCCCTTCCGCTCGGATGATGGAGTAATACACCTCCCCATAATTGATGGCGCTCATCATGTGCGAATAGTGCCCATCCGCGGCATCGGGGAGATGCTGGCTTACGCGTTCCCATCCTTTTTGTCGAAGGAAGAGAACCACGAGCGCAAAGCTATCAAGAATGAAACGCACGATCTTCGTTTTCGCGGTCTAACCGTCGTTCCTCCAACAGAACGTCGAGCACTTTGCTGCCCGGCGGCAACAGTCCGGCGGCTCTGGCGATCGCGTCCTTCTGGCGTTGGACGGTCAGAGGGGTAATGAGTATTCCTTCCCGAGTGTCCTCGACGATCACTCGCGCGCCATTCTTCAGGCCGTGCCGTTCCAGCATGGGAAAAGGAATATGGATGTCGCCGGAAATGAGAGTTGCAGTTTCCACACTAAAGTGAACCACCTAATAGGTTGAGGAATTCCCTTACCTCTATAACTTTTTAGTGTGTGGAAGGCAAACTCTTTCCTCCGCGTGGGCAGGCGAATTCCCTTCGCCTGCTCCCCTGCCCGCAAACGGAATTTGCGGGCTACACGGGGAATCTATCCCAAATTAATATGCACGCACCCCGGCTCGCGGACGATGGCGGTGATGTGCAGCGGCGCTTCCTGGGCATATTTCGAGCGGGCAAAACCGGCGAGCATCGCGCGCATTTGGTCGAGATTGTCGGAGATGAAGTCCATCGCGCGTCCTTTTAGGTGCATGGAGACATCCGCGCCATCGACCGCTGCGGGCGCATTCACGGGCACGTGCCGGCGGATGAGCCAATGCCAGGCACGCAGCCAGATTTTTGTATCGGCCACCGTAGCCTCATCGAGGTTTGGGAACTTTGAATCGGCATTACGCTCGTCGATACGCTGCTTTATAATATCGAGCTGGTTCTGCGGTGTCCGCTTGCCGCTCGTGATGATCGCGAACTCACCGTGCGCATCGAGATACTCGTCGAAGGCGTGCGCGACGGCCGCAAGCTTACCCGTCAGGATGACTTCGGAATTCATGCTAAGTCCGGTATCCGCGTTGGGGTGGTCCCGCACGACGGTGATCGGAATGCCATATCGTTCCGTAACGGCTTGCGTATCTGCTTGCGAAGCAACGAAGGATTGTGCGCCGGAACTTATATTCCACGCCGCCTGAGGCCGCTCCCGGTTGGACAATAGCTGGTCCGATTTATTGGAAATAAGCAGCGCCAGTACCATGGCAAGCGCAAGCAGGAATGTTCCAACTCCGGCTAAACGTCCACGCGACCATTTGCGAATCTTCTGTTCGATCCGGTCTTCGAGTTGTTGTTCAAATTGGTTAAGGTCTTTCAGTGTTTTCATAGGGCGAATTGTAAATGTCACCAATTACAACAGGAGCGAGCGTCCGCCGTTCGTGAAATGGGCGTCACGAGAAAATCATCCTGTTAATCCCGAAAAATCCTGGTTAGAAGCGCACATACGCCTTGAAACTCAAGCCCGAATTGGAATTATTAGGTCCGAGCGCAAGGGCGTCTTCGTAGGCGAGACTGAATCCGAGGCCATTCATTTCGCCAAGCGGCTCGCTTGCAATTCCAAGCTGCCCGGCGAGCAGCGCGGCGGAACTATTCGTCGTCGCCGAGGACCAAAGATCGTAATTCGCGACTCCGAGCAAAGGCTCGATCCAACCATCGAAGAATTTAACGGGAATCCAGGTGAGTTGAAATCCGAGCGAACTGGGAGATTTGAAAATCTGGGTAAGATTGGCCGGCGGCGTGTAACTGAGATATTTCGTTCCGCCATACAGCCAGCCAAACGAGACATCGAAAGCAAGCGATGGCCGATTGGATTCGATACCAACGAAGAAATTGTCGCCTGCGGATGCGCCTGTGCCAAGTCCCGCGCGAAAATGAACATCGGCAATCGTGCTTTCCCGGTTGGCTTTTACAATTTGCTCTAAATTCTGCTTATCGCTCTCGGCTTGCGTAAGCGTAGATTTGTATCGGTCGTTCGAATCTATCGCATTCGCGAGCTGCAGATTCGTCTGGCTTAGCAGCTTAGCCCAATCGACTTGTTTGCCTCCAACTTTGAGCGTATCCGATGGCTCGATGCGGCTGCCGCCTGCAAAGTAGATTGGCGCGGCTTTGTGGAAATCATGCGTCTCGCTATAGAGCACTTTACCCGTTCCTTGCTCGATCGCGGTAAAGCGGTATTGGTACGGCCCGTCGGCAAATTTCGACATATCGACTTCGGCTAAATAATCGGCGGGCTGCCGGACGGTATCCACAATGGTAAGCGGGTGCGCGGTATCCACAACGCTCAAAAGCTGAACTTTTGCTTCGCAGGTCCGCGCGACGGAATAAGGAATCGAAAGCCGTCCGGAAATATCGGAGATCGTCTGGTTCCCGAGACCAAACGAGAGCTTGTCGCTCTTCAAAATGATATGTTCTTCGATGAAGCGGGAAAAGTCATCATAAAAATCGAGCACTTTCCCGCTCTCGAGCTGGACAATATACTCGCCCTTTTCGGGCCGCTCATCTTCGAGCCGGAGAAAAACGGGTTCACCAACCTTTGCCGCAAATTCCTTGTGGAAGCGCTCGAGGCGCACGCTGTTATCGGTGTGGTTCGATTCGATCACGCGCTCGATAATGACGAAGTAACGCATCGAATCCGCGCTCGTAAGATCGGGTAGCGGGAGCACACCGATATTCACCGTGTAGGAAGCCTCATCGCCGGAGAGCGTTTTAGAAAGATTGCTCACGACGGGCAGCGCCAATGGCGTGCGCGCGGAACCAATATAATACATGATGGGCTGTTCGCCATAGACACGGAACGTGGTATCCGGCCCCATCGAGGCATGGCTGTAATAATGCGGCTGTAAGTGAAAGCTGGCCTCATAGAGCGTAACCTTCGGGGTGGTGACACTCAAACGGGCATAGTCCGCTTCGGTCCGCATAAGTTCGGGAATGAAGTTTGTTCCGGCGACCTTCCACTCACTGTCGATGCGGTCTTTTATCAAGTCTTCGATGGAGGCATCGTTCGAAGTCTCGAAATTTTGGTAGCGTTCTGGAATGGGCGGCACTGCGCGAGCTCCCTGTGCCCAGCCGATGCGAGGCATTCCGATCAGAATCCCCGCGAGCGCCGTAGCGAGCGCCGTAGCGAACGCCGACAGGAGCAGCAGGCTGCCGCTCGTGAATCGCATCGAAAAAAAGTCTCGCGGCACAGCTATCGGAAAAAGCAAAAAGGTTAGCGATACATTAAAGCCGGTCGCGCCCCGAAACTACGACTTCATGTTTGCTTGCCGCTTCGATCGCTTTGGCATACCGCTGGGAAAGCATAACATCTCCGGGATCGGGCTGCGCCGCGGGCGTGGCGGCACGGGCGCTGGTATTGGCTGGCGCCGGAGTATTTTGCGCGAACGATGGTGCCGGTCTCACGCTCTTGACTGAAGCATGGGTTGCCGGGATCACGGAATTCGATCTTGCCACCGGAGCCTCGGCTTTTTCCGCAGTCCTAACGGGCGGGGCGTTCGAAATGGTGGCCATCTCCGCGCTCGGAGCTGGCGCAGTCACATGAGTTTGAGCTGTTTGCTTTGCCCCGTTATTTTCGACCGTGTTTCGCGTCAGAAACCACGTCGTGCCGATGGCCAGCAACAACGCGAGCAGCGCATAGCTGGGCCGGAGCGACCATTGCTTCAACCGGCGCGTCGCCGCGGAGGTGGCAATCGCAGGCCGGTCGGCCAGGCGACCGTTTTCGTCCACCGAGGCTATGTCGAAGCCACCTGCTTCGATCGACTCGATCATTTGCTCGATGCGGCGGCGGGTGCGCGCGTCGAGATCGCTGGAAAGCTGGAACCGTTCATCGGCGCGGCTCTGGCGAATCGCGCCGCGAACGACGAGATATTCTCGCAACAGCGCGCGGGCCTCTTCCGAATGCGAGAGCCGGTCGAAGAGGACCGTCTCGAGTTCTTTTCGAACAAGCTCGCCGTCTAAGTATTGCACGATGAGTTCTTCGGTGGTCGTGGTAGGCGCGGAACCCGCGCCTTCAGATTGCTTCGTAGTCATATTCGTAGTTCGCAGTTAGAGTTCAAATGTTACACTTTTTTCTTTTTCGAATCGTCCGTAGCCGGTATTTCCCCATTTGCATCGCCAATGACCGGTAACAGCATTTTCCGCAGCCGCGCCTTCGCGCGGAAAATCCGAATGCGGATCGTCGAGAGCGAAGCTCCGAGAACGTGGCCGATTTCATCATAGGTCATTCCCTCGTATTCGCTTAAGAGAAGCGCTTCCCGGAATTCCTCTGGCAGCCGCGCGATGGCTGCCAGAAGCAGGCCCGTCTGCTCTTCGGCGCTCATCCGTTCGAGCGGATCGTCGCTCATCGAAAAGGCCTGCCGCACCTCCATGGCAATGCCCTCCTCGAAATTGACGCCGTCGCCAATATTATCGATCGTGGCCCGCTGGCGGAACGAGCGCTTTTTCATGCTCAGGCACGAATGCCGCGTTACCGTAAATATCCACGGCTTGAAATCGCCGCCCGTGAACGTGTCACGATATTGCACGAGTCGGAGAAAGACATCCTGGAAGGTGTCTTCCACCGATTCGCGCGAAAGCCCGGCGCTAAAAAGCACCTGCGCGCAATACGCGTAAATGCTCGACTTATAACGCTCGTAAATTGTAAAGAACGCGCGGTCATCCCCTTGCTGATAGCGGAGAAAGAGTGCTTCGTCCGAGCCATCCTTCGCGATCGGCCCGGATACCGCAAGGGATTCCTGGCCTCGGCGCTGATCCAGGAATGCCTGGCTCTCCACATTTTTTCTGCGCGGATGATCGCTTTTCCTTCGCGAAGCTTCCTCGCGCGCTTCCGCGATCCACTCCGTGCCGCCGCCAAGCGAAGCACCATCCGGAACGGACGACGCATCCTTCGGCGTGGACGACGAGTCGTTCTCCGTGGACGACGCGTCGCTCCCGGAGGACGACGCGTCGTTCCCGGAGGATGACGCATCATTCCCCGCGGACGACCGGTCATTCGCATCGCGAAAGTCTTCGAATCGCTCCAAGCGTTCCTCGTGCATGTGTCTCAATGCGGACGGCATGATGTTGCCATGCTGAAAAAATGCGATCTCAATTCCGCCGAACGCGCCGAATAATCCAATTGCCTATGATCCGAGCGCTCCGTTTTCCCGCGATGCCGTGTCCAATAATCCCCGGCGAACCATAAGTAATCTCGCATCTCGAAAAAAATTACACCCCCGAAGTAAATAAATACCCTTTTAGAGCAATTATTTCAAAAAAAATCGTCTTATCGCGTAAAATGGGCGGATATTAAGAAAGCCTGACTAAATTGACAGAAAAGAGCGACATAGCGTTCCCTTCCGCAATGTGTACAATTATGAGGATTGGATTTTTAGCCTAATTTCGCCAAAATTCAAGAAAACGTCTAACTTTAGGACATCGCGTCTCGAAAAGCGACATTTTAGGGAAACCATTTTCTCATTTTGGAACATTAGATGGTTGTCATTGTTTGATTTTGAGTAATCGGAACGGAATGGCAGCCGCGACTTGAAACAATGGATTGATTCGCGGCGTGCTCTCGATAATTCGTTTGGAATTATCATTCGTTCTCGAAGAAGTTTAGTTTTTGCCACATGTAGAATAGTTTTGCTATGATAGAGACAACAACAAAGCCCAATGCACTCCGCTCCGCACCCGCCGCGAAGCAGAGCGCTGGCCTGCCCCCAACCACCGAGAAACCCCTACCGAGCAATGGGAAAGCAACGAATGGGAAATCGACGAACGGGAAATTCTTTCCGAACGGCCGAACCGTGAGTTCGCCCAAAGCGGATTTTCCACTGCGCTCCCCTCTTGCTACGGGAACGAATAGAAATCCGGAATTTTCAAGCAACTCACTCCCCAGCTTTTCCGCCGGCGCCGATCGAAAGGAACCGCTGACCGTAGATTCTGCGCCGGCTCCCATTCTTATCGTCGATGATGAGCCCTTCGTCGCCGACTTGATTTACCATTGGGTAAATTCCGTCTGGGATTATCCGGCGATCATTGCGCACGATGGCGAGTCCGCCATCATCGCCATGCGCGAGCAGCATCCGCGCATGGTCCTGCTCGATATTCAAATGCCCGACATGAATGGCATCGATGTGCTCCGCGCGATGCGGAGCGCCGATGAATTCCTGCCGATCGTAATGGTAAGCGCGCAGGAAAGCATCACCGTAGCCGTCGAAGCCTTGAAAGCCGGCGCCTACGATTATTTGACAAAACCGATCGACACCGAGCGGCTGCAGGTCATCATCCGCAATGCGCTCACCACCTATTCGTTCCACGAGCAGATGCGTGCGCTGCGAGCGGAGCTGAACAATCGCTACGATTTTTCGAATATCATTTCGGCCGATCCGCACATGCACACGGTCTTCAAGCTGATGCGCAAGGCCGCCGAGAGCGACATCACCGTCTGCATCCTGGGCGAGTCCGGTACGGGCAAGGAACTCGTCGCGCGCGGACTTCACGTCAATGGCCCGCGGCGCGACAAACCCTTTCAAGTAATCAACTGCGCGGCGATCCCGCACGAGTTGCTCGAAAGCGAACTCTTCGGCCACGAGCGCGGAAGCTTCACGGGCGCGATTGGCCGCAAGATCGGAAAGTTCGAAGCCGCGAACGGCGGAACTCTTTTTTTAGATGAGATCGGCGATATGGATCTCACGCTCCAGGCCAAACTCCTGCGCGCGATTCAGGAGCGCGAGTTCGAGCGCGTCGGCGGAACGGAATCGGTCCGCGTGGACGTGCGCATTGTTTGCGCGACGAATTCCGATTTGCACGAAGCCATCCTGGCAAAGCGGTTCCGCGAAGATTTGTACTATCGTATTTCGGCCTTTCCTATTATGCTGCCGCCGCTTCGGAGCCGCCGGGGTGATATTCTTCTGCTGGCCGAAGCCTTTTTGAAACGGTTCAGCACTCGGCAGGGAAAACAGGTCACCACGATCTCCAAGCCCGCGATGGACGCGATGCTCGCCTATTCCTGGCCGGGAAACATTCGCGAGATCGAGTCCATGGTCGAGCGAGCCGTCCTGCTCAGTGAAAACGATACCGTGATGCTCCACGATCTGCCGCTGCCCATCCGCCAATTTTACGAGGCGCAGGATGAAGGAGAAGCCCGAGAAAGCATGAAGGATTTTTTCGATCCACTCAAAAACAAAATCGTCCTGCCGATCGAAGAAATCAAGCGGTACGCCGTCTATCACGCGCTCCATGCCTGCAATGGCAATATCAGCGAAGCTTCGCTAAAACTCGACATCAGCCGATCGACTATGTACCGCTTCCTCGAAATGTACAACATCCATACCCAGAACGGTGTAGCCGTGCTAAACGAAGCCGGGGTTCCGCAACCCTCCATCGAAGTCGAAGCATGACGCGCCTCTGCCGCACTTAGCAAAGACCGCAGCTGTTTACCGGCGCAATGTTTAAGAACAAGGCGCTCATTCCGATTGCGGTCGTCGTTTTCGTCGATCTCCTCGGCTTCTCGATCATCCTGCCGCTGCTGCCCTATTACGCGAGCACCTTTCATGCGTCGCCGCAAATGATCGGCTACCTCGTCGCGAGTTATTCGATCTGCCAGTTCTTCGCCGGCCCGATCATGGGCGGCCTGAGCGACCGCGTTGGCCGCCGGCCCCTCCTCATCTATTCGCAGCTCGGCTCGATGGCAGGATTTATCCTGCTTGGCGTCGCAAATTCGCTGCCAATCCTCTTCCTCTCCCGCATCATCGACGGCGTAAGCGGTGGGAACCTGACCATCGCCCAAGCCTACATCGCCGACGTAACACCGCCCGAAGAACGCTCCGGAGCGATGGCTATCATCGGCATCGGCTTCGGCATGGGATTTATTCTCGGTCCACCCATCGGCGGCTTCCTCGCCACGCAATTCGGATTTGCTGCCCCGGCATTCGTCGCCGCGTTCCTCGCACTTTCAAGCACTTCTCTTACCACATTCTATTTGAAGGAGCACCAGCACGTCCGCGATGCAAACGCCAAGACTGGCCTGGACTACTACAAGCGCGTCCTCGAATATCTCCGCGACGCGAAACTTCGTCCGCTCCTCATGATCTTTTTCTTCTTCGCGCTCCCCTTTTCGCTGTATGTCTCCATGTTCTCCCTCTTCGCCAAGATCGAACTAAAGTTCACTGCCGAAGATGTCGGCTGGTTCCTCATGTTCGTCGGATTGCTCGGCGTGCTCTGGCAGGGCGCGGTCATTCGGCCCTTAGTGCGGGCAATCGGGGAGCTAATGTCACTCCGGCTCGGCCTGATCGCGATGGTCATCGGCCTCGTTGGCCTCGCCTTCGCGCGGACGATTCCGGCGCTCGGCGTGATCGCAGTCTTCTTCTCCTTCGGCACCGGCGTAACACGGCCCACACTTACGAGCATCCTCACGCAATTTTCACCACCGGAGCGTAAAGGCGGCGTGCTCGGAGTCTCCTCCTCGCTCGAAAGCGCCTCCAGATCCATCGCGCCAATCTTAGGCGGCTGGCTCATCGGCGGCCTGCATCCGAACTGGATCGGCTATGCCGGCGGAGCCTTCGCAGCGGTCGCGGTTGTCCTTGCCTTCATGATGCACCGCGATAGCCACGAAATCGCAAGTCAATCATAAGCCACCTGCGCGATAGCATACGCCGCTATGCCTTCTTCGCGGCCAACGAAGCCGAGACGTTCGCTCGTCGTCGCTTTAACGGAGTTCTCTGGCGCGCGACCAACGGGGTTTCCGCCTCAGCACTTCCTCCCCTGCCATTCGGTTGAGAAATCATGCTGACCGAATACATCGAGGCCGCCACGCGGCACGCCAGGAATTGGTTAGTTTAATTGCGCCATGAGGTCGTGGCTCTTGCTCAAGGTCATCTATGGCGGAACGAATTTTTGATTTTAACGAATCCTCCACCTTGTCGTACTCTCGCCGAGCTGAGGATTTGAATCTAACGGCGTATGGCATCTTCGGCGCGCTTGATTTCATTCCATGAAATTGTAGCCTCGTCCTTTCGCTCCTCCATTACCATAATATCCTCCATGGTCTCCCAAATATCACCCCACGCTTCAAGATCGATAAGCACCGATTTTGGATTGCCCTCTTTGTCCACAAGATATTGAACGCCTTTCATACGGTTCGCCAACGAGACCATTCAGAATTCAGTTCGGTCGATCAATCCCACTCCACCTGCGCGACCGCATACGCCGCGACACCCTCTTCGCGGCCCACGAAGCCGAGGCGTTCGCTTGTCGTCGCTTTGATGGAGACGCGCTTCGTGTCGAGCGCCAGCGCTTCGGCGATTCGCTCGCGCATCGCTTCGATATGCGGGCGCAGCCGCGGCGCTTCGAGCACCACGGTCGAATCCACATTCACTACATGCGCGCCTTCGTTTCGAATAATGTGATGGACGCGCTTCAGCATCGCGATCGAATCGGCGCCCTTCCATTCGGGATGCGTGTCGGGAAAATGGAGGCCTATATCGCCCAGCGCCAGCGCGCCTAAGAGCGCATCCATGATCGCGTGGACGAGCACGTCGCCATCGGAATGCGCGACGGTTCCCAATTTCGATTCGAGCATTACTCCGCCAAGGACGAGAGACTCGCCAGGCGCTAAACGATGCACGTCATAACCGAAACCGATCATAAGTCAGAACCTGGATTACGCGGATAGAACCTGGATTACGCGGATTAGATGGATTTACAGGATTACTATCGGAGAAAACAATATTCCTATGGATTCCAGTTTTTCATAATTAAAGGCATCTTTCGAAGAATGGCTAACACTTTTATTATGGCAATAGTAATCCAGAAAATCCATCTAATCCGCGTAATCTATGTTCTGGGTTAGGTGCCCCAATCCCTGGGATACCGGAAATCCGCATTGATCGTCCGGCTGGAAACTTTTGCGATGATCGGCGGGCGGCGTTTGTACTGCGCTCGCCGGATCTTTTCGCGGATGCTGCGAACGTGCTCCAAGTCATAGCCTCGACGAACGAGTTCTTCATCGCTTTCGCGCTCGTCCACCATATAATAGAGGAGCACATCGACTTCGCGATACGTCACGCCGAGTTCGGCTTCGTCGGTTTGTCCGGGCCAAAGATCGGCGGTCGGTGGTTTGCTGACAATTTGCTGCGGCACTCCCATAAATTTCGCGAGTTGCCAGACTTGCGTTTTGTACAGATCGCCGAGCGGATTGATGGCACTCGCGTTATCTCCAAAAATCGTCGTGTAACCAAGCAGCGATTCGGTTTTATTCGAAGTTCCGACGACGAGCGCGTTCATCGCCTGGGAACGATCGTAAAGGGCGATCATGCGAAGGCGCGCCATTGCGTTGCCGCGACGGGTGCGGTCCATTTCGCCGAGGGACTTTTCGGTCTCGGAAAAAAAAGAGTCTGCGATGGGCGAAATACCAAACGTCTCGGAAGAAATTCCGAGTGCTTCCACAACAGATTCGGCATCCTCAACACTTTCCGGCGTGGAATTGCGATACGGCATGAGTAGCACATGAACATTCTCAGACCCCAGCGCGCGGGCGGCGAGATAGGTAGAGAGCGCGGAATCTACGCCGCCGGAAAGTCCGATGACCGCTTTCGAAAGTCCGGTGCGCCGCAATTCGTCACGAATAAAAATCGTGAGTACCTGCGCGACATGCTCTCCATTAAGAAGAAGCGGGCTTTTGGTGGCGAGATGCGGTGCTTCCATAACCTGGATTACGCGGATTGGATGGATTTTCTGGATTACTATTGCTAATTTAAGATTCCCAGTTTCTCGCGAGCGAGTAACCTAACGTAGCTTCACTATTCTTCTCGGTTTAATTCCGCTAATCTCTTTCTTGTACCTTCAGGATATTTTTGCCGAAACTAATCCTGAAAATCCATCCAATCCGCGTAATCCAGGTTCAGGCTTAATGATATTTTACTTCAAACTTTTCCTTTAGCGCATCGGCGACGGCCTTCGGAACGAAATCCGATACGTCCTTTCCATAGCGCGCGAGTTCGCGGATTATCGTCGAGTTGAGATAGGTATATTCTTCATGCGGCATAAGAAAGACGGTCGTGACCTGCGGCGCGAGTTTGCGGTTCATCAGCGCCATCTGAAATTCGTATTCGAAATCGCTCACGGCACGCAGCCCTCGAACCACGGCCGTTGCATTCCGCGCGGCCGCATATTCGACGAGCAATCCCTGAAACGCATCG
Source organism: Kapaibacterium sp. (SeqCode) (assembly GCA_035686785.1). GTDB lineage: Bacteria > Bacteroidota > Ignavibacteria > Palsa-1295 > Palsa-1295 > PALSA-1295. The sequence continues at coordinate 19,384 of DASRZC010000188.1, forward strand.
GCGCGGATGTTTGTGCGCTCCGGGCAGCATTCGATGAGGCTCCGCTCGATGAGCTTGAGGCGTTCCTGCTCGCTAAAGAGCGGCGATTTCTGACTGTTGCGCGCGAGCGCTACGATCACCTCATCAAACAGCTCGCTCGCGCGCGCGATGATGTCGAGATGTCCGTTTGTGATCGGATCGAAGGTGCCGGGATAGATTGCGATCTTCATGGTGGTGTGGCGTGAGTAAGAATTGTAAATAGCGCTTCGCCCGACTTTAGTTCCCGCACTATGCCTGCACCTTCTACTGGCTCACGTTTTGTATCGAAGCGAGTCTCAATGATGCAGTGTCCGCGAGTGGCAAGCCATCCGCCACTAATGATTAATTGTTCGAGCTTGGCAAGCTCCTTCTCCTCATACGGCGGGTCGGCAAAAATGAGGTTGAATGTTTCGTCTCCTCGCCGCTCTAAAAAGGTGTACGCATCTTGTTGGTGAATGCTTACTCTATCTTCCACTCCAAGCGTGCGCGCATTTGCTTTGATGGCTTCGATGGCTTTTCTATCGCGATCCACAAGCGTCGCGCGGGCCGCGCCCCGGCTTAATGCCTCGAACGCAAATGCGCCGGAACCCGCATAAAGATCGAGAATCCACGCTCCGCCGATGTCGATCATATTCGTGAGTACATTGAACAGTGCCTCGCGCGCGCGATCCATCGTCGGACGGGTTGCCGATCCTTTGGGCGCAACGAGCATTCGGCTCCGGAACTCGCCTGCGATGATTCTCATGCGACCCATCCTCCGATGGCGGCATACGCCCGCGCCGCACCGATTGCAAGCGTGTATAAATGCGGATTCGGTTCGATGAGCGACGTTGACTCCGGCGTAAATTCGCAGAGGGGAAGAAAATCCGCGAAGGAAATTTTTCGCGCGATCTCGATCGGCCCAAAATCGAGATTTTCGAAATGATCGAGATCGGTGCCGCTGACGAGAACTTCATCCGCATGAATACTCGGCAAGAGCGATTCCCGTTCGTCTTTCCGAAGTTCCAACAATTCCTTCAGGGAATAGGTGGACGCATACGCATGAATTTCCGCGCCGGCACGGTGCAGAAACAGCAAACCGCCATTATCGGCCTGAAGTATTCCGAAGTTTACATCGGCCGTGGCGCCAAGAATTTCGCCGAGCGACGCGAGCGGAGAAATAGCAGGGAATGCCGGATGAACATATTGCATCAACACCAACCCGTCCAGTGCCGATGGCACAAGCCGCCCCTGCGGAATTTCGCGCAGCGATTGCGGAACGTGAATTGCGACTTCCTCCGCCAGTTCCTCCGGTGTCAAAAGTTCCGGCGAGCGATAAAAAATATCCATCGCAGGACGAAACGCCTGCACGACGAAGCCCGGCAGGCCACTTCCTTCCCCAAGTATAATAAGCCTTCCCTCGCCGGCCTCGCAATCGAGCGAAACGGTGAGCGCCTCGCTCCGGGCTTCAACAGTAAATCGTGTCACACCGCAAAATTACGGAAGAAATGGAGACTTGAGTACGAAACACCTCAAAGTTTTTCAATCTAAGCCCTTCACAAGCTCGCTGAAAGGAATTCGGAGTGCTTTTGCAATTATCACGAGCTTATCAATGCTCACGTTTACCTGCCCGCGCTCTAATTCGCTGAGGTAACTGGAGTCAAGTTTCGCACGAGTTGCAAGCTTCTCCTGACTCCATTCCTTGTTGTTCCGCGCCGCTCGAATATTCATCCCGATTTGCTTTCTATGTACCACGCTTCAAAATTGCGTATCTTTGTAGCGAATTGCATTTGGATATATCCAAAATTTTGGATATATCCCGCCTCACGGATGTTTTCGACTATTAATTTACAAGAAAGGCTCTACCATGGATTTCAAAGATCAATTGAAACAAATCAGCGATAAAATCGCGCGAATGAAGGATAATGTCCTCACCGAAGAGGCCACGAAGAATGCCTTCGTGCTTCCCTTCATACAGTGCTTGGGATACGACGTATTCGACCCTTCCGAGGTTGTGCCGGAATTCATCTGCGATATTCCGACGAAAAAGGGAGAGAAGATCGACTTCGCCATTTTCATGGAGGGGAAACCCATGATCCTGATCGAATGCAAGCACTGGGCATCGGACCTCAATCTTCACGACGGCCAGCTATTGCGCTATTACACCGTCTCTAAGGCACGCCTCGGCATCCTGACGAATGGCATCACTTACCGCTTCTACACTGACCTTGTATCGCTGAACGTGATGGACGATAAGCCGTTCTTCGAGATTAGGATTGACGACCTGAAGGAACAGCAGATTGAAAAGCTTAAGGAATTCCAGAAAGGCGTCTTTAGCCTGGAAACGATTCTCAGCACCGCAAGCGAACTTAAATACACGAATGAGCTTCGCAATATCATTCTTCAAGAGATTCATGACCCCTCTGACGATTTTACACGCTATTTTACTCGGAGCGTATATCCTTCCAGCAAACAAATCACTACGAAGGTACTGGAACAATTCAAACCATTAGTGAAGGATGCGTTCGCTCAATACATAAACGATACGATTAGTGAACGTTTGAAGTCGGTATTGAATAAGCAACAGCAGGAAGAAAAAGCTAAGGTCGTCGCGGAACAACAGTCCCATGACGGCGAGGAAGTGCCGCTTCGCGAAACTCCCGATGAAGCAGAATCCTTCATGATCGTTAAGGCTATTTGCCGAGCCAAGGTCGAGAGTTCTCGAATTCAATTTCGCAACTCTCATTCCTACTTCTCCATCCTTTTGGACGACAACAATCGGAAGCCTATCTGTAGGCTCCATTTCAAGGGCGGCAAGATGCACATCGGTACATTCGATGGAGACAAAAATGAAACGCGATTCGCAATCGAGGCGCTGGATGACATCTACAAGCATGGCGATCAATTCTTAAAGGCAATCCAACACTATGACACGGTTGGTCACGATCATGCTTTAGAAAATGAAAATGCTTCGATCTAAATACAGGACAAACACAAATGGCAGAAACGACAACAACACAAGCGATTCCCACAACACAATTGAGTTACGGAGCGGGAAACAAAGTAACGGGAACCTATAAAACCGCTACACTCAAGACCACATTTTTCCTTGCGCGTGTGAAGGAAAATGATTTGGTGCAATTGGTTCAACAGCAGGCGGTAGACGGGTGGAACTTAGTCAGCAATTTCCCGACTATCCGGGGTCTTCGTCCGCGGCACTTTCATACCCTGCTCTTCCGAAAAGATTAGCATTCTTTAGACATAAAGCAACGCTTTAGAGCCTGAAATTCAGGCTGGGTATCGTTGTGCCGTTTCTCGAATCCTCCGCCAGATCGATTGTCCCGTCCGGCAAATTGGCGTGTGTGTTGGCCCCGGGCACTTAATTCCTAAGCGTTTGGGTTGTATGCTCTAACGTACAACTTCGAAGCCCACTGGAAGCCACACCAAAAGAAATTCGATACTACGTCACGCCCGATGGCAAACAGCCGTTTCGGCAGTGGCGCGCCGGACTGCGACGAGAGGCACGTCATGCTGTCAACGTAAGACTCGAACGTGTGGAACGCGGCGTTTTGGGAGACGTGAAGCCCGAAGGCGAACTTCGGAACTTCGAATCCATTCGGGAAAGGGTTACCGAATCTATTTCGGCCAGGAAGCCGAACGGCTCATTATCCTGCTTGCGGGCGGGGATAAGTCAACTCAGGAAAGGGACATTCAACGTGCAAAAGTATACTGGAAAGACTACAAACAACGGTCACGTGAAGGTAAACGGCCAGAAAAGGGTAAATGGGACTTTCCCACCCAGTGAACCGTGGGAGCCTGTTTTCCTCGAAGAACTGAAAGACCCGGAGGAAGCACGAAGCTATCTGAACTACTGCCTTCGAGAAGGCGATCTTTCGGACGTTCTCGCCGCACTCCATAGCATTGCCAAAGCTCAGGGCGGCTTCTCAAAGCTCGCACGGGAAACGGGCCTTAGCCGCGTGAACCTTTACAGCGCCCTGTCAGAAACTGGCAATCCCCGTTTCGATAGCATTTCGAAGGTACTTCGCTCGTTAGGCTTCGAAGTAACGGTTGAACCGCTTCGCTCGAAACAAACCCCGCACCGATCTTCGAAGCTCCTGAAGTCTGAACGCGCTTCGAGTGTGCCGCACATCACCCATGATGCGCTGAAAGTGTCAGAAGCCAGACAGGTGCGGAAGCGGCCTTAGCGCCTGAAATTCAAGCATGGTATCGTTGTGCCCATCTCTCAAAAACCGGCAGACAAAATTGGTCTTATTCCCCATCCCCGCTGGCCGGTTGCGTCTGCTTCGTCAGCGCGTCCTGATAGTAAGTTTGATGGACGGGATCCAGGAAGCCGAGCTTCTGAAAATAAATCGAAAGATTATCCGGAAACAGGCGCGAGAGGTCCGTCAGCTCCGGGTATTTCGCTTCGAAGAACGCGCGAAGGAATACGCTGCGATCGGCGGCGGAAGATTCACGCTTGAGCGTCACGAGCGAATCGAGCACGGTTCCTATGGCTTGCCTCGCATCATCCGGCTTGGTCGATAAAAGGTCGAGGCCGTCGTAGTGGTACATAAAAATAAGATCGCGAAACGCACGTATGTTGGCATCCATCGCATCATTAATATAGCCAACACGCGTGTAGGTGCCGATGGCAGTTACGTCCTGCTGCCAGCCCGTGCCCTGTGCGGAGTTCGCCACGACGGCGATGGTCTGCGCTTGCTGGAAATAGAGCGTCCCCGCTTCCAACTTGTAGGAATCGTAATCAAGCCCGAGGATGATATAGACATAAAAATCGAGGAGGCTTTCGAGCGGGCGGTAATTGGTGCCGTGCGCGAGTTCCTGCGAGCGATAGTAGGGGAACTCGACGGTGGCGTCGAAGAAGCGGGCCATGGTCGTCACCTGCGTGCTCTTATAGAGCGGGCGTGTGCTGTTGACGAAAAGCTGCGCGGTGTAATCGCCACCGTTATCGCTCACGATATTGAACTGGAAGGAGCAATGGATGCGCTGGCCGGTAAAATCGGTGGTCCAGTCGAAATTATTCAGGTATCCTTCCACGTCGTGCTTGAAGGTAAAGAAGTTCAGCCGGTCCATATCGCTCAGCGCGCTCAAGTTGAGATCGACTTGCGCATCGAGTTCCTGTGCCATCACGGGAACAGGCGCGACCAGCGGCTTCGCAACAAGGGCGAACAGCCCTATGAGGATAAGAAACGTTTGCTTCATGATGGTTTCGCCGAACAAGTAAAAAATCAACGGCAAGCGAGCTAAAATTAACGGCAAGATGGGACGCTTAGTTCGACAGCAGGATTTCGAACCTCCTAACTCGAAATTAAGTTGCGAACCAAATTGATCGTCCCCCTCACCTAACCTCTCCCCCTGCTGGGGAGAGGAATAAATGCAAGCACTTAGCATTCAGCACTTAGCACTTCCACGTTGGCGCGGAATTTTCTCTCCGATTGTGGAGTATTGGCAATATGACAAATACCTTCAAGACAACCATCGCCGAAACATTATCGAAGCCGGCCGCGCGTTTGGCGGCCGCGCGCGGGCTTCATTTACTCCGAATCCAGGTGCGTGGAACCGTGAGCGCTCCCGTTATCGAAGTGCTGCTCGATGGCGACCGCCCCATCCTGATCGATGACTGCGAAAGCGTAAGCAAAGATCTGAGCACTGAGGTCGATTCCGAGAAACTCATCAAGGGAAATTACCGGCTCGATGTCATGTCGCCGGGGCTCGAAGAACCGCTCGTCGAAGATTGGCAATTTGCGCGGAGCCTGGGCCGGCTGGTCGAGGCACAATACCAGGATGATAACGAGCACCATACGCTTCATGGGCATCTGCGAGCCTACACTCCGAAAGAAATAGCGATCGAGCCCATCCATATCAAAACGGCGAAAGTGGTCAAGCCGAATATGATAGCGACGGATAGCGGCCCGATCGCGCTGGAACAGGACGAGCAGCTCTACAACCAGCCCGTCGAATTAGTGAAAATCGAACGCCGGCACCTCATTAAAGTTATCGCGCAGCCGGAGTTTGGAAAGTAATGCGAGCACCGGGATCACTCGCGGAATTGAATGCCGTGGGCTTTTGCAGCCGCGCGGATTCGCAGGATTATTGCTTCTCGCTCTTTCGATGTATACTTGTTCGCGTGGTTTTTTTGGTGGATGAATGCCCAGGCGATTCGAATGTGCTTATCCGTGTCGATCGGATATTTATGATGGGTGGTATCGGCAAAAGCGACGTTGCCATATTTTTTTAGCCCCGCGTCCCGCGCGGGTTTCTGAGCATTCGCGCCGCTTGCAAGAAAAGCGGTAAGAATAAAAACAGGGATAATCCTTCTTGCTGAGTTCATAGACATTTACCCAAAAACATCCAGCAACAAAAGCGTTCTCTAAAGGCCGAGTCATTTTCCTCGTAATTTTGCATAAAATTTAACAAGGAGCACATTCATCAAACGATTAGCTATTTTCGCATCGGGCTTCGGCTCGAATTTGGCGCATATCCATCGGGAGATTCTCGAAGGCCGGCTTTTAGGCGCCGAGCTTGCGCTGGTGCTTTCGAATAATTCCACCTCCGGCGCGCTGGAATACGCGCGCAAGCATGGTCTGGCTTTTCGGCATCTTTCGCTTGCTTCGTGCGGCGGAAATGCGGAACAATTCGAGCGGAACGTAATGGACGAAATGGGCCGGCACGGGATCGAGATCGTCGCATTGGCTGGGTATCTGAAAAAATTACCCGACTCTTTCGTCGATCGCTTCGAATATAAGATTCTGAACGTCCATCCGGCGCTGCTTCCTTCGTTTGGCGGGAGCGCGATGTATGGAATTCGCGTTCACGAGGAGGTACTTGCGCGCGGCTGCAAGGTGAGCGGGGCCAGCGTTCATTTCGTTACGCGGGAATACGACGCCGGGCCGATCATTCTGCAGAAATGCTGTCCGGTGATGGAAGAGGATATGCCGGAGACGCTCCAGCATCGCGTTCGAGACATCGAATTCGAAATCTTCCCGAAGGCCATTGGCCTCCTCGCACAGGACAAACTTTTCGTCGAGCATAATCGCGTTCATATCCTTCCATAAATGTCAGAACAAACTCAATCTGAAAAAAAAGTTACGTTGGACCGAGTACCTATTCGGCGCGCGCTGATAAGCGTCTTCGATAAGCGCGGCCTCGATACGCTGGCCCCGGCCCTCGCCGCGCGCGGCGTCGAGTTGTATTCCACCGGCGGGACGGAAAAATATTTGCGAAGTCTGGGACTTTCGGTCGTTAGCATCAGCGAGTTTACCAACTCACCCGAAATTTTCGATGGACGGCTCAAAACGCTGCATCCCATGGTGCATGGCGGGCTGCTCTTTCGACGCACGGTTCCCAAACAGCTTGAAGAAGCGAATGCAAACGGTATCCTGCCAATCGACCTTCTGGTGGTAAATCTATATCCTTTTGAACAAACCGTGTCTCGCCCCGGCGCAACCGAAGCGGAGATCATCGAACAAATCGATATTGGCGGCCCGGCGATGTTGCGCAGCGCGGCGAAGAATTTCGAGGCGGTCGCGCTGCTGACAGACCCCAGCCAATACTCTTTATTTTTGGACGAATTGGACACAGTGGACGGGACGACGCGACTCATTCTACGAAAGGAGCTTGCAAAGCAAGCATTTGAGCGGGTGGCACACTACGATCGGGCGATAGCCGATTATTTTCAGTACACGCCTTCGAATGGCGCGGCCCACCCCTCCGAACGGCTCGAAATTTCATTGCCACTTCTACAAACGCTTCGTTACGGCGAAAACCCGCACCAGAGCGCCGCGCTCTATGGCGAGGACTTCCCAAAAATTTGCACGCAGCTTTGGGGCAAGGAACTATCTTACAATAACATTCTCGATACTTCTTCCGCCCTTGGGCTGATCGCCGAATTCTTACCGCCGGACACAAAGCGGCCGCTTGCCGGGATTTTCAAGCACACGAATCCTTGCGGGGTTGCCGAAGGCGCGAATTTATTGGATGCTTTCAACCGCGCGTTCGAGACCGATCCGGAAAGTCCGTTCGGTGGCATTATCATTGTCAATACCAAGCTCGATGCGGTACTTGCGGAGCGGCTCAATCAATTTTTTAGCGAGGTAATTCTTGCGCCGGAATATGAAGAAGCAGCACTTGCAGTCTTAAAGAAGAAGAAAGACCGCCGACTGCTTACCTATTCCCCCCAACAATTAAAGAAGAGCCTGGCAACCATGCGAGAACTTCGCTCCGTTGTTGGC
>DASRZC010000189.1:0-10518 GCA_035686785.1 Kapaibacterium sp. (SeqCode)
GTGGAACGTCCGTGATCCCGCAAGCGCACCCCTCAGCATTTCGATATACGATGCCTTGGGAAGGCTCATGCAAAATTATGATGCAAGTGATTTGCTTCCATCATCTGGAATGCTCAAGGTTCCCGCGAATTTGCTGCAGGCTGGATCATACACCGCATTAATTCGGACTCAAGAAGGTTTGAAAACACTCAAACTTTCCGTGATCCATTAGGAGACTGAGAAATGAGCTCCATCATCACGGTTAGAAGATTAAATGGCAGGATTATTCCCTGTCTCCTCGCCCTGTTTTTTTGGGGAGTTCATACCGGGAGTGTTGTTCATGCACAGGCAAAAAACAACTTTGGCAAAGAATTTTATATAGCGTTTCCAGAAGTATTGCCAAGTTTCGATTTCCAATCTCGAACTTTGCGTACCTTTGAGCTTTATCTGACCTCGCGGGTGAATGCTTCCGGCAGTGTCGAAGTCGCAACCGCCGGTTTCACGCAAACATTCACGACTACGCCCGGAATGATAACCACGATAAAGCTGCCTGCTGACCCGCAGGGTCTTAGCGTCGAGTTATATCAATCCGAAGTGATTTCTCCAGGCTTCGGCGTCCATATCACTGCAGATCAGGATATTGAAGTATTTGTCCTGAGCCATATCATTGCTTCAAGCGATGCCTTCATGGCATTGCCGGTCGAGGCAACGGGAACGGATTATTTAACGATGAACTATCCCGTGGAATTATTCCATAATCCACAAAAAGGCACGCAACCTTATAATTCCCAATTCACCATTGTCGGTGAATATGATTCTACGACGGTTACCATAACGCCAAGTGCAACTACCAAATTGAAAAAAGCAGCTGGGCAGCCTTTTACGATTCTTTTGAATTCAGGCGATGCCTATATGCTACAGGGAGATTCGAATGCAGGAAATGATCTGACCGGTTCGTTAATTCATTCGGATAAACCGGTTGCTGTAATTAGTGGGCATGAAAGTACATCAATCCCAGCAGCTGCCGTGGATGATTCCGGACGGAGCGCCCCTTCCAATCAACTTCTTGAAGATATTCCTCCAATTCCATCGTGGGGAAGTTCTGCAATCGTGGTTCCATTTCGCTCGTCGGAGAAACCCGATCTTATTCGAATACTCTCGGCGGAGGATAACAATGCCATTACGATCAACGGAACTGTTGCCGCCACGCTAAACAAGGGTCAATTTTATGAGATAACGGCGATTCCCGGACCGTTAGTGATTACCGCTTCCGCTCCCATTCTAACTGCTCAGTATTCTCATTCTAATTGGGATGAATTGGCAGGCTATGGCGATCCTTCGTTCGTACTCGATTATCCGGTCGAACAATTTGATACCGAATATGAAATCAACAGCATAACAACCGCTACAATTGATGATGGCATCAATAATAAGCCCGCGTTCGATTCGAATTTTGTCAATATCGCGGTTGACATGTCGGGCATCGCTTCCATGCAAATGGACGGTGTTCCTATAGCCGCGAACCTGTTCAGCCTCATTCCTGGTAGTACCTTTGCTTTTGCACAAATCGCCGCGACTCCTGGCCCGCATCATTTTAATGGTTCCGTTCCCTTTGGACTGACCGTCTATGGCTTTGGCTCTTATGATGCCTATTCTTACCCCGGAGGTGCTGTGTTCCATGATCTCGAACCGGCAACACTTCGATTCGTTCCCTTCGACTCCACGCTGCTTTGTCAACCGGAGGATCGCTCGATTTGGGTAAAGGATCCTGGAGATGAGCCTTCGCAGCTTTCCGCCGTTTCACTGGACGGGCAATCTCCGGTTCCATTTTCCGTTACAACCCAACTGCCCATCACCATCCAGCCAGGAGATAGCGTTCAGGTCATAATTCACTTTGCGCCCATCAGCGTTGGAAATTATTCAGCGACGGTAAAATTAAGTTTCAACCAGCCACGAAACCAGAGCTATGACGTTCCCATTCTCGCCACTGCCATGCCCTCGCCCATCCTGGCCTTACACGCCTACTATCCAACGCAGCTCGTGGATTACGCTGAATCATTTTATCTTCCGATCTTAGTGGATTCGACGTTCTTGAATTCTGGTACCTCTTCCGCAACCGTGGTGCTCTCGCATACCCCGAGGTTATACAATCTTGGCGACATATTTTCCACAAATACGCTCGCATCCGGCGCATATCTCTCCTATGTCTCGTCCGCTGACGCGGATACCATTTTTATTCAATTCCAATCTCCGCTTTCATCTGGGGCGTTGCAAACATCGTCTGGCAATGCACCGCTCCTTCTGGTTCGCCTCGATCCAATTCAAGATATCGAGACTCCAAACGCAACCGATAGCTGCATGCTTTCTGCCTCGCTTGGCTTTTCTGGAAGTTCGCTGTCAAGCGATTGCTATACAATGAAAGGAACTGATATTAAGGTCTTGGTCGGGGCGCTCTGCGATCCTCCCATTCTATCGAATGACACGTTGATCACTCCAGGTTCCGCCATCGATCATCCCTACCCGAATCCCGCGTCTAAAATATTGGAAGTACCTGTCGTTGTAGGAACGAATTGCGTGAGCACATCGGGTTCAACGACGCTTTCGGTTCAGATTGTGAATGTCGTTGGCCAAACACTTGAGCGACAAGACATATCGGATGTCCAAGCAGGGCGGTTGAGTGTTCCATTGAATATCGGGAGCCTTCCATCCGGTGAGTACTTCGTGCTAGTATGGATTGGCTCGGACGAACTTGTACAGAAGTTCTTGCACCGGTGAGCGGCAATTTTCGCGATCAAAGTCTTCTCTGGTTGCGAATTATTAGAGACCGGCGCGCATTTCCTGCGGCTGGCAGTCAATTGGCGAAGGGGGAGATTGTGCATTGATGCGGTTGCGCCATCACTCTCCAGTCCCACACTTTTTTGCAGTGCCGCAACAATTCCTCCTCGATTCTTTGTTTAGCGCTCACTTGTAATCCTCCACTTGATGGCATACACACCGAATCGCGAACCGTTTAGCGCCTGGAATAAGCTGATCGTGGCGTACCGCCGGTATTCCGGCTCCTGGGCGTACATCCTCCACCGGCTGACGGGCATTGGGCTGGTCGCCTACCTCTTCATTCATATTTGGGCGCTCTCGTCGCTCACGCATGGGCGCGCCGCGTTTACGAAGGAGATGGTAACGTTTAGCTCCACGCCGTGGAAGCTTGCTGAATGGCTGCTGGGCGCGCTCGTCATGTTTCATGCGTTCAATGGCATCCGCATCGCGGTCGTCGATTTGGGCAATGGCGCAAGGTATCACAAAAAGTTACTCGCCGCCGTGTGGGTCGTGGGGGTGGCGGTCGTCGTTGGGATGTTTTTTCTCATTTTTTCAACGGAGCTATTCGCAAAATAAAATGTAGCGCAAACCCTTCGGCGGGCTCAGGGAAAGCTTTTAGTTTGCGGTTTTCCACGGGGGAAGGGTCGCAAACTAAAGTTTGCGCTACAAAAAGCGCTACAAAAAGCATAAATCATGGAAACGAACGAAGCACTGAAGACGGAACAATCGCGGCTCATCCGCAGCTACTCGCGGTCACGGAAGAGCGGCGCGCCATCGTGGTGGATTCAGCGGGTGACGGGGCTTGCGCTCGTGGTGCTCTTAGTCGGGCATTACATCATGATGCACTATAACCCGGTGAGCGGCCACGATTATGGCGAGACGGCTTCGCGGCTGGCCTCGCCGTGGTTCAAGGGACTCTATCTCGGATTCATCACCATCGGAATGTACCACGGCCTGTCGGGCATCTGGAACATCGTCCGCGATTACAAGCTGAAGCCGGCGATTGGGCTGACGATTTTCGGTGTGCTCGTCATCGCCGGAATTATTTTCGTGGCGGTCGGATGGAACACGATCCTCACCTTCGACCCGCTGAAACCATAGAACCAATGCGATGACCTTTGCGAAATTCTGGAAAAATCGGTTTGGTCGAAGAGGCCCAAGATTTGAAAGCCACCTGCGCAAAATACGTGAGGAGGCGGGACTTACGCCGCAAGATTTAGCGGATCATTGTCAGGTATCCCGCGAAACAATCGAGCTTATCGAAGAGGCTCAATACGAGCCATCCATAGTGCTTGCGGAACATTTGTCCAGAAGACTTGATGTGCCGGTCGAGTCGATTTTCACGGCTCATGCTCCAGCGCCGGGCCGTTCCGCGGATTTTGAAGAACGGCTTTATTTGAAGACTCGGCGGGCTGGATATTGGTCATTCGCCGGTTATTTCGCTCTTTCCTTGATTGCAGCCAATGTCCTCTTCCAATATACGAATGATGAAATAGGTGGTATGGTCATCTTTGGAATCTGGGCGGTCGTCACCATCGCGTTTCTTATTGCGACCACACGCATTCCTGGATATTGGCGCTATTTGCGAAAGCGAAACCAGGAAGGGACGCCTAAGAAAATCTTTTGGATGCAAATAATTATTAGCCCAATCATTTTTGCAACACTCATGGTGTTAATGCTCGAAAAGAATCATTCCCTCGGTCATCGCGTACTTTCCTTTTTCTACTATGCTCTCTTTTGGGGCGGTTCGATGTACTGGTTACAATATCGCAAATCCAAACGGGAGCGACGATAAGCTGACATGGCACCCCTTACCGAACTTCGTTCGAAGCACATCCGTGAACTTCTCAACAACCCCCGCGCGCGGCGGGGCGATTCGGAATTTGTGGTCGAAGGGCCACACCTGATCGAAGCCGCGCTCGAAAAGGCGCTAAAGCTCATTCTCTATATCGCGGTTACGGAGAAGGGCATCGAGCGGCATCCCGAATTATTGGAACAAGCGGAGGCACTTGGCCTCTCCTGCTACGCCTTATCGCCGAAACATGCGGGGCGCATCACGAATGCCACGGAGCCGCAAGGATGGTTTGCCGTGCTCCGAATGCCACGGCCCGCGGAACTTCGCGGCGATGTCGTGATCGCGCTCGATGGCCTACAGGACCCCGGTAATGTCGGCACCATTATTCGCATGGCCGCCTGGTTTGGCGTCGAAACCATCTTGCTTGGCAATAGCACGGCCGATCCTTTCGCGCCTAAAGTCGTGCGGAGCACGCAGGGCGCGATCTTCGATGTCAGCCTTGAAACGGGAGGCAATTTGGTGAAGCGCCTTACCGATCTGCGCGCTTCGGGACGGGAAATCGTAGCCACCACTTTAGACGCGGCGGCGACCTCGGTTTTCGAAGCAACATTTCCTAATCCGTGCGTGCTTCTTTTTGGAAAGGAAGCGAGCGGGATCAGTCCCGATTTGCTTGAGCTTGCAAGCACGCGGCTGGTAATCCCGAAATTCGGGTCGGGGGAATCGCTCAATGTGGCCGTCAGCGCGGCGATCGTGCTGGCGGAGATGCGGCGGCGCGGGCAGGAATAGCAAGGACCGAGGTGACCTAAAAGCGGCGGCAAGTTGTTAAACTTCCTTTTAGTCAGATTCCTGTTCTATTGATTATCGAAGTCACGATTATATCCCCATCCGGTTCCCGGAAGATTACGTTCGGCAATGCCGAGCGGTTCGCTATCATCGCCGGGCCGTGCGTGGTAGAAAACGAGGGCGTACTTCGCGCAGTTGCCGAGCGGCTATGCGATATTCAGGCGCGGCTGCCCGTCGATTTTGTATTTAAGTCCTCCTACACGAAAGCCAATCGCACGAGCGCCGCGAGCTTCACGGGAATCGGAATGGAAGCCGCGCTCGACCTTCTTGCAACGATCCGAAAAGATTACGATTTGCCGATCCTGAGCGATGTTCACACGGCGGAGGAATGTCCGATCGCTGCAAAAGTGTGTGACATCCTTCAAATCCCAGCCTTTCTATCGCGGCAAACGGAATTGCTTCACGCGGCGGGAAAAACAGGGCGCGCGATTCAGATCAAGAAAGGACAATTCATGGCGCCGGAGGATATGCAATTCGCAAAGACAAAAGTTACTGAGACGGGCAATGACCGCATCCTCCTTTGCGAGCGCGGGACCTTTTTTGGCTATGGCGATCTCGTCGTCGATTTTCGTTCCCTTGTGAAAATGCGGGAGTATGGCTCGCCGGTGATTTACGATGCCACGCATTCCGTCCAGCGCCCCAGCCAGCACGGGATAAGCGGCGGCAATCGGGAATTTATCGCTCCGCTCGCGAGAGCGGCGATGGCTGTCGGCATCGACGGCCTCTTTCTCGAAACACATCCAAACCCCGCGGAAGCCTTGAGCGACCGCGATTCGCAACTGCCGCTCGCGGAGTTGGAATCGCTTATCGAACGTCTGCTAAATATTCGCGAAGCAACGAAGGAGGTTGCATGAGTTCTTATATCGACCGCGCGAGGAAGACATTCGAGATCGAAGAGCGATCCATTCGCGCGACCGGCGCGAAGCTCGATTCGATCGCATTCGAGCGAGCCTGCCAACTTATTCTGCAATCGGCAGGCCGCGTGATTGTGACGGGCGTTGGAAAATCCGGACATATCGCGAATAAAATTGCGTCGACGCTCGCCTCGACCGGCACGCCGGCCTTTTTTCTCCATCCCGGAGAAGCCGCGCACGGCGATGTCGGAATGGTGCAGAGCGAAGATGTGCTGATCGTCCTTAGCAAAAGCGGAGTTTCCGATGAGTTGCTCGCGCTTTATCCCTCGCTGCGTAGAATTGGCGTGCCCATTATTGCGATCACCTGCGCGCCCGAATCGAAATTAGCACTCACGGCTGTGGAAAGCGACGGAGCCGTCCTCCTCGTTCACTGCGAAGAAGAGGCTTGCCCACACGATCTTGCTCCGACCGCTTCGACTACCGCGATGCTGGTACTTGGCGATGCGCTGGCAATCGCGCTCCTGGAAGCCCGCGAATTTTCGAGCGCGGATTTCGCGCGTCTTCACCCCGCCGGCGCGCTCGGAAGAAAGCTTACGTTTTCCGTGAATGATCTGATGGCTTCCGGCGAGTCCGTGCCGCGCGTCGAGGAAGCTGCCACGATGAACCAAGTCATGATGGAAATGTCCCGCAAACGCTTTGGCGCGACGGCGGTAACGAATGGCGAGCACGTTATCGGCATCATTACCGATGGCGATCTCCGCCGATTTTTCGAATCGCACGCAACAATCGACACGCACGCTGTAAGAGCGAAAGATATTATGACTTGCGCTCCAAGAACGATTCTTAGCGGCACGCTTGCCATCAATGCGCTTCACGCAATGGAGGATAGCGCGCCAAAAGTTATGCAGCTTCTGGTCGTTCGCGAAGATGGAACGCTCGAAGGGATCATTCACATGCATGATATTGTGAAGGCGGGAATATCTTGAGGGGTATCACATAACAGCAAAAATCGAACTCTATGGAAATCTCTCACAATGTCATTCTGAGCGGAGTTCGATCCGACGAAGGAGGATCGAACGGAGTCGAAGGATATCGTGTAGTTTGGCAGTCGGGTGAACTACCGGAGATTCTTCGACTCCGCAATTCTCCCTTCGGTCGAATTGCTCCGCTCAGAATGACATGCTTATAATCACTCACTAATAAAATCATATTGAGCCATTATCGATCTCTGATACTTTGCCTTGCTCTGGGCTGTTCGTTTCAGTGGGGCTGCGATGAAAGCCCGAAAGTCATGCCGAGCGCGGCACCGGCGCCGCTGGGCGCGAACATGCCGGCTACCGTAAGCTACAACACCTCGATGAATTTTTCTTCGGATGGGTTCCTCCGCGCCATTCTCCACGCGGGCCGAGTCGAGACGTTTGATACGAAGCAATACACCTTGCTCGATAGCGGTGTCCGTGTCGATTTTTACAATAGCAGCGGCCTGCATTCCAGCGTGCTTACTTCGCAAAGCGCGGAAGTCAATTCCACGAACAACAACATGACGGCCTACGGGCACGTCCATATCGTCAGCGATTCTGGCACGACGGTCGATACCGATTCGCTCCAGTGGGATAACAAAACGCAAGAGGTCCAGTCTGCCGCGCCGGTGCATATTGTCGAAAAAAATGGCCGCATAACCGATGGCATCGGCTTCGAAAGCGATCAGAACCTGGAGCATTATCACATTATGCATCCCACGATCATCGCGCCGACGGGTTCCTACCAAACGCAAACGCCCGGCTCGCACAATGTTCAGCCACCTCAGTTGCAGACCGTCCCCGGCGCGGGAGCGATGCAGCAGCAGCCGCTGGGGTTGCCGGTGGATACTGCAAGAAAGCTTACCCCATAAGCCATTCGCGTCCCACTCCGCCATTCTTGCAGGTAGAAATGGGTGCTTTTTGTTTTTTGAATTGTCATTTAATGAACTATGTCATACTTGGCGTAAATTCGCCAATTTCCATTTCTGTTTTCAATGAGCAATCGCCTGCTATTCAAATGGCAAATGGAGCCTGCCCTGAGCCCGTCGAAGGGTGCCCATCACAGACCCTAACGAAGATACGCACTGCAAAATCAAAAGTCAAGAGGTTCCCAAAGATTTAATATTGCGGGCACCCATTTTCAGATAGATGGCCACCCAAGTTTGGACGACCGATGGCCACTTCAATGGCCTGCCGAGCGCGCGGTTCTTCGAAAAAAATTGAAGACGCCCATTCTCCAGGGGGGGCAAATAAGCCGGTTCGCTATGCAGGCTGGCCTTTTTTATTTTGATGAAATCGAAAAATAATTCGTTCTCTGGGAATGGATCTGTTCTTTACCGATTATCGTGGCAAGAAAATCCGCTTTTCGGAAGAGCGAATTCGGCATATTGAAGAGCACTTTGAGATGAAGCATTTTGAAGACCATATTCGCGAAACGCTGCTCCATCCAAAGGCCGTCGTCCGGTCGAATCGCGATGACGATGCATCGCTTTACTATCGGTTTTACATGGGAACGAGAATTGGCGACAAATGGCTTTGTATCGTTGTGAAGGATGACGACGAAGAGCCATTTGCACTTACCGCTTACTTCACAAATAAAATTAAGAAGGGAGAAGTAATATGGAAAAGCACGTAAAATTATGGTTAGACGCAGAAGGAGACTTTCTGGAAGTTACCTTTTCGGACGCTCCCGGATACATGGTAGAAACCGAGCATGATGGCGTTATGGCGCGTGTCGATGAGGATGGCAACGTGCTCGGCTTCTCCATTATGGGCGTAAGTAAGCTCCCGAATGAAAAGCCGATTTCGATTGATCTTCATGCGCAAACAGCATGACCGGCCTCGCCGCCGAAGTTTGGACGACCGATGCCCACTTCAAGCGCCTGCCGAACGTGCGGTTCTTCGAAAAAAATTGAAGCCGCCTGTTTTTGTTGTATTTTTGTAAGGCAAACGAGGCGGCCCTGAGCGAAGCCGAACGGGTCGGCGGCAGGGGTTTTTTAATTCATTGCTCCGTTTGCTTTGCAAGCGGAGCTATTTATTTTTAATTATGATTAGAGAATTGAGCATTGAACAGGTTAAAGGAATCTTCGCTTGTAAGGGTGCTGATTTCTATTATCAGCTTCAACACCCTGGGATTGCTAAAATCATATTCATCGCTGCGGCAGCCAATAGGCCTGAATTTAAGGAGTTTATATTAACAGAAGCGCATTACCTGCTCGATGGCCCGAAATGGGTCGAAGAGCATGGTATTATTCATCCTGTTCTTTGGTTGCCAAACGGTCGCCCCGCGAAATCGTTTTGGGAACCGATTAGCAGAATCTGGACGGGCAATAATGGCGAACGAGCAGACTTCCTAGCGAGCGATGCGCGCAAGATGTCGTTTGTTGAATTATGCAGATGGCCATACTTAGCGGGTGAAGAAAAGTGTAAGCCCGAGAGTGATAAGAATCATCTTCGCTTTCTTGGAACACTTTTCAATCATACGAATAGGCACGTTGTGATCCTAGGTTACGAAGTGCTAGAAGACTTGCGAGCGAAAGCTGGCTTGACGAATTTGCCACAGCGCAAGATTGCTAAGAAAGACATTGACAGCCGCGGTTTTTGGACGGATAAACTCGGCCATGCAACTGTTATTAAAAGTCCATCTCGCAATTATTGGGTGGCCGGTAGCGAGGATTCCATAATCAGAAAGATACTGAGTCAATTTTAGGCTTGATATTAAGGAGATAAGACAGAATGAGGAGATTTTTTTGCATCGCAATAGTAGCGTTGAGTAGCGTGAATTGCTCTCGCCATGAGGCGCGCGACTCAATCGGACAAATCGATTCAGTCAAGACTTCGAAACTCCAAACGATTATGGTTTCAATGACGTGGATTTTAATGTCGGAAACAATATGGCATCCTCTCCAATATAAGGTGATATATTCTACCAGCGATTTTGGAAAGAGAAGAGCAGAAGATGAATGGTTCACATTTCAGGGAATTAAATTCCATTATAGATTCATGGTGATCGATGGAATTGAGTATGACCTCGATCTTATAAAAAGGACTGGAACTCGATGCACCGTTGAAGATATGATAAGCGGTTTCGGTCTTTTTCCTTATGATTCGGTAAGCCGTAGCCGTGATTGGGTTCGAAAGGATACACTCATGGGTAGAGACTGCGACATCTACATGATGGAAAAGAAGCCTGATCGGGAAATAGTTTGGCTAT
>DASRZC010000190.1:0-6427 GCA_035686785.1 Kapaibacterium sp. (SeqCode)
GGACGCGCCTTCGAATAGTCCACGTCGTAATGCGGGCGAAGATCGTCCTCGATTTCCGTTCGTTTTTTCTTTGATCGTTTGGTCTTCATTCGAACGCATAAGAAACATTCGCTTCCGGTTAGAGCGTTCGAACTACGTGAATTATCCCGCTCGCGTCCGCGATCTAATCCTCCGCTTCGGCTGGAACAGCACCTGCTACCAGCTTCTGAATCCCGGCTTTCGTTATTGGTTTAGCGAGCGGCGGGAGGCGGTCGTGGGGTACGTCCAGTATGCCGGAACGCGGATCGTGGGCGGCGCGCCGGTATGCGCGTATGAGGTGCTTGCGGAGGTCGTCCGCGAATTCGAGGCCGATGCCCGCTCGCATAAGCTCCGCGTGTGCTATTTTGCAAGCGAAGCACATCTTGAAAGCATCATCGCCAACGAGGCAGGATATTCCACCATTCTGTTAGGCGCGCAACCGGTGTGGCGGCCGGGCGAGCTTGCGCGGAGGGTGGAGCGCAAACCATCGCTTCGTACGCAACTCCACCGCGCTTGGAACAAGGGCGTCACCGTCGAGCGATGGAGCGCCGCGGATGCCACGAATAACCCACACCTTCATGCCATCCTGACGGAATGGCTCGCCACGCGCGGACTTCCGAGCCTGCATTTCTTGGTCGAACCGGAAACGCTTGCAAATCTGGATGACCGCCGCATCTTCGTCGCGCGGCGTGGTTTCGAAGTGGTTGGCTTCCTCAATGTCTCGCCCGTCCCGCTCCGGCATGGCTGGCTCGTCGAGCAATTTGTCCGTGGAAATCACGCGCCGAACGGCACCGTCGAACTCATGCTGCACGCCGCCGCGAAGCAATTGGCCGATGATGGTTTCGAATACCTCACACTCGGCCTTTCCCCGCTCATTCCATTCGGTGGTTATCTTCCGGAAGCTCCGCCTGCTATCATCCGCTTTCTCCTCCGTTGGGCGCGGGCGCATGGCAAGCGATTCTACGATTTTGCAGGACTGGAATTTTTCAAATCGAAGTTCGAGCCGGAACGCTGGGAACCGATCTACGCGATTTCGAATGAATCGCGATTTTCGCTTCGCTCGCTCTATGCCATTGCGTGCGCATTCACCAATGGCCGGCCGGTTCGAACAGTCCTGGCGGGCATTGCCAAAGCCTTCGCCAAAGAAATGCAATGGCTTGTACGCCAAGAATAAAATCTACAGCACGAACCACTGCACGTTATCGATCACGCCGTTCGTGATTTGGATGGTCCGGCCGCTCGATTGATCGGGGCCGGAAAATTGGAACGTGCCGGACATACGGTGCGTCGCCATGTCGAATTTTGTAATCGTAAGCTGCCCGGTCGCGCCAGAGGAGGTACTAATTGAAATATCGGTTGGAGCGCCACTCGTCGTATAACTGGCAGCCGCCGAGTTATTCGTTAGTCCATCGTTCAGTGTAAAAACGCCGAGCTGTGGGGCGGCAATCGTAATGGTCAGAATGCGTTGGACTAAACTATCGTCATCGATGGCAAGGATGTTCAACTGCGGCGAACCGGCCGTAGTAAACGCCGAGATACTCTGCGCAACCGAGGTGTTCGTCGTGAACGGAAATCCATCCGCAGTGGCTGCCAGCGCGCCCTGACCATAGCTTCCCACATAAATTGGAATATCATTGAAAACACCGGAGGTGACCGTATCGATCTTCGTGGGGTCATTCGTGAGCGATGCTGTAAAACGGAACGTCCCGGATACCAGATTATTAACCGTATCGAATTTGGTGATCGTGACCGATCCGCCGGGAAGAGAATTATATTGGAGCGAGTCCGGCTGCACGTATGCTACCGCGGCAGAAGGATCGGAACCAATGGCAAACGTACCGGGCACGGGAGCAAGGATGGGAATTCCGATACTCACCGACATCGTGTGAGATTGAAATATAGAAACTTGAAAATACATTAAATTAATAAAAAGAAGCTTGGAATTTGCGGGCGTTCCAAGCCCGGCATTTGGCTCGATCAGCGCGGAAGCCTCCGTGCCGATTTGAGAATTGTTGTGGTTCACCGAATCGCCGTTGAGCACATATTCGAACGAGCCAGCCGCCAAGGCCGGAGTGTTATTTCCGGAGGGAGCAACCGGATTAGTTGCCTGGCTACAGCCAAAAATGGCAAGCAATAAAATCACCAGAAGAGACGCGCGCGGTATCCTCATAATTCAAGGTAATTAATAGACGCAAGGGGAACAGGTGTGGGCCTTACAAAATTCTCCGTATTTCATCTTCGGTACGGCGTCGCCAGATACCGCGTGGCATCCGCATGATCCTGGTTGTGATCGGGAAGATTCAGGACACGTTCATACATCAGGCGGGCATCCTTGCGGTCGTTTTTTATATCGTAGGCTTCGCCCATATATAGCTCGGCATCGGTGACCCACCAATCCTGCGTTCCCTCCCGATTGATCGTGCGGCTGAGTAAATCGCTATTGTAAAGATAATAGAGCGCGGTATCCATATTGCCGCCAAACTTCTTGATCTGCGCCGCGCCGATGAAAAACATCGCCTCGCGCGCCTGGCGGATCGTGTAGGCCGGACGTAACGCGCGCGCGCGCGCGAGCATCACGCGATACACTGAATCGTACTCGGCCACGTTATTTTCCGTGTACGCCGCGAAGCCGAGATAGTGAAGGAATTGCACATTGTTCGGATAACGGTTCGCAAGCTCCTGCGCTATGGCATAGGCGCGTTGGTAATTATGCTCCATCGCATAGTAAATGTGCAGCAACTCGAATTTGGCCTCGACGCTGGCATAGGTCGCATGCGCGGCGGCCATTTCGAGCATTTGCAAGCCCACGGCCTTGTTGCCGTCTGGAAACATCGCGGAAATAACGGGCGCGAGCGCGGGATCTTCCTGCTTCTCCGCTTCGACGTAATAATTATAAAGACCCCGGCCAAAAAGAATATCCGAATTGTCGGGAATGATATCTTCGAGCTGATCGAGATAACCGACGCCCTTTTTCGCATCGCCCATGATCAGGTTGATAATGTCCATCGCATCGTTCGGGCCGACGCGGTATTCGAAGATTCGGGCGCGCATCCCGATGGCCGCGCCTTTATAAAAGAGCCCGGCGATGTCCTTCGGATTTTTCGCGAGCAGGGTATCGGCACGGTCGATGGTCTTCTGGAGCCACATCCGATACTCCGCGTCGTACGTCGTATTATCGGGATTGGTGATCGCTCGCCAGAATACAACACTCGCGCGATAAAAATATCCGGCGGGATGGGAAGGAGATTCGGAAATGACGGAATCGAAGACGGAATCCGCGGCGGAAAATTCCATATTGTAGATCAGGTTGATCCCGCGATGAACCTGCTGATCTATCTGGCCGGCCTGCAAAATCCACTGAGCGTTGGCGGGACGAACGGCAACAGTAACCGCGAAAGCTGCCACTAAAAAACAGAGCGCCGCCCGTAGTCGGGTGACCCGTAGCCGGGCTTTCCGGCAATGCCGGAGGTATTGTCCCATCATTCCGAATACTTATATTCCGAATGTGGAAGAATTGTTTCGTAAATGGTGCTCAAACATAATTCACGAAGTGCCAAAACCGTGACGCGCCAGACGCGCGGAGGCCGTCCCCACGATTACGGATGGTAATCGCACGGACGGCCTCCAGCGTATGTTTCACGCTTTGGTATGCGCGGCTGGTAACAGCCGGTTACTTCGCGCCCAGGATCGCGTCCTTCGCCTGCTTGCCTACGCGGAAGCGGACGACTTTGCGCGCCGGAATCTTGATCGCCTCGCCCGTCTGCGGATTGCGGCCCATGCGCGCCTTCCGGTCGGAAAGCACGATTTTGCCCAAGCCCGGCACGGTGAAGCCCTTTTTGGCTTCCTTGTACGCGAGCGAGTTCAAGGATTCGAGGACGTCATTGATCTGACGTTTCGTGAGTTCATTCTTTGTCGCGAGGTGGTCCACGATCGCGGCTTTGGTCATTTGCTTTGCGGTTGCTTTCGCCATAGATTGATTCAGAAAATAAGTGTTAAAAAAAAAACGTGGTTCAGAACAAAATGGATGGTCGCTCATCGAAATGACCGGCATCCTTTTCGACGGCCCCGCCCTGCTTACTGGCCATACTTTAGCGAGTAAAATCAGCGCGAATGGCTGCGAAGCTCATGGTGCTCCGCAATACCGTCCTACGAATTTACGACATTTTTTGCCGGATGTTTTAAAAACCGATTTACGGACGCCCTTTATTTACAAGGCCGGGAATATAATACCATTCCGATCGCCGCCAATAAAAAGGCGAAAATAAGATTAATAATATGGGAGATGCGTGCCGCCGTCGAACGAAGTGGCGGGCTGGAAACTTGCGTCGCAATGGATGCCGCTTGTAGAGTTGATAAAAGTTCCGCCAAACGATTTGATAAACAGCCGCGCCCATTCCGGCTTATTCCCTAATAATGGATCGGGAATCATCAGGTAGAGCACGATGCCGGTCGACGTAGCAAATTGAGGCAGCGTGACACTGGTCACTGTAAAATCGGCCACATAAGGATATTTATAATAAATCGAGCCAAGCGAGTACGCGGTGTCCATCCTCGCGGTGCCCGTACTATTGTCGAGAAGGAAAGCCGTGTTGTTTTCGGCGGTGAGCATAACGGTGCGGTTGCTGATGTCGATGGTAACCTTTACCTGCATATCGGCGGTTCGGTTCGAATCATCGACGATAGCCCAATTCTGATTGAACGAGCCGATGAAAATGGAGTTGTGAATCCCACCCCAGCCGCCACCGGAATCGACGCCGGGAGAAGGGAGATATGCCGCTCCCGCCCACGTCTCCGAATTCGTATCGGTGTAAACGAAGGTGGAATCGTTCCGCTCCGATTTGACCCAGAATTGATAGGGCCATTCCGACGTCGTTGCATTTTGCGGAGTGAAGCCGGGAACGCCCACGATAGCCGTGCTATCGTTCCAACCGATGATAGCTCCATTGGAGTCGATAATTATGGGTTGCTTCTGGTTCGTTGCTAAGACATGCCCCGTGTCGTTTTTTGTCGTATCCCGATAATAGATGACATACCGAAAAAATCCCGCGTTCGTATCGGTGGGCGATGCCGTCCAGCGAAGCCCGATTTGGTTGGGACCGAGTGACGTGGCTCGCAAATTCGTCGGGTCCGTAAGTGGACGAGGATCGAATAGGCCGGAATACTGGGATGAGTCCAAACTTTGAGTTCCGGAGTCATTTGCTTTTACGCCAAGGATTGAGACGAGATACGTTCCCTCCGGTAATTCCGGGCCGAGAGTGGTCTGAGTAAAAATGCAGCTCGTATCGGCGACGGGTCTCGTGGTGCGGCCAATCTGGGCAGTGGCAAGCGGAGGATTGCTGGGGTTTATTATGCTATCTAAATTACCATTCAGGGGATCGACGTAGTATTGCCAAAGTTTGACATAATACCCCTTAAAATTTAACTGCGTATCGGCGATGGAACGATTCCACTTCACGAGCATCGAGCCGGACGCGGGAGCAACAAAATTAATCGCCTGGAATCTCGGATTCTGCGGCGCAAGGACTAACCTCGGGACGACCTGCACGATTTGCGAATTATCGACCAGGCACCCTGCCAGCGACGCGCACGCCGCCAGGAGAAGAATAAACTTTCCCAGCCCTTTCGAGAGATAAAAACCTGACATCCCTCCTCCAAACGGATTTGGTGGAGCATTGTTCCGCACAATTACTCGCGAACCGTGTGGCACCGGGAGTATACTCTCGGTGCTACACGATTCGAATAATTTTACGCCGGCACTAACCGCCGGAGTCCGGACCGCCGGCGGCTGGTCTTGCCATTGGCGATCTCGCGAACGCCGCGCACCGCCGTAACGATAAGCGGAGCCGCCACGACCGCAAGCTCGATAAGCCGTACCGACGTATCGAAGATGCGCTGCGCCTTCGGATCGCTGACGTATTTATGGAAGAGCTTGTCCGTAAGCGGGTCCCGCACGAAGCTATGAATGGTTTGTAATGTTACCATGATGGTTGTAATTTTTTGGTTTTCGAAATGCTAATGTACAGATGGGGTTATTGCATTAAGTGTACCAAAAAAAAGCCCCTCTCGAATTCGAGAAGGGCTAAAAGCCAATGGCAATCCCATTAGGATTAATTAGCCGAAATTCTGACCGGTTTTCCGGAGAAGTGAGAATGTGGTCGGGCGGCGTATGGTTGGCCCGCGGTAGGCTGGTACGAGACATTTACCGTGACATACTTATTTGTCCCCGATCCTGAATAAAGCTGTCCCGTCGTAGCGTCCGGGACGATTTCGATCTTCGCAAAATTCCCATCCTGTGTCTTGACCAGCAGGACACGCGAGCCTTTTGTGGCATACACCGCATCGTTTGGAAGGTCATAGGTGTTCCCGGCAGTGATCCTTCCGAGTTGCGTGCTAAAGTCGGTCGCGGAAT
>DASRZC010000191.1:0-17183 GCA_035686785.1 Kapaibacterium sp. (SeqCode)
ATCGTCGATGCGATCAAGAACCGCGAAGTGCAGATCGTTATCAATACGCCAAGTGGCGAGATTTCGCGTATCGCGGAATACCAGATCGGCTGGGCGGCGGTGGAGCATAAAGTTCCGTTTATTACGACGCTTTCGGCGGCGGCGAGCGTCGTGAGCGCAATTAGCTCCATGCGAAAAGGCGAACGAACGGTCCGGAGCGTGCAGGAATTACACGCGATACTCGCGGAAGCCACATGACGTGTAGCCGTGTGCTTTAGCCCACGGTCGCGGAGCGCAAACACACCGTGGGCTAAAGACCACGGCTACGAACATGAACTATAAGACCATTGACCAAATCGACGTCTCGAACAAGCGTGTCTTCCTCCGCGTCGATTTCAACGTGCCGTTCACAAAAGAAGCGCCATATACGATCACAGACGACACCCGTATCCGCGCCGCACTGCCGACGATCGAGGCACTCATTGAGCACAATGCGAAGCTCATTATTGCAAGCCATCTTGGACGACCCAAGGGCAAGCCGGAGGAGAAATATTCGCTGAATCCAGTCTTCGAGCATTTGAAAGAACTCGTGAAGGTGAACATTACTTTCGCGAGCGATTGTATCGGCCCCGAAGTAGAGAAGCTTGCCGCGGCGCTCCAGCCCGGCGAAATACTTTTGCTTGAAAATCTTCGGTTCCATGCCGAAGAGGAGAAGAACGATCCCGCGTTCGCGCAATCGCTCGCGAAGCATGCGGATGTCTATGTGGATGATGCCTTCGGCGCCGCGCACCGCGCGCACGCTTCGATCGAAGGCATTACGCATTATGTAAAAGTCAAGGCCGCTGGGTATTTGATGGATAAGGAACTCAAATTCTTAGGCGGTGTGCTTATGAATCCCGCGCATCCGTTCGTGGCCATCATCGGCGGCGCGAAAATTTCCGGGAAGATCGATGTGATTCAGAGCCTTCTCCAAAAAGCCCATAAAGTTTTGATTGGAGGAGGAATGACTTATACCTTCCTAAAGGCTCAAGGCAAAGAAATTGGGAAATCACTCGTCGAGGACGACAAAGTTGAACTCGCGAAGTCTTTACTCGATCACTCACAAACCCATTTGGTCCTTCCCGTCGATTCGGTCGCTGCAAAGGAATTCAAGAATGACACGGAATATAAAACCGTCTCCCAGGATAATATTCCAAAAGATTGGCAGGGCGTCGATATTGGTTCCAAAACGATCGAGCTTTTCACGAAAGAAATAGCAGGGGCAAAAACAATTGTGTGGAACGGCCCGATGGGTGTTTTCGAAATGCCGAATTTTGCGAGGGGAACTCTTGCTATCGCGGAGGCGATGGCGAGGGCCACCGCGAACGGCGCAACAACCGTCGTTGGCGGCGGCGATAGCGTGGCGGCGCTGGAACAAGCACATCTTGCGGATAAAATGTCCCACGTCTCGACCGGCGGCGGCGCCAGTTTGGAATTTCTGGAAGGGAAAGTGCTGCCGGGGGTGAGGGCGCTGGAAGAGTAATGGAATCGAAGGCGAGAATTGTCGAAGCATATCGTAGCAATACCGGCAAATGGTATTTCGACGAATGGTTCGACTCGCTCACGCTTGAAATGCAAGCGCAAATCGCGAAACGTTTGAATCGTATGAAAGAAGGATTATTCGGCGATACAAAACCTGTTGGAGAAGGCGTCACGGAATTGCGCATTCATGTTGGGCCGGGTTATCGAGTATATTACGGTCAAGACGACAAACTTGTGCTTCTTTTGGCTGGAAGTGATAAATCCGAGCAAAAGAGAACTATTAAGCTTGCAATAGACCTTTGGAGAGAGTATAAAGCAACCAAGAAATGAGTACGATTCCATTCGAGAATTTTCTGGCGGAGCGGCTTAAGAATCCGGAGTTCGCCGCGCATTATTTGAACGCCATTCTCGATGACGGTTCCCCGGACGAAATCGCGGAAGCCGTTCAGGCGATTCTTGCGGCGCGGGATGAACGCCCACTGCCCGCTGTCACGAAGCCTGCAGTGGAGCAGGTGCAACATCTCTTGCATCAGGCTGGACTACGGCTGCATGTTCAACCAGCCGCCTAAAATGTCCCTGTCTCGACCGGCGGCGGTGCGAGCCTGGAATTTTTGGAAGGAAAAATTGGAAGACTAAAAGAATGTCTTAATGTTCGAGCACCAGGGTGCCGGTCGCGACTTCGTTCCCAATCCGAACGCGATAGAAATACGTGGCCGCGGGCATTGCTTGTCCATCGAATTCGATTCTCTGGAGGCCTGTCGAAACAGTACGATTTTCATTCCAGACTTCGCGGCCTAATTGATCGAAGACGCTAATCGAAACGGGGCCGGGCGAGTCGATGTCCAGTTGAAAGTTCGTAGTGCCAGTGAATGGATTGGGGAAGACAATCTGGGAACGGGATGGCGGCGCTGGCTCGGAGATACCGGCGGTAAGTGGTTCGCCCACATAACGGACAATAGGCGTTGCAGGTGAATTAGTATAACCCGTTGGGTACCATGCGAACAGGTTCCCGTCGGGGGACTGTGCGATATAACGAAAATTGAATTCGTCGAAACCCTCATCCCACGTAACGCCTTCATCCCGGCTGTGAATAACATACCCGAAAATATCAACATAAAAGATGTTATTGCCATCGATCCCAAAGCCGGTAATTTGCTCATAGGGATTAATTTGCAGAAGGCCCAATGGCATGGGCAACGTATCCCAGGTGTCGCCATGATTCGTGGAGCGCAGAAGACCTAAACTATCGATGGCAATGAACACTCTATTCTGATTATCGACTCCGAAAAGTGGTCCAAATTGTGGATCAAAGGAATACATGCGGTCGGTGAATTGGGTGAGAATCGGTGTCCAGCTTTGTCCCACGTCGGTAGATCGGTATAATTGATGTGGCAAATA
Source organism: Kapaibacterium sp. (SeqCode) (assembly GCA_035686785.1). Lineage (GTDB taxonomy): Bacteria > Bacteroidota > Ignavibacteria > Palsa-1295 > Palsa-1295 > PALSA-1295. Next base: position 2,899 of record DASRZC010000191.1, read on the forward strand.
CAAACTGAGATCATAGCCATAAATTATTCCGGCATGATCGATTCCTAAAATGATGGGAAGAGCGTGCGGGAGCGGGGTCCAGGTGTTTCCTTTATCCGTGGAACGAAAACTCCCGCTATCGGTGCGTGCTAAAAGCGAACCATCGGGATGTGCCACAAGTTGCTGGACGCCATTGATTGGAAGAGGTTCGGCCTCGGCGTCAGGATTGATGCGGATGGTTGCTCCCCCATTAGAATTTGAAAGATACCGGTAATCGTCGGAATCGATCGTTATCGTCGTTCCCGTCACCGGTTGACTCGCGTAGGTCTCCGGGCACTCGTACCACGACAGACCTTTATCGGATGATTGGACTGGAACGGAACCATTAATAGCATAGAGCGTCCCCCACTTCGAGATAGCAAAGTCGTTGATTCCACCGTATTGACTCACCGCCGAACTTAAAATTGGATTAGTCGACGGGCTTTCATTGAGCCAGACACTCGATGCGTTCGCAAAAAGTATCAAGTTTATATTCTGTTCCCCGATGGCACTCGTCACCCCACCGAAATTACCCGGAAGCGTTCGGAACGAATGGCCCGTATCGTGCGTGAAAACGAGCTCGCCATTCTCTCCCGCAAGGAACGAAGTTGAATCGATCTGAAGAATCGGCTCATACGTGATTCGAGCACTATCCCTAACGGCCCAGGTCAGGCCGTTGTCATACGAACGCACGATGGAGGCCTGTGCGAACATTACGAGATTTTCGGGCGTCACTTCGTCGATGGCTTGCACCCGGTTTTCACTATCGACGCGTGCCCAGGCGCTGCCATCGAAGCGAAAGATTTGTCCGTTCGCACGTTGGCCGAAGAGGACATGATTGCTTGTTACACCAAGCAGCGTCTGTATGGAATCCAATTGATCGGTAGAAAGAAGTACGTTCCACGTCAGGCCGCCGTCCTCGGAGGAAACTATTTGCGGCTCGTTCCAGTCGGGGCCGATATGCGCTTCGTATTTAGCGCCAATTCCAAAGAGCGTTTGGTGGCGAGGATCCTGAAACACTGTGCCGTTAAAAGCCGGGCCATACTTCGAGACAATCCAATGCGCGCCATCGTCGGTGGTCAGGCAGCCACCCACCAGGATGCCGGCGGAAGTGAAGAGAATCGGCCCGCTCACGGAGTAGAGATTGTTTTCGAGGGACTCCGCGCGATTTGCCGTCCATGTTGCCCCACGATCCGTTGAGCGATAGAGGTATTGGCTGCTACTCACAAAATAATCTCCATTCGGGGCAATTCCAAGCCCGGCGATATTGATGGGTCCGGCCGCTGGTTCCCACTCGCCATATTGTGAAAAAGCAGGAAATGGCCTGAAAAGGAGCAATAGAGCTACCAACAGGACGGATTTCGACACATTGAATGTTTGCATGGCTAAACTAAATGGTTATAAACTTGACAAATATACGAACTATTTTATGGAAGCAATAAAAATTCATAATTCTTTCGATCCCTGGGCCGCGTGGCTCCTCAAAAATCGCCATGGCGGAAGCGAGGAGCACCACCGGCAGGTAATCGAGCACATGAAGCCCGTGCGCGACCGGGTGCTCACGAACGCGCACCTTAAATTGGGCGAGACGCTCCTCGATGTCGGAACCGGCGACGGTCTCATTGGCTTCGGCGCTATCGAAAAAGTGGGCGCCGACGGCAAAGTAATCTTCAGCGATATTTCCGAGAAGCTTTTGGATGTTTGCAAAGAATGCGCAATGGAAACGGGCGTGATCGAGCGATGTGAATTTCTGAAAGCCGATGCCATTGATTTAAGCGCCGTGGAATCCGAAAGCATCGACGCCGTGACGACGCGCTCCGTCATCATCTATGTGCAGGAGAAGCAGCGCGCATTCGAAGAATTTTTCCGCGTGCTAAAAAAAGGTGGGCGAGTCTCGATGTTCGAACCCATTGCAAAACTCGGATTCCAATTCGTTCCACGAGAGGATTATTACCTGGGGTACGATATGCGTCCCATCAAAGACCTGAGAAAAAAGGTTATCGAAGCCAATCAGACAAAGCACGATTCGCAAAGCACGATGGGTGATTTCGACGAGCGCGATTTGGTAAAAATGCTCGAAAAAGCCGGCTTCGGATTTATCCATCTCGAATTGGATGTGACGCTGGGAAATGCTGGATTTATGTCCGGCAATTGGGAAGTATTTTACAATTCCTCGCCGAATCCGCTTGTATCGACACTACGCGAACAAGTAGAAGCCGCGCTTTCCGCTGAGGAGCAGGAACGGTTCATCGCTCACCTCAAGCCGCTCGTGGAAACCAACACGGGACGAACGGCGCAATGTTTGGCGTATATCACGGCAGTGAAGGAAGATTGGGGAACGCTCTACACTTGAATGATTTTACTTACAGTTTGAAAAAAATACTTCTTCTTGGCCGTGGCCAAATCGGCTCGGCGCTCGCGCGGGACTTGACGGATTTCGGTCTCCAGGTCTGGCCGCGCGACATCGACGATCTCACGAGCGAGGCGCTCCGGGAGATTGCGCCGGATGCCGTCATCAATGCCGCCGGCAAGACCGATCTCGCCTGGTGCGAAGCGAACGCGAGCGAAGCGATGCGCTCGAACCTCGAAGCGCCCGTGCGGCTCTATCAGCGCATCCTCGGCATCGCGGGCGCCGCGGAGGGCGCCCACCATGCGACAAAAATTCGCTTCATCCATTTTTCGAGTGGATGTATTTGGGACGGGCCATACACCAGCGAAGGCAAGCCGTTCACGCCAGGCGATCCGGCTTCGCCCGCGTGTCTTTACGCCTGGACGAAAGCTGCCGCCGATGCGATGCTGCTCGATCTCAATTCAGAGAATATTGCGATTTTGCGGCCGCGGCAAGTCTATTCCGCATCCGCGCATCGGCGCAACACGCTACTCAAACTGCAACAATATCCGAAATTGGTTGACACTCCAAATTCCGTGAGTAGCATGGCTATCATTGAAAAAACGCTCCGGCATGTTTTGACAGCGAATCATAATTGGAGCAGCATCTGGAACGTTTACGATTGTGGAGTTACTTCGCCTTTTGAAATCGGCGAGATGTTGTGGAAAGCCGGGTTGCGCGAGAAGCCGATCCGAATTTCGAAAGAAGAGTTGGACACATTTCATAAGCCGAAACGTGTTGACACGGTACTGTATGATTCTCGGTTCGAAGCGGTTATCCAGCCGGAAGATGTTCATGTTCAGCTTTTGCGCACCATCGAGCAGTTAAAAAATGTTTCCCAAACCTAAGACTGTTTCCCAAATCCTGTGAATCCCTCAAATCCCAAAAATCCGAGTTCAGACACGCTCCTCGATCCCTTTCTCCAACACACCACCGGCGTGCTCAAAGACCGCGTCTATCTGCGTTACAAGCGAGTGCATGGCGAACCGTATCGCGATATGACCTTCGCCGAATTCGGCGCGCGCACGCGGGAAGTATTTGCCGGATTCGCGCGGCTGGGTATCCAGCGCGGGGATCGCATCGCGATCATCTCGGAATCGCGGCCCGAATGGCTCATCGCGGAATTCGCGGCGCTCGCGCTTGGCGCAATCTGGGTGCCCATGTTCCCGACGCTCATGCCTCCGCAAATCGAATTTATCGTAAACGATTGCGGCGCGAAGATGCTCATCGTTTCGAACGACCTCCAATTGGGAAAAGCGCGAAAGATTGAAGCGGAATGTCCCTCGCTGCAAACAATAGTTGTGCTAAACGATGAAACCGAGCTCGGCGCAATGCACAATAAGAAAATCCTGCACCTGGGGGATCTGTCCATTACGTCCAATCTGTCCATTGGTTTTGAAGAAGAAGCAAAAAAAGCCTCCGCGGAAGACACCGTCACCATCATCTACACCAGCGGAACGACCGGCAACCCGAAAGGTGTGATGCTCTCGCATAGTAATATCATGGCCAATATCGAAGGCGCGCTTGCCGCGATCCCGCCACTCACCGAAGAGGATGTCGCGCTTTCGTTTCTCCCGCTGTGCCACGCATTCGAGCATGTCGCCTCGCACTTCTTTTTTTATCGCGCGATGACGGTCGCCTTCGCGGAATCGAGCGAGACCGTTGCCGATAACCTGCTCGAAATCCGCCCGACGATCATGACGGGCGTGCCGCGCTTTTACGAGCGCGTCTATGCCCGCATCATGCGGATGCGCGAAAAGCTTTCGCCGATGAAACGCCGCTTATTCGATTGGGCATTACGAATAGGTGCGAAGAATGGCCTCGCCTTCGAAGGAAAGTCCGTGCCGCTCGCTGCAAAAGTTCTCAAGCCGATTGCCGATTTATTGGTACTCGATAAAATTCGCGCCCGCACCGGCGGAAGAATCCGCTTTTTCGTTTCCGGCGCCGCCGCGCTATCGCCGGAAGTTGGGCGAGCATTTGCCGCGTTTGGACTCCCGATCATCGAAGGTTATGGGCTTACCGAAGCTGCACCAGTTCTCTGCGCGAATCCATATTCGAAGATAAAATGGGGAACGGTCGGGAAGCCATTATTCAATGTCGAAATTAAGATTGCAGGGGACGGTGAGATTCTTGCCCGTGGTTCAAACATTATGCAGGGTTATTACAATCAGCCCGACGCCTCGCGAAATATGATCGACGCCGAGGGTTGGCTGCATACCGGTGACATAGGGAAACTCGATTCGGAAGGCTACCTAAAAATCACCGACCGGAAAAAGCACATTTTCATCTCGACGGGTGGCAAGAACATCGCTCCAGCGCCGGTTGAATCTCTTTTGGGTGAATCGCGTTTCATCGAACAGATCATGCTCGTAGGTGACAAACGCCCGTTCTGCACCGCGCTCATCGTGCCCGATGTTGCCGCGTTGCGCGAAGCCCACATCGAGGGGACGAGCGAAGCTGTCCGCGCTACTATTGACACGGAGTTAGCGCGTTTACAAGGCGGCATTGCAAGCTACGAGCGTGTTCGAAGATTTACGGTATTGCCAGAACCATTCACGATCGAAAATGGCATGATGACGCCCACGCTCAAGATTCGCCGCAAGGCGGTCGAAGAGCGCTACCGGGAACTCATCGAGGCGATGTACCGGGTGCGGAACACGGAACTAACTTAAAAATTCGAAAATACCATGAAGACTCTTTGCCATGTTTTCTTCGTAAGTGTCATCGCGATGTTTGCCGCCCGCGCGATTGCGCAAAAATCGCCCGCGGATTATATCCTTCCCGTCGAAGCAACGGTGCAAACAAGCCCGCCTACCATCACGCTGCATTGGACGGCCGATGCGAGGGCGCAGCACTTTTATATCTCCCGCCGCTTGCTCGGTAATGGCGATCTCTGGGGCTTGATTGCGACGCTTCCGGGAGCTGACACCTCGTATTCCGACAAAGGCGTTCTGGTGGGAACTCCATACGAATATCGAGTGATCGATTCGACGAAAAACGATTCGGTCTATGCCGTATTTGGATTTTTGGCTTCGGGCATCGCGGTCCCCGCTTCGCCTCAGCCTGGCGCGGTGGAACTTATCGTCGATAATACCTACTCGTCCCCGCTCAAAACGGAAATCGACCGCCTGATTACCGATCTTCGTGCCGAAGGCTGGCAGGTGATCCGCCACGATGTCGCCCGCACAGATAACGTAACGGATATCCAAGCCTCGATCCAGAACGATTACAACAACTATTACAACGTCCGTACCGTCTTTTTATTGGGGCATGTTCCCGTTCCGTATTCGGGCGATATCGCTCCAGATGGACACGTACCGGGATCGGGAAATCACCAGGGCGCATGGCCGGCGGATGTGTACTATGGAAATTGGGATGCTACCTGGACGGACGACATCGTAAATGACGTGACCGCTAATGACCCGCGAAATAAGAACATTCCGGGCGACGGCAAGTTCGATCAAGGTTCTATTGACGCACCAATGGATCTGGAAGTAGGGCGAGTGGATCTGTATGATCTGCCGAGCTTCCCACTTTCGGATACGCTGCTTATGAAGCAATATCTCGACCGCGATCATGCCTTTCGTATGGGACAGCTTGTGGTCCCGACACGCGCACTTATCGACGATAACTTCGGGCTTATCCGCGAAGCAGGCATTGATATCGAAAAAATCGGCGGGAAGCTCGATACCTTTCCTTATGTGCTGCCCTTGGATTACGATGCACCTGCGACAAACGGATGGAGAAACTTCCCCCCATTAGTCGGCACCCAGAATATCGATACGAAATACAACGATATTGCCTACGACTCCGCTCAAACAAAAGCGGGGAATTGGTTTACTTATCTCGATACCGCGAAATATCTTTGGGCTTATGGTTGTGGCGGGGGCTGGTTTCAAGGATCTTCCGGCGTCGGAACAACGGCCTTGTTTGCGGATCCGGGCGCGGGTGCGCTGTTCTATATGCTCTTCGGTAGCTTTTTCGGGGATTGGGATAGCCCGGACAACTTCCTGCGCGCTCCACTTGCAACAAAATTTGGGCTGGAAGACTGCTGGGCGGGCCGGCCCTATTGGTTTTTTCATCCGCTCGGAATGGGAGAAACCTTTGGATATTGCACGCGGCTTTCGCAGGACGTTACCGGCCAGATCAATTGGGGAACGATAGGCGTCAATTTTCTCCTCTTAAGCGATTATATGGTAAGCCCTTCCATGAACGGCGTTCACGTCGCCCTCATGGGCGATCCAACGTTGCGGATGGAATATCTCTCCGACCCTCCAACCGCGCTTTCGGCGAGCGTCACAGGAAACAGCGTGAAGCTCACATGGAACGCTCCTTCTATTAAAGTTCCTGGATATACCATTTACCGCGCCGGCGCGACCGGCGATACGCTACTGCAAATCAACACTTCGCCCGTCACGGGAACGGCATTCACCGACATGTCTCCGCTCGCCGACAGCAATATTTATGTCGTTCGCGCGGCAAAGCTTACAACCACACCGAGCGGATCGTGGTGGAACGAAAGTGGCGGCGTGACGCTGGGTGTGAAGGTAACGCTGGCAGGTGTTGCCGAATCCAATTTGCCTCCGAGTGAACTTACGATACGGCAAGCACCGGGCTTCTTAGACATTCATGCCTCGGAAACTCACGCAACTTCGGCGCATTTGGGAATTGTCGATGAGACTGGCCGGGAAGTGGTCATCGTTCACGATGGACCGATGACACCGGGAAAATATAATTACCGCGTGAATACATCGGCCATGCCTTCGGGCGCTTATTTTGTCCGGCTGGTTGGAACGGATGGAATAAAAGTGGCGAAGATAGTGATTGTTCGCTAATCATTGCTCTATCGTGCCATCCACGGGTAGGTAACTTTTGTGTAATGTTCGGGTAGGGCCGCAGATCTATCGTTCACCGAGGTACATATTTAATCAAATCACCTTCACCTGTTGTAAAGTTCTTGTAATGCCCGGTATTGATGGTGGTGTCTGTTTCCTTGATATACATTCCGATGGATGGCACGAACCAAATATCGAAATACCCGACGGTGCTGTCGCTGTTTGCGCTGAGACTATCCGTTCGTGTGCTGAAGTTTTTCCATATTTCCCTGGCATGATACGCTGAAAAGGTTCCAGCCGGTACGGTTAGGGTCTCTATTCCGACTAAAGCACGAACACTCGACTCGACATTATGGTACGGCCCATCTTGTGTATCGACTGGCGGGTCCGAAATAGTCTGCGGATCGCCAACGGGGAACGTTTGCCACGTGTATTCCGGCATTCTTCCAGGAAGTCCGGAGCTACCGGAATCGCCCAGCGAAAAATCACCATTCGGTTCCAAATTATAGAAGCCTACCGACGAATCCTGCATGTTTCTGGATACGAGCCGAACGACATTCGATTTCCCGCCGATGCTCTGACCCGTCGCCGTGATTTCAAAAGTGTCGAGGATGGGTGGGTCGGTAGATGATGAGCCTTTAAAAATGAACATCGTTCCAATGGAGGGAACGGTCCACGTGACGGTTCCACTATTGGGAGACGTGCTATGGCTGCAGGAAGAAAGAGCCGTTGCCGAAATCCCGAAGCACAAAAGCAGAACAGGATGTACGAGATTTTGAAGAGGTTTCATGGGTTTCTTAGTTATTAATAATATTAGGAGCATTATTGAACGCGCTTTAGTTCGCCGAACCAGCCAGCGTTGCGCGCGGTTAGTCACGCCCATGACTATTCGTCGCCTCGCCGTTGTCGTAATGCTCACTATCGTTGTCGCGCCTGCTGGTTTCGCGCGCGGCGTCCTGAAATTTACAGTCGATCTTCGTAATACGAAATCGCATGAAGTGCATGTGACGCTCGTTCCATCGGGCTTTCGCGCCAATACCGCAACCTATCAAATGCCAGTGTGGGCGCCGGGAGCGTATAGCGTGACGCATTATGGAAGATACGTCCGGAATTTCAAAGCTTTCAATAAATACGATCACGCGCTGGCCGTGAAGCAATTGAATGATGATCGCTGGGAAATTTCCACCGGGCAATCGGTGAAGAAAATCGAATATGATGTGCTCGATTCCCATGACGATACCACCAGTCTCTATTTCGCGATGGCGAACATCGACACGTCACTTTTTTTTGCCAATGCGACCGCGCTCTTCGGGTATTATGACGACGATAAAAATTCTGGTTCGCAAGTAACCTATGAAATTAGCAACGATTGGAAACTTGCCTGTCCACTAAGTCCATTGCCGTCCAACGGGCCGGGAAAAGAGAAACAATTTGTACCTCGATTCAACGCAAGGAACTATGATGAACTTGCCGATGCGCCGATTATAGCGGCCCCGGGAATAGACAGCGGAAAAGCAACCGATCATATCATCACACAGGGCTTCCGGGAGGGAAGCGCGGATTACGATGTCGCGGTTGTGACCGATGGGACCTGGCCGGAGGCGAAGATGGATTCGCTCACCTATTATTTGCGCCAGATTGTCCATGCCGAAACCGATTTTTTTCATGATACGCCGTTTAAGCACTATACCTTCGAAATCGTCGCACCGACGCTTTCCCATTTGCCGAGCTTCGCTCAGGGAGCCCTGGAACATGCGAATTCCAGTGATTATCTGGTGATGGATATGTCCTGGCCGCTGTTCAAGCAGTCATTCCTTCCCATTTTTTCGCACGAGTTTTTTCATCTGTGGAATGTCAAACGCATTCACTCGAATTTGCTTGGACCGTTCGATTATACCCAGCGCGTGATGACAAAAAGCCTGTGGATGGCCGAGGGCATTACCGAATATTATGCGCATACGCTGCTCGCAAGATATGGCATTATCGGTCCCGAACGATTCTATGAGGACATTGCTCAGTGGCGCAAGGAAATGGCGATGGCTCCGGAGGAAGCAAAGAAAAAATCGCTCGAAGCGCTTTCGATCGACGAGAGCGCGTTCGATCTGGACGAAGCGACACTGTTTTATTCTCGCGGGCCGCTCGTGGCGATGATGCTCGATCTTGAAATCCGCAGCCGGACGAATAACAAGAAATCACTTGACGATGTCATGTTCGCCTTCAATACTGCCGCGGAACATGGCAAAACATTTCGCGAGCGGGACCTCCTTCCACTGTTCGAGAAATATTCCGGTCTCGATCTCACCGGTTTCTACAATCGCTATATCCACGGCACCGATTCCCTGCCGGTCGATACCTATCTGGCGATGATGGGGCGCACGCCTTCGGCGCCATCCGGTTCCGTGTCGCTCGGGTTTCGAGATGGGAATTTTGTCCTCGCTTCCCTCGACACCGCTAATGTGCTTGCTCGTGCCGGCATGAAGGCTGGCGATGAACTGCTGGCGGTCAACGGCACGAAACTCACCTTCGAAAATGTCGAAAAAATTGCGGCACTAAAGGACTCGCTTACCTCCGTTACCGTTACCATCGAGCGCGACGGCAAGACGATGGATATTCCTGTTAATTTTACCAAGCCCACGAAAGAGCAGGGCATGGACCCCAATGCCTCGCCGCTTGCCGTCGAGATCCGAAAAGGAATCGTGGGACAGTAAGCAATTATGAATCTCTGTTCTTATGATGTCATTGCGAGGAAGATTTTTCGATCGTAGGGAGAAAAATCTGGTCCCGAGGTATCGAGGGAAGCAATCCCTCGTTTAATCGACGGATTGCTTCGTCGCGTTCGGCTCCCTTCGGTCGCCGAATGCCCCTCGCAATGACATCCCTAAGAGACGGAAGTCTTATGTGTGGTCTTCGTTAATTTGTAATTCGTCATTCGTTACCGTCCCACGGTGGCATGGGCTTTGACCTAAAGCCTATCATAACCGGGCCTCCGAAGCGCCCCAATCGAATCAAATCTCCTCATTTTATCAGATGAGAAATATATGTCAGAAACTTGCCAGGACACTTGTCCTGGCAAGCACCATCATCCTATGCCTGAGCAGTGCGAACCGGAACACCGCGTTTGCACAGCGGCTTATTTATCGAGTCGATCTCTCGCATGTGGCCGATCATTACATCGATGTCACAGTCCAGCCATTGGAGATGCGCCCGGACACGATGATTTTCCAGATGCCCGTATGGGCGCCCGGCATTTATAGTACCGTGCATTATGGCCGGTTCATTCAGGATTTGCAGGCGTTCGATTCGAGCGGGAACGAGCTTCCGATCGAGCACGTCACTCCCGACCAATGGAAAATCCCGAATCAAAACAATGTCGCAAGGCTTACCTACCGGATAAAGGATTCCCACGCCGATGGCTCCTCACCGGAATTGGGCCTCGCGCGGATCGACGCGAACGGGGTGTTCGCAAATACCGAGGCGCTGTTCGGATATTTCGATAACGACAAAGGATTGCCTGGAACGATCATTTTCACCATGCCGAAGGAGTGGATGCTCGCTACCACACTCGAGTCGGCGACCGATGACGATCCTTCCGCCACTTCGAGCTACCATCAGACGGCGTTTAATTTCAGCGATTACGAATCGCTCGCCGAAGCGCCCCTCCTCATTGCGCCAAAATTTCAGGTCGCCGGATTCTCCCAAAATGGCGTGGACTATGCTATCGTTGCTGGCGGGCCTGGCGGGTTTCCGATCGACTCGTTTCAGCAGATTGCAAGTGGCATCCTGAGTGCGGAGACCTCCTTCTTCCGCACCGTGCCATATAATAGTTATCTTTTTGTGGTCTATCCCGCCGATGGCTCGGCCCATGCTATCGCGCATCCCTCGTCGAGTGTTTATACGCTGCCCAGCGCCGCCTGGAGCGAACAGGAGCCGGCGATTCGGCACATGCTGGCCGCCACGCTGTTCAAAACATGGGATGGCGAGCGGTTCCATATTTCCCAGCTCGGTCCGGTCGATTATACCACCCCGATCGACGCGCGTTCCCTCTGGTTTACCGAGGGCGTTTCAGAATATTATGCGGAGCTCTTGCAAGTGCGATATGGCCTTACGACGCCGTCGGAATTCTTCGCCGCGATCGACCAGTGGCAGCGAGCGGCGAATGACGACCCCGCCGTGTCGCTCGAAAAAATTTCGTGGGAGATGTGCAAGTATAATTCGGGTCGCTGCGCGGCGCTCACCGCGCGCGGTGCGCTCGTCGCGCTCCTCATGGATATTGAAATCCGCGCGAAAACGAACGGACGCTCTTCACTCGATAACGTCCTGCTTCGCATGAACCGCGAAGCGCCGAGCGGAAAAACCTACGACGACAGCTTGCTCGTGCAAACGATCTCGAAATACTCGTCAACCGATCTCACCGATTTCTATAAAAAGTATATCGAGGGAGCCGACACGCTGCCGGTCGAAGCCTACTTAGAAAAAATGGGCGCGGGCGGAGAAGTGCCCGCCAGCATGAGGACCGGTGGCGAACTCGGGCTTACCCTCGCGCTCAACGCCGCCGGCACCGCCATCATCCGAGCAACGCCGCCGGATTCCGAACTTGACGATGCCACCGTGAATGACCGATCCTCCGCGCTCCAATGTGGCGATACCGTTTGCGCGATCAACGGAAATACCGTGAATGCGACCGCAGTCTCCATGGCGGAATACACGCTCCTGACCGGCAAGTCAGTACGGTTCGAAGTCCTGAAAAATGCGAAGCACGTTGCCGTGACGCTCCGCGCGAAACATCCCGCGATCCAACCGGACCACCGCTCCGAACTTGCGATGCGCCGCGAGATCCTCGGCAAGAGGCGGTTGCGGCGAGTAAGGAATACCGCCGCCCTCGTCGCCCGCGCGAAGAGCCGTTAAAAATGTAAATTCCCAATGTTAGGAACCTGTTGTGTCTGTGTGAATTTTCACGTTAACCGTGCGTGCCTGAAATACCGTGTAACTTTTGGCCCCTCTCGTGTGTCGCTCCCTATAATGAACCGCAAGCATCGAAGAGTTTCGCTCCGCGATAACCCCGCGAATGCTTCCACGAGCGCCCTCGTTAGGAAAAGCATGAGAAAGTCTGGATCATTTCGCGTAATCAATCTGCTGGGCCAAACCGTTCAGAAAGCAGATGCCGTCGCCATTCAATCGAATGGAACCGGCATTCCGCTTAATGTCTCGCAATGGCCTTCGGGTAATTACATAATTGAAGCAATCGGGGACGAAGGCTCGCATGCGCGAACCATGCTCTCGGTGCAACATTAAGAATACCATTTCGTCCGTGCTGAGAATAAAATTCCCGGCACGGACGAAACTTTTTTAGGAATGAAATTATGTGGAAGCTTCGGTTTGCAGCAATAACAATTTTTTTTCTTAGCTGGATACCAACCGCTTTTGCTCAGCACTGGCAGGATATTGCTACCTTTCCCGTGCATGAGGCTGCACCGTATTTCTTAAATGAGGTTTGCTGCGCAATAGCGCGAAAGTCATTTAAAAAGTCCTTCTCATGAAGGGGATTTTGCTCAGGTTTTCGAGCATGCACGGATCAACTTGCTCCACTTTTTAAGCAAAGAATAAGGCAATAATTTGAGGTTAATTCATGTATTAATTAGTTAAATTATCCCCTTTTTAGGTCGTTATTCATCTTTTTTTGTACATGAAGATGATGTCCAGGGCCCAAGCAATATTTCACTTTTTATCTCCAAAACAGACGCAATTTTTTCAATTAATCGGCGAGAGGGTCGCACTCTTCCTTGCTCAATTAGCCCCAGGTACCCGACGCTAATCTGCACTCTTTTTGCAAGCGATTTCTGCGTTAAATCCAGCGAATAACGATGTGCTTGAATCGAAAATTGCAAATATTCGTAGGGCTTTTCTTTATGCAAGCCCGCTCCCTGTTCACTTTCTGCTTGAATGTTAGTTTTCATATTCGGTTCCCCCTATATTTTGGTGAGTAGGTGCCTCTACTGGCATGTGTACGGTAAATTTCTTCAATTGGCTCAATTACTCTTCCATCATCGCGTTGCGCACGTTCCATAAGAATATTTGCCATATTTGTTCCTAAACCGATTGCAAAATCTTGCAATTTTTTGATACTTATGCTAATTATGCCTCTTTCAACCTTGGAAATATACACACTCGGTACATTCAGAATGAAACTTAGCTTTTCCTGAGATAGATTTTTTCGTTTTCGAAGCATCCTGATGTTTTCTCCGACGATGATTTCAATAGTTTTCATACAGGTATTAACCAGATATGGTTATAAGTAATTCCCGTAATTGCGATTTTTTGAATAATTTCGTCAGTCTTGACTTTTATAGGAGAATTATGGGTTTGTGTTCACGCCGGGTGAACAAGGTCCAAATACAGATATTGCCTCAGACACGATAGCACTTTGGAGAACAACGGATGGAGGTGCTACCTGGCAATTGATGAACCTCGGAATGAAGGGTTTGGGTAATATCTGGCAATTATGCTTTATCTCTCCAAGCCATGGATACATGGCGGTTGATGTGGCAAACGCCGGTTTATTCGAGACTGTCGATAGTGGAATGCATTGGCATCGGTTGAAAATGCAAAATGCAAGCTTTGACAACAACAAGTTTATCTCAATTTATGCAGTTGATTCCTCTCTGTATACAATAACAGGAAACACAGGGTTCGTTAACTCACCACAGGTTGCACTTTGGAACTCCTCCAATGACGGATATACATGGCAAAGAGATTCAGAAGTCATTAGACCAGAATTTATAACAGGCAATCGTGAGAATTTACTTGAAGCGAGCGGTCCAAATGGTGGTTGGTATCTTGGGATAAACAATATTCTCGATTCAGTGATTTTTACCAGTTCAAATTCCGGTAAAACATGGAATGTCAGTCCCGGTGGTCAGGAACAGTGGAACCAATTTATCCTGCCACATACGCAAGTGATGGCACTCGCAGAGGAGACCGATTTACAGGCTATGTTTAGCGCTATTAATGTCTCCACGGATGCTGGCAACAATTGGAAAATAACC
>DASRZC010000192.1:0-18188 GCA_035686785.1 Kapaibacterium sp. (SeqCode)
CCTGGATATCGAATTCGCCGGTATCGCGCCGCGGCTTTTCGTAGGTCGGCGGGATGTTGGTGAAAAAGCGGAGCGTGGCGAGGCGCGTCCCATTCTTAAGCGGCTTGAAGCAGACCGTGGCGAAGACGGAATCGCCGGGAAGGATCATCGTGTCCGCGCCGGTCAGCGGATGGAACGTAAAATCGTAATCGCCATAGGTGACAAGCTGCTTTATGATTTGGAGCGTGTCGGAGCCGACATTTTTGAGGATCAGGGATTGGCAGGCCGAATCGCCAATCGCGACCGAATCGAACATCACCGTATTCCCCGATCCCGGCGGCGGAACGGTAATCACCAAATGCGGCAGCACGCCGACGCCAAAAAGCGAGATGGTATCGAGCGGTTTATTCGCCGCGTCCGTATTGATGACGACGCTTGCATCCGGCCTTCCTTCGAACGTGGGCGTGAAGCGAATGCCGATCGAATCCGTCACATCGACCGGCAACGGGTTCCTCGGCATGCGGGACACATAATAATTATTCGCGTTCAGGCCGATAAAGTAAATGTTGGTAAAATGAAGCGGCCCTCCTCCAATGGAAGTTACGGGAATGTATTCTTCCGGCGAAGTATCGCTGAGCATGGTGTTGACATGGTGGAACAAGTTCGTCACGCCATAGGATACGTCCGGCACCGCGCCGAAACCCGTAAGGTTCACCGACTGCGTGCCCGAATCCGCCGCATCGGTAACTACGGTGAAGGTCCCGCTGAGGTTGCCGCCCGAAAGCGGCAGGAATTGGATAGCAAACCGAGCATTGTTGCCGGGCATAATGCTATCGCCAACGGCCGGGCCGCTTATAAGCGTAAACGAGGGCGATCCCGAAAAACGATAGCCCGTGATGTGAAGCGGAGCGGCGCCGAGGCTGTAGGCCGTGGCGTAAAGCGTATCCGGAGCGTTCGGCGTAGCCGCTCCGAAATCGAGCGACTTCGGTAACAGCGAAAGCGCCCCCGGAGCCTTGCTGAATGCCGTGATCGTAACATTATCGATCGCAATATCCGACAATCCCTGACCGTCCATAAAGACCCACGAGATCTTCATGCCGGAGGTCCGGTCGGCGGCGGGAATTAAAATGTGATAGTGCCGCCAGTCACTGGCGGAAGTCTGCGCGACATCGAAATTATAGTCCGAGATATTG
This sequence comes from Kapaibacterium sp. (SeqCode), assembly GCA_035686785.1. Lineage (GTDB taxonomy): Bacteria > Bacteroidota > Ignavibacteria > Palsa-1295 > Palsa-1295 > PALSA-1295. The sequence continues at coordinate 1,173 of DASRZC010000192.1, forward strand.
TAGTAGGTATATAACGTCGTCACCGTGCCATCGACGAGCACGTCCGAATTGGCGTCGATATTAATGTGATCGAAGCTGCTGTAATCGGGATCATACCCATTGTACTCCCAAAAAAAATCGAAATCGACCCACACGGAATCGGAACTATTGGTGTAGGAACTTACATTCTCGGCCGGGGTGGCGAGCGGCGTGTAGTTATAATCCCAAATGTCGTCCATCGCCGCGCCGTTGTATCCTCCCTCGCCAGCCGAGGACCAAAACCAATCCGTATTGTCCGCCGATCCCCAATTGCCGGACCATCCGCTCGGCAGCGCATCGGAGGTGAATCCCTCCGTAGAAAGTATGGTAACCCTTTGCGCGGAGGCTTTCGGCGCGGCGAGACCGGCAACGAGTATCATCGCGAGCATACCGGCAGCTGCTCGATAAAATTGGTTCCAAGTTTTCATAAGAGGAAAAAAAATAAAAAATGAAAGAGAAAATGGGGAGTGATGAAGAAAGCAGAGGTTATGATAGCGACTCCTGCTAACGCCCGAAAGTTACAGCCGGTTCACGAATTAATTACGAGTTATGAATTATCTTTCCCCGTGGCTCTCAAATTCCGTTTGGGGGCTTGGGCAGGCGAATCCGCCGCGGCGGACCCGCCACACGGGAATACATCCGAACGAAGCCCGGCGCCCGGAGCGTTTGCTTTCTTTCGCATGAACATTTTAGTAACCAACGACGACGGCATCGACGCGCGCGGCATCTATGAGTTGGTAGTGGCGTTGCGGGGGATTGGGAACGTTATCGTCATGGCGCCGCTGGGGGAGCAATCCGCGGTGGGACATGCGCTAACGGTGAGCCTGCCGTTGCGCGTAACGGAGTTCCATAAGAACGGCTCTTTTTTCGGCTTCGCGGTGAGTGGCACTCCGGCCGATTGTGTGAAGCTCGCGCTCCGCACATTTTTATCGGAGCGCGGTCTGCCACATCCCGATATTGTCGTGAGTGGAATCAACCACGGCAGAAATACCGCCGTCAATATCATTTATTCGGGCACCGTAAGCGCGGCGACGGAAGCTACAGTGCTCGATGTTCCGGCGATCGCGGTCTCGCTTACGAGTTATCATCCCGATGCGGATTTCGGACCGGCAGCGGAGTTCATGCGCCGCTTCACTCCGCATGTCGCCTCGCTTGGCCTTCCGCGTGGCACGCTGCTGAACGTCAATGTGCCCGCGCTGCCGACCCCAGAAATCGAGGGCATCGCCTACACGAAGCAGGGCGCATCGTTTTGGGAGGACGAATTCGAAAAGCGAGTCGACCCGCAGGAGCGGCCCTACTATTGGCTCAAAGGCCGCTATGTTTTGGAAGACAAAGACGCGGACATCGACGACATTGCCATCCGCGACCGCAAGATCAGCATCACGCCCATCCATTACGATCTTACGAACTACGAATTTCTTAAAAAGCTTCGAAGCGAGTGGCCGAAAGGATTTTAGGGCGAGTTTCTTAAAACGAAGAGGCTCACGCAGTCGGTGTCCCTCCAAATAGATCAGCGGCATCAGAAAAGAATCAGCATAATTTCGGTCCGCTCAGAAGAATTTTCGAAGAAATAATTCGGGCGAAATTCCCGGAATGTTGGAATGCGAAAAATCTTTTGTATTACTCGTTATGATGAATGCCGAACCGCTTTCCTCGGCGGCTGCAGCAGATCAATCGTTATGGTCATCCTTCAGATATTTCTCTGTAAGGTACTGCATTCGAACCACATCCACATCCGTATCGGGCGGAAGCATTCCGACCATCGATTGCAGGACCGGATCGATTTTCCGCGTCGTCATTTGCTCAAGCCCCTGAATTAGCCGGTCGATCACCATATCGACCGTCAGATTATTCTGCTTTGCATACGTCCGCACGAACTCCGCCTCTGGCTGAGGTAATTCGATGGTCAGGTGTTGATGGCCGTTCATGCTATCTATAATTGCCGCGAACGGAACTTCGTTCCAAAGTGGAGAGGATATGTTCCGTACTAAGATTCATACCGAATAGCAGGAAGGGCGAAGAATCGGGTTCCTAAACGCAAAAAGGGACACGCCTCGCGGCGTGTCCCTCCAAAATAAATCAGCGGAATCAGAAGAGAATCAGTGTAATTCCGGTCCGGGTTCGGACTGGCTGAAGACCTTCTTCTTCCTCGGTGCGCGCGGGGCGCGGACGGGCCGCTTGCGAGCGGGCGCCTTCGTTGGCTTCTCCTCTTCGACGACATCGGGATAGGTGTAGATGTCATACTTATAATTGCGGAGCACCCAGGTTTTCTCGTCGTGGCTGACGACGTAATTCGGAAGCATCGGTATCTTGCCGCCGCCGCCGGGGGCGTCGATAACGTAATAGGGGATGGCGAGGCCGCTCGTCCAGCCGCGGAGTTTTTCCATTATTTCCAAACCGACTTTGACTGGCGTTCGGAAGTGGTTCGCGCCCTTCGTAAGGTCCGCCTGATAAATGTAATAAGGACGGACTCGCATTGCGAGCAACTTTTGCATCAGCTCTTTCACGACCATTGCATCGTCGTTCACGCCTTTCATCAGCACCATCTGATTTCCGACCGGGCAGCCGGCATTCGCCAGCATCTCGCAGGCCTGCTTCGCCTCGGGCGTGCATTCCCACGGATGATTGAAATGCGTATTGACATAAATCGGATGATACTTCTTAATCATCTCGCACAGGTTCGGTGTCACGCGTTGCGGTAGCACGCAGGGGATTTTCGTCCCAAGCCGAATGATTTCTACGTGCGGGATTTCACGCAATCCCTTTAGGATTTTTTCGAGCATGAAGTCGGTCAGCGTGAGCGGGTCGCCACCGGAAAGGATAACGTCGCGGATTTCGGGATGCGCGGCGATGTAATCGAGGCCACCCTGAATGTACTTCATCGAAATTTTCGAGGAATCGCCGACCTTACGCTTGCGGGTGCAAAAGCGGCAGTACATCGAGCATTGGCTCGTGACGAGGAAGAGCACGCGGTCCGGATAACGGTGCGTGATGCTCGGGACGGGCGACATAGCGTCCTCATTGAGAGGATCGTCGGGCGCGTCGAGATCGTCGAGTTCTTTTTCGTCCGGCACGCATTGAAGCCAAATCGGGTCGCCCTTGTGCCGGATGAGCGAAAGATAATACGGGTTTACGCGAGTTTGAAAGAAGTCGTTTAGCTGCTCCGCAATTTCCGGCTTGATACCGAATTGAGCGATGATCTCTTCTTTGGATTCAACGGATTTGCGTAGAAGTTCCTGCCAATATTCCATAATATGTGATTGTTGCGGACCATTGCTACCGGCCTCCCGGCAGACACGGCCCGTGTTAGTGTCAAGTGTTTTACATCACGCCGCACAATTCGCGGCTATGATGGATGATCGATCATCCCTGATGCGCCACCGGATTTTCCGGTGACTTTGGTTCCACGACCGCCTTCGCGATCGTTTTCCCGAATGCAATATAATACATTTGAATCGAAAAAGCAAATTTGTCGCCGTATTTGTAGCCGTGACCTTCAGGTCACGGCGAATCAAAACACACCGTGACTTGAAGTTTTTCGCTCCGCGACCGTGACCTGAAGGTCACGGCTACACGCGCTTGCCAAAAATTATCAAATCGTCACCCGGCTTGTAGTAGTCCGCGATCGTTGCTAGCGTTTCGTACCGTTGCTTCATATAGAAGGCCCGCGTCCGCTCGTAACCTGGCTGGCTGCTGGTTTCCGCAATGAGCAGATACCCTCCGCGATCTTTTACGAATCGGACGGCGAAGTCGTCCAGCTCCTGCGCAATGCCTCGACCCTGAAACTCCGGATGCGCGGCGATCCAGTACATATCGTAGGTACCAACGGTCGCCGGCGTCGGGCCAAGAAGAAGGAATCCCGCGACCCTGGCATTCACTTCGGCCACGAAGGCGTAATAATCTTCCTGCTCCGGTTTTTCGATACAAATGTCAATGAGCTCTTCAGCGATCGCGATTTCGGGTTCCGAAAAATTTTTCGTCGCTCGAAGAAGTGAGATCACTTCCGTGCAATCGTCCCGCGCGAGTTCACGTATCATGATGAAAAATGTTACGCGACCTGTTTCAACCGATTCGAAATGCTCGAACGTTCGACGGCGCAATTAAGAATTTCATTTATTGTGCCAGCGAACGTTCGCCCGCTCGCTCGCGCGGCGCGCATGAAGCCGGCGTCCTCGCTAATGTCAGGATTTGGATTCGCTTCGAGCACGAACAAATTTCCATTCGCATCCATACGAAGATCGACGCGCCCATAATCGCGCAAACCCACGGCGGCCGCGGCCCGCAATGCGATGGCGCGTGCCTCGCGCGCAATCGCTTCGGAAATGTTCGCCGGACATTCCGGCAGCGTCGTCTGGTAGATGGGCGATTCCTCCACCCACTTTGCTTCGTAGCTCACGATGCGCGGCATTCCCTCGGGCACGTTATCGAATGTAATTTCCGAAACCGGAAGCGTCTCGAAATGAGATGATCGATCATGCGCTGTTCCATGAGACGTAGCAAGCACCGCAACGTTTAATTCGCGGCCGTCGATAAATTCTTCCGCAAGCGCCGGCTGATCGAATTCTTTCTGAATAAATTGCGTGCGTTGTGCAAGCGATCTTGCATCCTGCACGATCGCATTGGCGTCGATACCGATGCTCGCGTCCTCGTGGACCGGTTTTACAATAAGTGGAAAGCGAAGGGTGCGATCCGGAGCCTCGGTGCCTTTGAATAATTGATGCCGAGGAGTTGGAATGCCGTTCGCAATGAAGACGGCTTTCGCCAAAGATTTATCGAGCGCGAGTCCCAGCGCGAGCGGCGCGGAGCCGGTGTATGCAATTCCAAACAGTTCGTACATCGCGGCGACGTTGAGTTCGAGCCTCGACTCTCCGAGAATGGCTTCGCAACAGTTAAAGATGACATCGGGCCGGTCGTTCGTAAGAAAAGAGCAGAGCCGCTTCGGATTGTCGTCCGCGCTGAAGACACTCACGTCATGCCCATGCTCGCTGAGCGCAGTCGCAATCGAGCGCATTTGAAGGAGCACGCCGAATTCGGAGGCATCGACAAATTCCGCCGACGGTGGATGGTACGTCGGATCGGACCGCCGGAGCCAATGGTCCTCCGAAGCGGTGTTCCGCGGTTCGTTATAAATTACAGCTACTTTCACGAGTGGCGAATGGCGAGTAGCGAGTGGCGAATAGCCATTGGCTGAGTTGCGAGTATCTTCATAGCTTTTGATTCTTCTCGCTCTCTTTTGCCTTCGCGGTTTTTATGGATGCAGTTAGTATTCGCTCAAGCTCATCGCAATCGTTAAGAAGTGAATTTGCCTGCGCGGAGCTTAATACGCCGCCTTCCAAAAAGAGTTCAAGCCAAAAGTGCGTTTCGACCGCCTCTTTTCGGGCAATACTCAACTTGTGAATGAAGTCAGCCCGGGATTCCGCCTGTGTTGATTCATAAACATTCGCACCGATGGAAGTACCGGAGCGATAGATCTGCTTTGAAAGAGTGAAATCCTTCCGAACTTCCACGAAATTCAAATGAAGTTTCAAAATGCGCAATGCGAACTTAAACGACTTCTTCTTTAGAATACTATCCGCCATTGAATGCTCTCCCTGCTCTAAGCAATAAACGTGTTTCCCTAGCCACTCGCTACTCGCCATTCGCCACTCCTACCTGGCATGTTTGGGTTCGAATTTGAATGGAATCCCATACCGGTCGCAGCCGGATTTCAAAACGGAAAGGAGCATCGCTTCGTAGGTAAGGCCAGCGGCACGCGCGGCTTTGGGGAAGCAGGAATTCTCTTCGGGATTCGGAAGAATGCCCGGCAGTGGATTCACTTCGATGATATTCGCGCGGCCACGACCATCGAGCCGAACGTCGATGCGCGCCCAGTCCCGGCAATCGAGTACTTCGAAGGCGCGAAGGACGACGGTCTCGATCTCGTCCTTCAGTTTCACGGAAATATCGGCGGGACAAGCGAAGATATTGAGCGGACGCTCGGCTACGTCGTAAATCCATTTTGCTTCATAAGAATAAATATTATTCGCTTCGGGCGGAAGCTCGCCGAAATTGATTTCCACGATCGGCAGCACCCGCGCTTTCGGACCTGTACCGAGCACGGCCACGGTAAACTCGCGTCCCGGCAAAAATTCTTCGATGAGCGCCGGCTGGTTATACTCGCCGGCAATGCGCTCGATCTCGTGGTTCATCGCGTCTAAGCTGGTAACGAAGGACGAATTTCGAATTCCCTTGGAAGAACCTTCCGAAATCGGCTTTACGATAAATGGGAAATCGGAACCGGGCAATTGCGCGCGAATTGATCCGATCGGGCGGCTGGACGTGATGAAGCGCGCGACCGGAATCCCGTGATAGGAAAGAATTTCTTTCGTCCGGGCCTTGTCGAGCGCAATGGCAAGCGCAAGCGGGCCGGAGCCGGTGTAGGGAATGCCAAGCATTTCGAGCAGCGCGGGAAATTGCGCTTCTCGCGCCGAGCCACCGAATCCTTCGGCAAGATTGAAGACGATGTCGAAATCCTTGATGAGCAACCGGTCGATCGCGCGGTCCGGCACGGCCTCGATCACTTCGATTTCGACATCGGGATGCGATTGAAGCGCCTGCCGAACGGCCTCGATCGTTTCCGGCGCGTCCCACTCGGCGTAAAGATCTTCGATCATCTGCGGCGGCAGGAGCGCTCCACGCCTCGGTGGGGTCGTGATGCTGCGTTCACGGTAACCTTTTATTTGCGGCTTGATATTGGCTAAGAGTCCTACATGCATGATGGATTAGAGTTTAGTTCAGGAGCGGACGCATCGCTACGCCGCAAGAAAAATCAATATAAAAAAAGAAATTGATGTTCGAAAGTCAAGCGTTTGAAGCGTAATGTGGATAAAAAATATATTCTGTTTACAACTCGCGGCTTCGTTTGATTGCAGAATAGCCGAATCAAACGCATTATTCTTTCGTCATAGTTTGGGAATCCGTGACTACATCGACAGATCAGATCGTCATTGCGAGGAGCCTTCCATGAGTGGAGCGAATGGAAGGCGACGAAGCAATCTCCGGAGATTGCTTCGTCGCGTGAATCTCCCTTCGGTCGATTCGTGCTCCTCGCAATGACGATAAAAATGACTTTATCAGAGATTGCATTTATTTTTTGAAGACATGAAGTACACACTCTCCTCGTTGCTGGTTTTGCTTACGTTATCGTCCGTTCCGGTACGAGCGCAGGTCACGTTCAATCGGGACGAGCGGCGAATCATCACCATTACCGACGAGCGCCGCGATGCCGACAGCCTGCTCCCCTACCTCACGAACGCGAATACGCGGACGGCCTGGCGGGCCGCGATCGGTATCGGCAACATTGGCGATACAACCGTCCGCGCCGCACTTGTCCAGGCATTCCTTGCGGAGATGCGCGATAGCGTCTCCGAGGCGGAAGCCTTTGCGCTGGGCCTTCTCGGTCCCGATGAAAAAACATATCAGGCGCTCGTCACTGCCGCCCTGACCCATCCCAGCGCGGAATGTCTGGAGGCTATCGCTCGGACCGCGCCGAAAGAGGACAGCGCTTCCGCCGTTACGGTCGTCGGAACCCTCGTGGATAGGAAAAAAATCGACGCCATGACGGAAGCGCGAGCGTATGTGGAGTTTGCGCTCCACCATGAGGTGAGCCTTCGCATGATGAACGATCTCGATCATTTGGCGGACGATAATAATCCCGAAGTTCGCTGGCGGGCGGTTTATGCCTTTGCGCGCGCGGATGATTCGCTCGACCTTGCTTCAAGATTTGCGAAATTAAAGATCTTAATTGTCGATCAAGGCTCGCCCAATGTTCGCATGTTCGCGGCATCGGCGCTGGGGAAGCTTCACAATGCCGAAGCCGATACGGCGCTCGCCGAAGCTTACCGTGGCGAGGAAGATTGGCGCGTGCGCGTCAACATCCTGAGGGCTTTCTCCCAATTTCCGTCGCTGGATTCAATGATGCTCGAAACACTGCAACTCGCCGTGTCCCGCGCGCTTCGCGATAGCACGATTGCCACGCAATTGGGGCTTACGGCCGGCGATGTGGTCGATCATTTTGTCACCTCCGGCACGCTCACCGCCGCCGATTCCGTCACGCTCCGGGCGTGGCTCGATGGCTTCAACGGCACGGATGGCCGAAATGAAGAGGTTGCGCAAATCGTTGCCGCCCGCCTGACGGTAGCCGCGGCTCGGCTCAATACCCCATCGCTCTACAACGCGATTCAGAATTATGCGTCGTTCAATATACCGGTTATCCGGAATTATGCTATTCAGGCCGCCGGCACGCTTGCGGACACCATCTATTTCTCCCCGCTCCTTACGACGATGCCCATGATTACTCCCATCGAACAAATCGCCCAATTGGAAGCGATGGATAGTATGTGGCAGCGTGCTAAGCATCTTCCCGCCTTCCGCGCGCAACTCGAAGCCAATCATACCGCCGATCTTTTTCGTGGGCTGCTGGTCCATATCAGCGATGCCGATCCGGACCCCGGAGTTGTGACCGTTGCGATGAGTGCCATGCAGGATACCAGTATTATCAATACCCCTAAGCGGCGCGCGGACGCATGCCAATTTGTTGCGAAATATATAGCCGGATTTTCCGAGCCGCAGTCTCGCGCACAACTGCTGGCCGTGGTCGAGGCCGATGCGTGGCTGAGCGATACCGCACAAACCGCCGCCCACGCTCTTCGCATTGCCTATGATTCCGCGAATCATTGGGCCGACTATGTGCTGCTGGATTCCATTGCGTCCTCAATCCGAAGAATAGAAGGAGCTGATGCCGTGCTTCCGGCACGGCTCCCACGGGTAAGCCATATCGATTGGAATACGCTCGAGCACATGCCGCCAAGAATGATCATCAACTTCGACCAGGGATCGATCGAACTTCATCTGCTCACGGAAGAAGCGCCGCTGACGGTGTTGAATATGGTCCGGCTCGCGCGAAGGGATTACTTCGCGGGGAATATCGTGCATCGAGTCGTTCCCAACTTTGTAATACAATCTGGCGATCACTCCGGAACGGGTTATGGCGCGCCCAGCTTTTTGATTCGAAGCGAGTTCACGCCGCATGAATACGACCGCGAAGGCCTCGCCGGAATGGCAAGCAGCGGAAAAGATACCGAAGGGTCGCAATGGTTCATTACGGAGTGTCCGACCCCGCACCTGGATGCGCATTACACGATTTGGGCGGAAGTCACCAGCGGAATGAAACAGGTATTTTCGCGCACTCCCGGCGATCAAGTCGATTCGATTCACCCGTTCTGATATGGCCAGAATCCTCGAGGAAATTCAACGAAATGCAGGCCGGGCACGGAAGCGCATCGCGCTCGGCGATGCGATTGATGCGCGCATTCTGGAAGCCTCGCGAGTAGCCATTCAGGAGGGAATTGCGGACACCGTTCTTATCGGCGACTCGGAACTTCTCCATCGGGAGGCGGCCATTCAGGGAATTTCTTTAGAGGGGATGGAAATAATTTCTTCATCCTCGTTTCCGGAGATTGAAAATCTCGCCACTCGTTATTATCATCGCCGAAAAGAGAAACTGGCCTCGCTGGATGCCGCGCTCGAAGAAATCCGCTCGAACGACCTGCTCTTCGGCGCGGCGTATGTCGAAGCGGGATATGCCGATGGCATGATTGCCGGCTCGCTCTCGACGACGGGCGATGTCATTCGTGCCGCGCTCAAGGGTATCGGGCTTTTGGATGGCATCTCGACGCTTTCGAGCATGTTCCTGCTTTCATTCCCGCCCATCCCCGAAGTTCGAGAACATGAATTTAGTCTCGCGTTTGCGGACGCCGCCGTGCTCGTCGATCCCACTGCCGCGCAGCTTGCCGATGTCGCGATCTCAACCGCGAAAACATACCAGTCGCTAACGGGAAACGGGCCGTATGTAGCCATGCTTTCCTATTCCACCCTCGGCAGTGCGCAATCCGATTCGACGGGAAAAATGATCGAGGCGACGGCGCTTGCGCGCGCGAAAGCACCAACGCTTGCGATCGATGGAGAGCTTCAATTCGATGCCGCATTCGTTCCCACCGTCGCCGCCCGCAAGGCAAAGGAGAGCACGGTCGCTGGCCGGGCCAATGTCTTCATCTTTCCCAATCTCGATGCCGGAAATATTGGTTATAAAATCGCGGAGCGGCTTGGCATGGGTCAGGCCATTGGCCCCGTGCTGCAAGGGCTTCGCAAGCCGATGAACGATCTCTCGCGCGGCGCGAGCGTGAGCGACATCGTGAACATGATCGCGATTACCGCCGTTCAGAACCACGATTACACGGATTTAGAGGGATAACGTGGACGATTTTTCGGATGTTGGTCAGGGCGTAGCGCCCAGTATCCAGGGCGCGCTCGCGGAATTATACGAATGGGCGAAGAGCGAAGACTTCGCCGGCCACGATCCGCATGACATTCTTACCTCACCCTTTCTTCGCGATCTCGGACGCTTTAAGACATCGAGTTCCATGCGTCTTGCTCGGCTTGTGGCGCTGCAACTTGGCCGGCGTTCCCTTCTTAATGTGCGCGTCCTGCTCCGCGTGCCGCGCGCGGAAAACCCCAAGGCGCTCGCGCTGTTTCTGATGGGACTCCTGCGCGCCAAAGACGCGGCGACGCCCGAATGGGAATCCGATGCCGCGCAGCTTGCCGGACGCCTGCTCGCTTCCATGCGCGAATCGGGCGGATGGGGATACCCATTTCCCTGGCAATCGCGAACGCATTACCTGCGCGAGCATACGCCGAATATCGTCACAACTGCGTTTGTGGGCACCGCGCTTCTCGAATGGAACGAACATGCTCCCTCACCGGAACTTTTGGAAGCGATCCGCCGGACCGCCTCCTATATTGTATCGCTCGAAACCGAAGGCCCGGCGTTCGGCTATGCCGAGAACGATCCTCAGATCGTCTTCAATGCGTCGTTGCTCGGCGCGGAATTTTTGCTGAAAGCAGGAGCGCTGCTTTCCAATCGGACCTCTATCGAGCTTGCCCGCCGCGCGGCGGAATTTGTTGCGAATGCGCAGCGCACGGACGGCGGGTGGGACTACGGACTCGAAGCTTCGCAGCGGTGGACCGATTCGTTTCATACGGGCTTTGTAATTACATCGCTGAAGTCCATCGCAGATCGAATCCATGACGAGCGCCTTGTGAACTCTGCGCGTCGTGGATTCGAATATTACCGCCGAACGTTTCTCGAACCGGACTACGCGATTCGATATTTTCCAAACAAACGGTATCCTATCGACGCACACGCGCTTGGCGAAGCGATGGTGACCTTCCGTACCTTCGGCGAGAAGGAGACGGCAGAGCGCATTGCGAAATGGACCATCCGCCATCTTCGATCTCCGAAGGGATATTTCTACTATCAACGCCACCGGCTGTTCACGAATCGCATTCCCTACATTCGCTGGTCGAATGCCTGGATTTTTCGCGGCCTTGCCGAAGTAACGAGTGATGAGTAACGAGCAATTAAATGATGAATCGAGCATCTCCCGCTCGTTACTCGTTACTCGTCCACTCGTTACTGTATGGATCGATCTCGAAAATTCGCCGCACGTTCCATTCTTCCTGCCGATTATTTCGGAACTGGAACGCGCGGGATGCGAGGTCGTCCTTACCGCGCGCGATTTCGCACAAACTCGTGCCTTAGTCGCGAATGCGGGTTTGAATGCGCGTATCGTTGGCGGGCAATACGGGCGCTCGAGATTCCTAAAAACATTCGGACTCTTCCAACGCGCGGCACGGCTGGCTTGGAGGATGCGCGGCCGCAACGTTTCGCTCGCGGTCGGTCATGGCTCGCGCGGGCTGCTGCTTGCGGCGCGGATGCTCCGGGTTCCCACGCTCACGCTTTACGATTACGAAGGCGCGAGCGTGGCGCTCTTCAACCGGCTGAGCACCTTCGTGATGACTCCGGAAGCGATTCCATTTTCCACTCTCGAAAAACTGGGACTGACGAAAGAAAAACATCTCACCTATCCCGGACTCAAAGAAGATGTTTACGTGAGCGGTATTCAACCCGATGACGCGATCGTTCGCGAATTGAATTTGGATCCTTCACGCATTATCGTTACCATTCGCCCGCCCTCGCGCACGGCGCATTACCGGAGCGAGGAATCCTTTCATTTGTATGATGCGATCATGGAATTGCTCACTGCGCGTGAAGATGTTCAGATCGTCCTCGTACCGCGCGACCGCAACACGGCGGTTTATGCGAAACGTTTTGCGGGACACCCAAACGTGATTGTTCCGCCGACTGTCGTAAACGGCCTGAATCTTTTGTATCATTCCGATCTTGCGATTTCCGGCGGCGGCACGATGATCCGCGAAGCCGCCGCGCTGGGGGTGCCGGCCATTACAATTTTCAAAGGCCCGATGGGCGCTGTCGATCGGTGGCTGATCGACGAAGGACGAATGATCGCTATCGACCGCGCGGAGGAAATTCTTCCTCTCCTTCGAAAACGTAAGCAGGATATTCCCGTGTTTTCGAGCAAAGCAAAAGAGACTATTGTCGAGGCAATGCTTAGAATTGCTAAACATAATTAACGGGCCAATATTTGATTATTCCCCATCCTGAAAATCCTGATAAAAATCTTGTAAATCCTGGTCTGGGTTCGGCATTTGCATCTTCGATTTCTTCCATGCGTACACGCACACTCATCCTTATTCTCATACTACTCACAGGAGGTTGTAAAATGAAAGCACAGCAAAATCAGACGAACGGCAACGGCAACACGATGACAGTGGATAGCTCTTCCGGAACGAAAACCACCATGACCCTTACCTCGACCGCATTCAAAAACAATGCGGCCATTCCCCAACGCTTCTCCTGCCAGGGAGAGGATATTTCCCCGGCGCTCGCATGGAGCGGAGCACCGAAGGAAACGAAGAGCTTCGCGCTCCTCATCGAGGACCCGGACGCGCCGCATGGAACGTATTACCATTGGGTCATCTATAATATTCCCGCGAGTGAACGTGGACTTGCCGAAAATATCGCGAAGCGTGACCCACTGCCCAATGGCGCGCGGCAGGGCACGAACAGTGCGCAGCAATTGGGCTACATGGGGCCGTGCCCACCCGCCGGCAAGGCTCACCGGTATTATTTCCGGCTTTACGCGCTCGACACCGAAATTAACATTCCGGGCGAAACAACGCACGATAAACTCGAAAGCGCGATGCAAGGGCACATCCTTGCCGAAGGCGAAATTATAGGAACGTTTAAGAGTTAAGAATGAAGCTGATTCATGGAGCCGCGTGTAGCACCCGAAGTACATTCCGGGTGCTACACGCGGCTACCTGTTCAGGCGGTCATTTCCGCCGCTTCGAACGAATAATCGAAATCCCCCGTGGCGGGAAGCGCGGATGTTTCGGCACGTCGCGGGCGATTCGCCAGTCTATGCGCGTGCCGTAATTCGTTTCCCAGCTCGTACTCCACAAGACGGGTGATCGTGTGATGAATGTCCTCCATCGAATCGGTGCCGTCGATAACGTGAATGCGGTCGGGATGCTTTTGCGCAAGTGCCATATAGCCCTGGATGACGTGGCTGAAAAATAACCGGCTCTCGGATTCCATTCGGTCGTCGCCCATTCCTTTGCGGCGTCGGATCGCAAGCTCGATCGGCACGTCGATCAGGAATGTCAGGTCCGGAACTAATCCGCCGGTCGCAAGATCGTTGATCGTGCGAATATAGGCGAGCGGCAACCCGCGCCCATAGCCCTGATAGGCGATCGTCGAATCGGTGAAGCGGTCGCAGATGACCACGGCGTTGCGCCGGAGCGCCGGCTCGATCACTTCCTCCACCAACTGCGCGCGGCTTGCGGCAAAAAGCAATAGTTCCGCCGCGTGGGACATCGGAGCCTCGTGATGCGTATTCAAAACCACGGAACGAATCTGTTCCGAAAGTTCCGAGCCGCCGGGTTCCCGAACCAGTAGGCATTCGATACCCTGATCGTTCAACCGGTCGGCCGTGAGTTTCGCCTGAGATGACTTTCCGCAGCCATCGATCCCTTCAAACGTAATGAGCATAATGCTGTCTCCTTTTGTGAAAGTGTGTTCCAAAAAGCGGGAAGTGGGAACGAATAAAAGGAAGGAGAAAAAATGGTCGATGGATGACTGGTCATCCGCGGACCGTTCGCCTCGGTCCGCATCACTCGTTTGCCGTTACTTCCCTCATAATATAGTGTATGCGAGTTCCGGAATGGGGCGCTCGTTGCGAGCGTGGCAATCTCCGGGACTTCAAAATGCTAATCCTACTAACGCCGCCTCGTTCCTATTAACTTCCGATTATCGCAATTATTTTTTCGAATAAAGAAGAGACCCATTCCAGATGAAAATCGGTGCCCATCAATTCTCAATTGAATTGTCATTTAATGAACAACTTTCTTCTCCTTGAAAAATCGCCATCTTCGATTTTTTCATACTTAATAATTCATACTTAATAATTTCCTTAATGGGTGCCCATCTAAGAATCTTCTAATATGCGATTAACAATAGTCGACACCGGAAAATCGAAAAATAAATTTCTCGACCGCCAAGCTTTTATTAAGAAAGCGGTAATATTTTTCCAAAGGATTGAATCTGCCGGGGTTGATTGTCCCTTTTTTGTCTCATTCTGGACGAAATATCGGTTCGGCACGCGGCTCGCACGCTTTCTGGTATGGCAAAGATGCGCGATATTATATCGGAGGCGGTCCGGGAATCCGCCACTCGCTCGGCGAAGCCGAAGCGCAAGAAAATCTATACGCTGACGGGCACAAAGCAGCGCGTGGCGGCAAGCGCGCTCAAGGTGCTGGGCGCGCTGAATGCGCTCAACCGCGTGCTCGGTTCGATCACGGGACACGCACGGCGTGTCATGTTTTCGAGCGTGATCCCGGAGTGGCTCACCGATGTGGTCAAAAGCGGCCGAGAACCCAATGCCTTCACCGTTACGACGGACGATGCGAAGGCGCTGATCGTCCCGATGAAAAAATACGCGATCATCGACGAAGAACGGGCCAGCAAGATCATGGACTTAAAAGAAAAGCAAGGCGTCGAGATCGATATTGATGAGATCAAGCATTTCGAGTTCAATCCGAAGCTCGTCCATGACATCCCGGAGGCAAAAATGGACGCGCTTATCGACGAGCTAAAAAAAATGCTGCTGAAAAGCGAAGCGGTCCCCGCCGCCACCAAAAAGGATATTCGCAGCGGCAGGATGCCTGTCATCGAAGAGCATACCGAATACCGTTATGCCGAAGACGTGCTTTCGAATCTCGCGAAGCTCTCGAAAGGCGATCCGAAAAAAGCGCAAGCGATCATCAATGCCGTGCAGCCGGTTTTTTCCGTCCGCTCGTTCGAGATGGAGAACAAGGAAGTGCAAGTCGGCGAGGCGTTGGATGTGATCAAGGAAAGCCTTGCGGAGCTACCGGAGGAATCCTGAACCGGGATTACGCGGATTGGATGGATTTTCAGGATGGGAATCTGAGTAATAAGTTACGAGGCACATGGCGAACACTCGCTACTCGCTACTCGTTACTCGGTACTCGTATGATCGTCACGACGGAAGCCATTGTTCTGCGCGCGCGGAAGCAGGGGGAAACCTCGAAGATCGTCACGCTCTATACGCGCGGCTTCGGCAAGCTGAATGTGATCGCCAAAGGCGCGCGAGAAATGAAGAGCAAATTTGGCGGCGCGCTCGAAATGTTCGCGCGATCCACGGTGGTCTTTTACAAACGCGAGAAGCAGGACGCGCTGAATCTCCTTTCGAAAGCGGAAACCCTCGATTCGAATGCGGGAATTATGCAAAGCCTGAAAAAAATGGAGGCGGCGATGGCGATTGTGGAACTTATGCTCCATGCGATGCACGATGAGGAAGCCAACGAGGAACTCTTCGATCTTCTGGCCGGGACGCTCCATACGATCGCGCGATCGGAAGAACGCGAAGCGCCATTTCTGCAACTTCGGTTTTATCTCCGGTTTTTAAAACAGGTGGGATTCGAGATCGACGTGAGGGAATCGAGTGAGTTTTCGCCGCATTTGCTCGAACTGCTGCGATGGCTGGAGGAAGAGCCTGCTGAAACATCCGCGGAACCTGGCGAGAAGGAGTTCCGTCAGCTTCACTCCTTTTTTCAGGCCTACTTTGCCGAGCATGTGCCGGGCATGAGCCTTCGCTCGATGAAGAGCGCCAACGTATTCGGACAATTATAAAAATTCGGTATTGCCGGATGATCGCCCACGATCAGCCGGCGCTACAAATACCGCGCAAAGGTTACGCCGGCTCTTCTTCGTTCAGTTTTGGCGCGCGGCTCGGATCCCCGGCGAAGGTCAGGCGGTAGCCGAGCAAGCCCAAAATCTGGTCGAGCTTTTCCATCGAAAAATGCCTCCGTTTCGCCAGCACGTTCGAGAGCGTGCCGCTGTCGATCCCCATCTGCTTGCAGAGCCGGTAGCGGGTTAGGCCTCGTTGGTTGTGCGCCGTGTCCAGCAGATCGCGTAGTTCGTCACGGTAATCGCGGGTCGGGCCCGTGGCCTCGCTCGCGGCTATATTTAGATCCTGGTCATTCATACTACATCCTCTCCAAATTTTCTTATGCCTATTTTTCCGGTAGAATCTGGAAAAAGAGGCCGATTCGTGATTTCTCTCATCACAGTATTCTTAACAACAACTTTGCCACAAAAAAAGTGGCCCTAAGAAAGTCTTTCTTTAAAGCAAGGCTATTAGCCGGGGAATATTTGCCACTGCTATAGGGGCAAAATTGCTGACAGGCAATAAAAAGGGCTTCCCCGGACGAGGGGAAGCCCTGAATAATTCAATCTAATCTCTTGAAGAAACCTATTTGATCACCATCATTTGCCGCGTAAGCGTTACACCGCCGGCGGTCATCTGGTAGTAGTACGTTCCGCTCACGAGCGAACTCGCGTCGAGCGTAACATCGAAGGTTCCGGCGCCCATGCGCTGGTCGAGCACGGTCTCGACGACCTTGCCCGTCACATCGACGATTGCAAGCTGGACCACTCCGCCCGTGGGCAGCGTCAGT
>DASRZC010000193.1:0-22660 GCA_035686785.1 Kapaibacterium sp. (SeqCode)
ACTTCGCTCAATGGCGAAGCGCCGACCGCCATTCGCGCCAATACACTTCATACTTCGCGGGAAGAACTCTATACGGACTTTCAAAATGTTGGGCTTGAAACGACTCCATCCGAAATCGCGCCGGATGCGCTTGTACTTTCCAAGCGGGTAAATGTCCTCGGCCTTCCGGAATTTCAACGCGGCGCCTTCGAAGTGCAGGATGAAGCAAGCCAGCTCGTCGTGCCACTCGCGCACATCCGCAAGACTGCGATCAAAGCGCTCGATGCCTGTGCCGGTGCGGGTGGAAAGACGCTGCACCTCTCTGCGCTGATGAAAAATCATGGCGAAATTTTTGCTACCGATCCCGATTCTCATAAGCTCGAAGCTTTGAAGCAGCGTTCGCGCCGTAGCGGAGCGCAAAATATTCGCATCGTTTTGCCTGATCAACGGGAACGAATGCTCGGCCCCGACAAGGCCGCATGGTTCGATCTCGTTCTGCTCGACGCGCCCTGCACCGGCACCGGAACACTCCGAAGAAATCCCGGCATCAAATGGCTGCTCACGGAACAGATGCTCACCGAGTTAGTCGAAAAGCAGCGAATGATCCTGGAGGAGAATGCCCATTTTGTCAAGCCCGGCGGAACGCTGCTATATGCCACCTGCTCGCTCTTAAAGGAGGAAGGTGAAGCGCAAATGGAGTGGTTTACCGGCCAGCATCAAGAATTCGTGGTGGAGGAAGCCCTCCGCACCCGTCCCGATACCGGAGGCTGCGACGGATTCTTCGCGGCACGGCTGAAGAGATCGCGTCTCGAAAAATAAATCGCGCAAACGCATTTGTTTTTCATAAACCGTAAGAATTCTTTATAGCTTTCTTCCTCGGCGAGTACGTTTAATTTTCATTTTGGGCATTCCTCTGGAAAGAAAGCCTGCTTTGAAAAATTTTGACGTACTCCCGCGTGTCAAATTCGCCAATTCCTACATCTGTTTTCAAGGAGCAAAAGTGCTGCCTTCGATAAGACAATTGGTGCCTATCAGAGTCCCGTACTAATATACGCACTACAAAAGCAAAAGTCAAGCGGTTCCGAAAGATTTCTTGAAATTTTTTCTATTCGCCCCTCCCGCTTGCGGGAGGGGCCGGGGGAGGGTGTCGGTTTATTCCAACGCATTGGGCACACGACACACCCTCCCCTAACCCCTCCCGCGTACGGGAGGGGAACAAAAATGCTCATTCCCGATCGCCGCGCAGGCGCAGAAAATTCCCGCCGTAAATTACTGACCAATCTTGTCAAGGACCGCTCGCTTAAACCAAGCAGGCACACTGTTTTCCTTCATCACAAGCGTTGTGCCGTTCGTGATTTCTGCGAGCCATGTGCGTTCTTGTCCATCAACCGAGTTATCGAACACGTATGCGCGGTCCGTCTGCCAGATAGCCGGCATTAACAACTCCAGTGACCGGTGATACCGACTGACAATCTTTTCGTCGGGTACAGAATGGCCACCTTGTGCGACGCGCTGATGCACACGGGAAATATTGATCATCGGATCATCCGTAGCGATAAAATAGAGATAGGTTCTATATCCTTTACCGCGCGCCTCTGCAAGCAATTCGATCTTGCTCGGATGTGACATCACGGTCTCGAACGTAAATGTTCTACGTTGTTCCATCAGCTTATGCCGCATAAAATCCGCTGCCGCCGCCGCGAGATACTCGATGTTCGCGATACCTTTAAA
Source organism: Kapaibacterium sp. (SeqCode) (assembly GCA_035686785.1). Classification (GTDB taxonomy): domain Bacteria; phylum Bacteroidota; class Ignavibacteria; order Palsa-1295; family Palsa-1295; genus PALSA-1295. The sequence goes on from DASRZC010000193.1 coordinate 1,711, forward strand.
GGTCAGGAACCCGTCGGCATATTCGGGATAAATGGACGACTGCGTTAAACCGAATAGAGACGAACGTTCGAAAAATTCACGTACCTCTTCGGAGGAAGAGTAAATTCCATGTACGGCAAGACTTAAACAGCTGCTTTTTTCGATCTCGCTTTGGATTTCATCGGGGTTAAGATACACACCTAATAAATCGGCGGAGAGAAGCGATTTAAAGGTGCTTTTGCCAGAGCCATTAGGCCCGGCAAATATGCGGATGCGAGGAATCGCGTTCAACGAATTTGAATGGGTTTGCCCGGCTCGACCCGAGTCGGCAGTTCGATCTTCTTAATTTTCTTGCGAGTGCCATCCGGAAAAACTTCATAAATGTAACCCTCTTCCGCGATCAGCACACTATTTCCGGACTCTATCGTCTTCTTATACGCAGCCGAAAATGCCGCGCCCGATAGCGACGGAAATTTATTTTCCAATTCCTGAAGTGCTTGCTCGTCCTGGATCATTGAGATATTCCTTTAACAGACCCCAACGGGTGCGTCCGGCCCAGCGTTCCTAAAGAGGATCGGCTGTATTGCCGACTCCGTCGAACGGAAGACGGAGGACACCGTCTATATCACAAGGCGAGGAACAAAATACCACCGCGCCACGCATCGCCGACGATGCTTGCTGCCGTTTCCTCACCAAAAGCGCCATACCCATCCCGCTCACCGATGCGAAAAAATATTACCAGCCATGCAAGGTCTGCAAGCCGCCGGAGTGATTGTGATTTGCAAAGAAGTAAGTCTATATATCAGAATCCTTAGCGATCTCATTCGTGTTGCAACATCCAGAAATGGAAATTCGAACGACCCACACCGTAATTGCTGGAGATAGCCGCCAAATGGCGGAGCTTAGGGATAAATCGGTGCATCTCATTATTACTTCGCCACCATATTGGCAGCTTAAGGATTACGGAGTCAAGGAGCAGATCGGTTTCCACGATAGCTACGAAGAATACATCAATTACCTCAACCTCGTTTGGCAAGAATGCTATCGCGTTCTTCATGATGGATGCAGGCTTTGTGTCAACATAGGGGATCAGTTTGCACGCGCGGCCTATTACGGACGCTACAAGGTGATTCCAATTCGGGAAGAGATTATTCGCTTCTGCGAAACGATCGGCTTCGATTACATGGGTGCCGTGATATGGCAGAAGGTTACAACAACGAAGACTTCGGGAGGCGGCGTACAAATGGGATCGTACCCTTTCCCGCGCAACGGAATTCTAAAACTCGATTACGAATTCATTCTTCTTTTCAAAAAACTCGGGGATGCGCCGAAGCCAACTCTCGCGCAAAAAGAACTTGCAAGAATGACTGCCGAAGAGTGGAATACTTTTTTTGCCGGACATTGGATGTTCCCGGGAGTTAAACAAGACGGTCATCTAGCCATGTTTCCTGAAGAGCTTCCGAGACGGCTCATCAAAATGTTTTCGTTTCCCGGCGAGACAGTGCTCGATCCCTTCGCTGGAAGCGGAACCACGAGTCTGGCTGCGAAGCACCTCGGACGAAGCTCGGTTGGCTACGAGATTAATCCTGAATTCATTCCTATTTTCATCGGAAAACTCGGACTGCGCCAAACGGAAATTTCCGGCACAGCATACGAATTTTTACAGCAGTCTTCGCCGATAGACATCCCCGCCGAACTTGCCAAACTGCCGTATCTCTTCACCGATCCTCACAAGTTAGACAAGAAGATTGATCCGAAGAAATTACCGTTCGGCGCCCGCATCGACGCCGAAAGCAGCGGCAAACGCGAAGAGCTTTTTACCGTGAAGGAGGTTATTAGCCCCGAGAAAGTGCGACTCAGTAATGATATTACCATTCGGCTGATTGGAATTAAAGAAGACAAAAAGGCCAATGGTGCCGCAACGGACTTTTTGCGAGCGAAGACTAAAGGCAAGCGTGTGTTTCTACGCCACGACTCTACGATCTACGATCGAGATAGTGTGATGATGGCCTATTTATATCTCGAAAATAAGACTTTCCTAAATGCACACTTGATTAAAAATGGTTTAGCAATCGTCGACGAATCCATTGACTTTAAATACAGACAAAAATTCAAAACACTTTCAGCGCATGCCAACCATCCCTGAATTGCTTGCCTCTTTACGAAATGGCGGTCATCTTGATGCCGATCACCTCATTGGTGCAGATAAACTGGCGGATGCGCTGGGATTGCCTGCAGAACCCAATCAAGAATTATTGCGCGCACTCATTCGAAATGCGATTGATGCTGGGGAGCTAATTGGTAGTCGCTCAGGACGAAACGGTGGCTATTGGCTAATCGGATCAAGGGCGGAGCTTGAATTTGTCTTAAAAAGTTTGGCCGACAGAGCTGAAGAGACTCTCATTCGGAGAAATAATTTGAGAAAGAGTTGGAACATCGGAAACCCGGGCGACCGAACCTTGTTGATCGAACTTCACGTTCGCCCCTAATAATGACATATTCGAAGAGCTTCGGCAAAAAGGAAAAGGTTCTTAATTATACCTGCCAGACCTATCAACTCTCACGTCCGAATAAAGTCGGTGCAGTCATGGCACTCATTCGCGAATGTCAGCCGAAGTCGATAGAGGATTGGGAATCTTGGTATTTCGAACACGCTCAAACGGCGGGCAAATCTCCATCGCCGATTACTCGTGAAATGCTCCGAGAACTTGGTGAGCGGCTTCATGTGAAAATCAGGGAAATTGTCATTCCGGAATGGACGGAAGCTTTCAATCAGCTCTCGCTTGAAGATTGCATTGACTACATTTACAACCTTACCATCAATCGGACTTATGATGGCTACATTCGCGAGAAGTCAGTTGTAGAAGATACACTCGCTTCACGTTTCCCGGCGATCCGTTTCGAGCAAAGCGATCCTGAACTCGATCATGCTGGCGATATTGATTATTTAGGATGGGTCGGCAAGAAGGCTATTGGAATTCAAATCAAGCCGGTAACCTCTCGCTCGAACTTCGGAAATTATTCGGCAAGCCAACGAATGCGCGCGAGCTTTGAAGCGTTCACCGCGAAGTATGGCGGAAGAGTGTTTATCGTGTATAGCGTGGACGATGAGATTGCGAACTCGGAAGTTATCGAAGAGATCGAGGCGGAAGTAAATAAATTGGCGGCCCGAACATAACAGGCACCTATCCCCGGTTCCCCACTACCCCACGCTCCTCCATCGCCCGTCATCATCGAGGGCGTAGTAGTTGCCGTTGCTCTTTTCGTGAATGTCGCGGCCTATTGCTGCAGCACCTGCAAAGATTTTTTCGGCAGTGCTTCGACGAGCGTTAGGAGTGCCGCGGCAGGACCTAATCATGCGTTCTTCTTCCGCGCCGCTCGCGCGGCGGCATCTTCCTCGCCGTTGGTTCGGAACCCGATGCGTCGTTTGGGCGGTGGCTGGGGCGGCTGGAGGAGCGGTATAATCTGCTCATAGAGTTTGCGGAGGTGGTGGTCGTGTAGGAGGAGCGTGCTATCGATCTCGGCGAGTCGCGTGAGGATCGCGGCATTGGCGGCCGTGTGCTGCCGGAGCTTTACGAAAGCCCTTATGACGAACAAACTCATTTCAATTGCCCGTTCGCTTCGGAGAATATTGGCGGCCATCAATGCTCCATGCTCCGTAAACGCCCAGGGTCGTTTTTTCGGGTCTCGGTGCTTCTGCGAACCTGTCGCAAATTGCGACAGGTTACCTCCCTCCGAGCTCGATATCGCAAATTGCGATATCAAATGGTCGTACTCTTTCTCCGAGAGTTGAAAAGCAAAATCAGCCGGGAACCGCTGAATATTCCGCTTCACTGCCTCATTAAGCCTCCCCGTTTGATCGTGGGCGATCAAGGTAACGCCATACAGGCGCGCGAGGTCAGCGTCGAATATTACGCGCTCTTCCCGCACAACGGAGATGAGCGTGTCTAACGGCTCGGCCATGATGGCGCTCCTCTTTTTCGACATTGGAATCAGCTTAGGATATTGAGTCGGATCGTACGGTGCGCATCCTAACATCACGAGCACCTATCCCGCGTTCCCGCAAACACTACTATTGTTGCAGCACCCGCAGCGATTTTTTCGGCAGTCCTTCGACGAGCGTGAGGAGCGCCGAAGCGTGGCATTAATCACGCATGTTTTCTGCGGGCGGTCTTCGCGGCGGCATCTTCCTCGCCGTTGGTTCGGAACCCGATACGTCGTTTGGGCGGTGGTTCGGACGGCTGGAGGAGCGGCATAATCTGCTCGTAGAGTTTGCGGAGGTGGTGGTCATGCGCGAGGAGCGTGCTATCTATTTCCGCGAGCCGTTTCAGGATCGTGGCGTTCGCTGCAAATTCTTCCCGGAGCTTCACGAACGCGCGGATGATAAATACGCTCATCTCCACCGCCCGCTCGCTCCGCAGAATATTCGCCGCCATGAGCGCGCCATGCTCGGTGAAGGCCCACGGCATGAACCGCGGGTCACGGTGCTTTTGTGAACCGGTCACAAATTGTGACCGGTTGCGTGCCTCCGAGACAACCCCTTCGAATTCTTCGTTAGTAAGCTGGAATGCGAAATCCTCGGGAAAGCGGTCGATATTGCGTTTTATCGCCTGATTGAGTTGCTTCGTCGTCACGCCATAGAGCCTCGCGAGATCGGCGTCCAGCATTACACGCGTATTTCTAATGGTGTAAATGAGCGGTTCGAGTGGCAGGGCTGGAACGATAGTATTCTGGCTGGCCATGTGGGGGGAAAGGTAGGTATGGATGAACGCCGCACGGGCGTCAGATGCGAACAATCCGGGCACCTATAATGCGTTCCCGCAAATACTACTACTGCTGTAGCACCCGCAGCGATTTTTTCGGCAGCGCTTCAACGAGCGTTAGGAGCGCGGCGGCGGGTCCTTGCGGGCGGCGGCGTCCCTGCTCCCAATTCCGCACCGTAGCGACCGGCACGCGGATCAGGTGCGCAAATTCGTCCTGCGACTTTCCGAGCTTGTGCCTGATTTCCTTCACATGTGCGGAATAATCGAACGCCCGCGAAGGCTTCTGCGCTCCCCTGAGAATGCGGCCACCTTCTTTTACACTTTCGAGTAGTTCTTCAAAATCTTTTTGCTTCATCCGTATTCCTCGTCCACGATTTTTTTGAGTGCCTTTTTTTGTTGCTGCGTCAGTTGGTCCGTCGATCCTTTCGGGAAAACGTAGAGCATCAGGATCTGCTCTCGGTTCGCGGCCCAGAAGTAAAGTATTCGGGCGCCTCCTCGTTTGCCGTGACCCTTGATCGCCCACGATCAATTTGCGGCAATTCGCACTTTTCGGAGGCCTCCCGTGCCCGGTTCCTTCGGCCCGAGCGTTGGGTTGTTCACCAATTCGTTTTGAATGTGCCGGTATTCTTCGTCCGAAAGAAGGGACGTAATCTGCCGGGTGAATACCGAAGTTTCAACGATGACCATACTGCGCCAATGGCGTACAACGGAGGAGTCCATCCAGCCGTTCCATTTCTCCTACCCCACGCTCATCCACCGCCCATCCTCATCGAGGGCGTAGGAGTTCCCGTTACACATTTCGTGAACCGCGCGGTGGCCGGTTGCGGCGTCGCGCGTGGTGCGGACCAGATAGATCTTCTCGCCATATTCATGGGTCAGGAAGCGTTCGAGCGCGCTCGTATCGGGAGCGACATCGTACAGCCATTCCCCACCGGACTCCTTAACAAATGCTCTGCTCATGCTGTGGGTTTGCCTTTTCGAACAAATCGGGCACCCATTCTGTGTTCCAGCGTTTTTTCGGGTAGCGCGGAAAGCCCTTTTTTCCTATTTCCCCGATCATTCGGTTTCTCGTTTGAATTCCTTCCAAACCGGATGCCCTCCGGCGTTGTTGGGCTTCCTGACGTGAAATTACCCACCCAGCTAACTGTTCTCCGAATCGCCCTGGTGCCGGTTTTTTTCGTGCTGGTCGCGGTCGTGCGGCCGCCGGAGATCGGCTGGGCGGTACTCGTCTTCGCTATCGCGGCGGCGAGCGATTGGTGGGATGGCTACATGGCGCGCGCGATGGGCCTCGTCTCGCCGCTCGGCGCGTTCTTAGATCCGCTGGCCGATAAGCTGCTCACGGGCGCGGCGTTCGTGGCCTTTGCGTGGAGCGGTTATATTCCCTGGTGGATGGTCATGATCGTCCTGGCGCGCGATGTTTTCCTGACGGTGCTACGCCGCCTTGCGGATTCTGTTGGCGTCCCGGTCAAGACTACCTATTTCGCCAAAGTCAAGACGTTTGCGCAGATGACGTTTATTCTATTCGTGCTCGCGGCACTTCTCGGGCAGGGCATGAACGCAAGTTCCCTTTGGGGTGGCCTTGGGCGTGAATTTTTCGAGATCGGCGCTCCGTTATGGCTCATGGGCGCGGTAACGCTTCTAACATTTGTTTCCGCGGTGCTTTATGGCTATGATAATGCGCTCGCGTTTCGAGAGGTGCGCGCGCTCTTTCGCCGCGCCACGGATGATCGCTCATCCGTGAAACACGAATCGGTTTGAATTGTGAAGCATGAGTGATTCTTCGGAGGAACGCATCGTCCACGATGCCGTACGGTTCGATTGGTATGGCAAAGCCCGTTCGCGGCTTTGGAGCAAGCAGCCCGAAGGAATGGAAAAGATCCCACCCCCCGCGCTCCTCATCGGCACTTTTTTTTATACCGGACTTTCGCCCGTCGCATCTGGCACGGTCGGGAGCATTGCGGCGGCTGCGCTTTATTATTTTCTGCATGGCTTGCAAAATCCGGTCGCGCTTGCGATTGCCTGCATCGTCGTACTGGTAGCGGGAATCTGGTCGGGCGGTGTGATTGAGCGGACCCTGAAAATACAGGATCCCGGCATCGTCGTAATCGATGAAGTGCTGGGGCAATGGATCGCGCTGTTTACGATTCATTATGCCGGGAATCTCACCTATATTGTTCTCAGCTTTGTTTTCTTTCGCATGTTCGATGTCATAAAAGTTCCTCCGGCGCGCTATTTCGATCGTCGGGAGGGCGGCGTGGGCATCATGCTGGATGATGTCGTGGCGGGAATCTATGCGCTCATCGCGGCTCACCTTGTCATGCTTCTTTTCTGATTTTTCATGCAAGCCGAACTCATCACGATTGGCGATGAATTGCTTATCGGCCAAGTCATCAACACGAACGCCGCATATCTCGGGCGGGAGCTGGGCGCGCTCGGAATTCCCCTCATTCGCGAAACGACGGTCGGAGATAATGCCACGGCGATCCTTACTGAATTTCGGCGAGCCTGGAAAACTTCCGATGTCGTGATCGTCACCGGCGGCCTCGGGCCAACGCATGATGACATTTCCAAAGCCGCAGTTGCGAAATTCTTTCGCGCGAAGATGCAACTGCATCAGCCGACGCTCAGAGCCGTGCGTGAGCGGTTTGCGCGATTGGGCTACACAAAAATGCCCGAGATAAATATCGGCCAAGCGATGGTTCCCGAAGGATTCCGCCCGCTAAAAAACGATCGTGGCACCGCGCCGGCATTATTGCGATATGAGCGCGGAAAAACCTTCGTCATTCTTCCCGGCGTGCCGCTCGAAATGGAAGCGATTGTGCAATCCGGCGTGATTCCATTCCTGCGGCGAGCGTATAGAAAAAAACTCGAAGCCATTCGGCACCGAACGTTGCTCACAACGGGCATTGGCGAATCCTCGCTTGCGGAAAAGATTGGCGATCCCAAGGAATTTCTTCGCAAGGGTACCACGCTCGCATTTTTGCCTCGCGCGACGGGTGTTCGTTTGCGAATTACCACCCACGCAAAAACTGCTGCCGCCGCAGCATGCGAGATCTCGCGCGTGGAAACGATACTTCGCGAGCGCGCCGGAAAATATTTTTTTGGCTCGGAAGACGAAACGCTCGAATCGCTCATTGTGAAATTACTGACGGAACATAGCAAGACACTCTCGACCGCGGAGAGCTGCACCGGTGGGCTGATTTCTTCCATGATTACAAATGTGCCGGGCGCCAGCGCGGTGTTTATGGGATCGGTCGTTGCCTATAATAATAGCGTAAAGGAAAGACAGCTTGAGGTAAATCCGGAAACGCTCGAACGCTTCGGCGCCGTAAGCGAAGAGACCGCGCGCGAAATGGCCGAAGGAGCACTCGAACGCTTGGGAACGGATTTTGCGCTCAGTGTGACCGGCATCGCCGGCCCCGGCGGCGGCACGCCGGAAAAACCCGTCGGCACAATCTGGATTGCGCTCGCCGAGCGCGGCAGTAAGACTATTACAAAAAAACTTCAACTCGATTTTGGCCGCGCTGCAAACCGTGAGCGCGCCGCCGCGGTGGCATTGGAAATGCTGCGCCAGCGGATTATAGTGTAGTGGCTTGCTCGGCAGGAAACTCTCTTTCTGACGATTCGTTAGCAAATACTATGAACTATTCCTTTGACAATTTAACCCGGGAGGTACTTTCCCTTCCCATCGAAGAGCGAGCAGCACTCGCGGCGCGCATTGTCGAAAGCATCGAGAACGATGAGCCAATAATTTCGTCCAAGTGGCTGGAGGTTGCCGAACGTCGCCGCCAGGAAATACGGAACGGAACTGCAAAGACAATGAACGCCAGTGAGGTCAGCAAGCAGGTTCGCCGCCGAATTCAATGACAATTCGGTACCATCTCGAAGCCGTCGAGGAATATGACTGGGCCGTCCGTTATTATTCGACGATTAGTCCTCCGCTGGCCGCGCGCCTAATCAATGAGGTGGAACGTTGCATGGAACGCATTAGCAATTACCCCTTGCAAGGAAAAGAAGTCCGTCCAGGCATACGTGCCATTACCACCAAAGTATTTCCCTATGATCTTATCTACATGATGGAAGAGGATGTCGCAACAATTCTCGCCGTCGCCCACCAGAAACGCGATCCGGAGTACTGGCTGCATCGTGTGAACTAATCATTCACGAGGATAGCTGAAGATATTCCTACGCGGAAGCAATCCCTAATTCCTCTTCTGCCCGAATCGCGCGTTTCTCATCCACGCGGCGAAGGAGGATCAAGCCGGCGATAAAAAATACCGCGAGCGCCACGATTGCCGGCCGCTCGTTCCCAAATACGTCCGATAATACTCCGAATAGAATTGGCCCGATTACCGCGCTGGCTTTGCCGCAAAAGCCATCGTAAAATCCGAAAAATTCCGCCGTGTGCTCAGGCGGCGTGAGCAGCGCCATCAAGCTGCGCGAGCAGGACTGGCTCGAACCCAGCGCCATGCCCGCCAGCCCTCCGACGAAATAAAATCCCGTTTTCGTCGTGGTAAAATACGCGGCGATCACAACGACGATCCAAATATAGAGCGTTATTACGATAGCGCGTTTCGATCCGTGTTTATCCGCAAACTTGCCAAAGACTAACGAGCTAATGATTGCGATAATCTGGATCATCGCAAAAAAAGCGGCGAGTTCCATCATTCCGAAGTGAAGCGTCACATTGGCGTATATGCCGCTAAAGGCGATCACCGTGAGCACGGCATCGTTGTAGAGAAAGAACGCGAGGAGAAATCGTGTGATGTCCTTATATTGCCGGATGTGCCCAACGGTCACGCGAAGCTGGCCGAATCCGCGGCGGACAAGTTTGCCAAAACCCGGCTCAAATGTTTTTCGATCTTCTGGTACAAGGAGAAACATGGGAATAGCGAATACAGTAAAGAATGCCGCCGTGACAAGGAAGGTCATTTTCGGCGCGGTATCGAAAAAAGGGATATTCAATATAAGGATCGCGAGGGAACCCAAATATCCAAACGCGAAGCCAATGCCGGAAATCCGCCCAAACAGTTCAGGCGTGGTGATCTCAGGCAGGAATGCATCATAAAACACAATGCCGCCTTCGAATCCCGCATTCGCTAAAATAAAAAGAGATGATGCAATCAAAACCATCCCCGGCTGCATGAAGTAGAGCAGGACGGTGCAGACGATCGTGACGGCGGTAAAGATTCCGAGATATAGTTTTTTATTATGCAGCACATCCGCCATCGCTCCTAAGAGCGGCGTTATGAGCGCTACAAGCAGCATCGACAAAAAAACCGTCACACCCCAATAGGCATCGCCATGCCCATTCGTCACAATCACTTTGTGAAAATAAATCGGGAAGACGAAGACCGTCATAATGCCCGAAAACGAGTGGCTCGCGAAATCGAAGCCGCCCCATGCGGCAACGATTTTTTTTGAATAGGGACGAAGCCGGCTCATTCCTTTGGTTTAGCGCGCCCTTTCGCGGGCCGGTAACCATTCAGACTTTCTTCGAGCAGGCCGCGTCCCGATTTTTTTATCTCACCCGTTTTCATAAGATGTGTCATGACGGCATGGAGCAGCCCATTGATAAATTTGCCGCTTTCCTCGGTCGAAAAGTCTTTGGCAATTTCGATCAGTTCGTTGATCGTGGCCTTCGGCGGAATTTCCGGGAAGTAAAGAAGTTCGACAATGCCGATCTCCATGAGGAGCCGGTCAATGAGCGCGACGCGCTGAATATCCCACCGCTCGAGCCGTTCGCTAATGATTAGGCTGATCGCTTCGCGGTGCGCGACCAGTTCACGCGTCAAGTCTTTCGCAAAATCGAGCGCGCCGCCAGCGTCCTCCGAGTCTACTGTTTTTTTTCCTGCACGCTTATCCGCCTCGCTCAAGTCGGGTTCGGCGAGTTCCGCGAAGAGTTGGTCGAGATCGCCGCCGCCCAGCGCGTGCGCATACAATATTTGCAGGACGCGCTCTCTCGCGAGGCGCCGCTTTGGAAGATCGCGATCGCGAATGGGATCGTTTTCGAACAGTTCATCCGCTTCGATGCGCGGCTGCTGCGGCGCTTCGACATGCAAGCGAGGCACGAAGGGGCGCTTATTATACGGGTCGGGCGGAGTGGCGTGGGTGGGCATTAGGATGTCGGTAGTGGGCAGAACGTAGCATTAGTAGAAACCAAACCGCGTGCGGCGGTCGTCAATATCGGCGGTGCGTTTCGCGTGCGTGAGCCAATCTGCGAATGCTCGGTCGCGTTCTGCACCGGTCTTATTGGGGGCAACGCTTTTCGCGAGCCGTTCGGTTTCGAGTCGCTCCCGCTCACCCTCGAGGATAAGATGGACGATGCTGTCATTGCGTGGGTCGTTCAGACCTGCCCGCATATACTCCGGATGAAACGCACCGAGCGAATCGGTAAATTGCCTGCGCAGAAAATCGGGCGGGTGCGCGACGAGCGAGTCCTTCACCATGGCATCCGACATTTCGAGTTTGCGCTTGGCGATTGCGCCCTCGATGATAATATCGGTCACGGCGCGGTCCCATGCCGAATCGACAATTACGGTATAGAGGCTGTCACTTACGATGTCATTCTTCGATCGGGCAACAAACAGTTTTAGATAGCCGGACATGATCGACATGAAATCAGCGTACCGAATGACGACGCCATTCACCACGGCAACCGTATCGCCTGGCGCATGGCGCGCCTTCACCGTCGCGAATGGGACTTCTCTCGTTTTCTTCGGAGAAGGATGCTTTTGCGATTGCGCATAAGCCAGCGTGGGCGCCCATCCGGACAGCATGAACATGCTGCCGGCGGCAACGAATATAGCAATGAACGAGTGTCGAAATCTCACGGCAGCCGTTCAACTCCGCCGGAGCGGAATTCGTTGCGCGAACATGCGATCTCTAATCCATAATCCGCTTCAAGAATGCTGGCCGGTCATCCCGATCTTTCGAGGTTGCCTCCTTACGTTCGGTTGTCTGCGTGGCGGCAACGGCTTGTAGTTCGTCGCCGGCCTTGTCGAGCGGCGGAAGTGATACGCCGCGCCGCAGATAGGCGGGCTGGTCGTAATCTTTTAAGTCGCGAGGGCCGCTGGGGACGTGGCGCGTCTCCGATTTCGGAGTAAGGCGCGCGATCGAGCCGCCGGAACGTGTTGGAAGATCGACCGGGCCGCGCTCGAACGTTTCGCGATGATCTTTTTCCGTGAGCGTGCCGCGCGGTTTATACATACGTTCGATTTTCGGCAGCGGAATTTCCTCACCATCGCCGATCGTCGTCCCCGTGGCGCGAAGCGCGCCCTTCATCAATCCTTCTCCTTCATAGACCGAAGGGCCTTCCTCGGCTGGTTGGAGTATGCGCTCGACGCGGGGCTTGGCTCTGCCGTCCTCATCGCGGGTTGGAAGCGCCGCGCCACGCGGCCGTTCGGTGCCACGAGTTTGACCCGAATATTTTGGGCGCGTATTAAAGCCGGTCGCGATAACGGTAACCATAATTTCATCCTCCATCGCTTCATCGAGCACGGCGCCGAAGATGATGTTCGCGTCGTCGCCGGCGGCATCGTGGACGATCTGCGTGGCCTCGCTCACTTCGAGGAGCGACATCGTGCGCCCGCCCGTGATATTTACGAGCACACCCTGCGCGCCCTGAATCTTCACGCCTTCGAGGAGCGGCGAAGAGATGGCCTGCTCGGCGGCAATAGCAGCGCGGTGCTCGCCGCGTCCCAGGCCGGAACCCATGATCGCATCGCCCATTTCGCGCATGACGGTTCGCACATCGGCGAAATCGACATTGATATATCCATGCCGCGTGATGAGTTCGCTGATGCCGCGCGTGGCGTTATAAAGCACTTGATTCGCGAGCGAGAACCCATCCAAAAATGACGTGCCATTCTCGACAAGCGCGAGCAATTTTTGATTGGGGATGACGATCAGCGTATCGACGTTCCGGCGAAGCTCTTCGATGCCTTCCTCCGCTTGCTTCGCGCGGCGCTTGCCCTCGAATTGAAACGGCTTCGTCACGATGCCGACGACGAGCGCGCCGGCGGATTTCGCGATGCCCGCGACCGTTGCCGCGCCGCCCGTCCCCGTTCCGCCGCCCATACCGGCAGTGATGAAGACCATGTCGCTCGAAGCGATCATGCCGGCGATTTCGTCGCGGTCTTCTTCGACGGCTTTGCGGCCCACTTCGGGGTCCGCGCCGGCGCCCAGGCCGCGCGTAAGATTTTTACCGATCTGCATTTTGATCGGTGCCGCGCTTTTTTCGAGCGCCTGCACGTCGGTATTGAGTACGCAAAATTCCACGCCTTCGAGACCTTTGTTGATCATCGAATTCACCGCGTTCGATCCGCCGCCGCCGATGCCGACGATGCGGATCTTCGCGCCATATTCCTGTTTGGTATCGAGTTCAATCATTGTTGTAAAGTGCTAAAGTTTTTGTAGTGGCGCGGTTCCCGCGCCGGTTCCTGAATTATCGGGCGCGGGGATGATCGCTCATCCGAACCGCGCCGCTACAGTGTTTTTAAAGTTGTTCAAACCATTCCTTCATCCGCGTGAAGATCGTTCCGGAATGACCCGGCATTTCTTCTTCGCTGGATGGATCGTAAATTATTTCTTCCACAGCCGGCTCTTCCACGTAGTTTGCCGGCGCATGATGCTTGAAGGCATAGAGCACGAGGCCCACGGCGGTCGAAAAAACGGGAGACTCGACTTCCTTGACGAGCCCCGCGCCAAAGCCCATCGGCATTCCGATCTTGACCGGCATTTGGAACACTTCTTCGGCGAGCTCGCGCGTGCCGCTTGACATCGAGCCGCCTCCCGTGAGCACCACGCCCGCGGAAAGATGCCGCGCATAACCGGAGCGTTTGATCTCCGCGAGCGCGAATTCCAAAATCTCTTCCATGCGCGGCTGGATCACGCGCGCGAGCACGGATTTCGCGATTTCGCGCGGCTTGCGGCCCGCGAGACCCGGAAGCTGGATTACTTCGTCTCGCAAAATATGCGAGACGACGGCGCAGCCGTATTCGCGTTTCAGCCGCTCGGCCTGATCTCCTAAGATGCCAAGACCTTTGCGAACATCATCCGTAACTTTTTGCCCGGCGATGCCAATGACGGCTGTGTGACGAATCGTCCGCTCTTCGAAAACCGCGATGTCCGTGGTGCCGCCGCCAATATCGACGAGCGCGACGCCGACTTCCTTTTCCTCATCATCGAGTACGGCATAACTCGAAGCGAGCGGTTCGAGCACGAGATCGCGAACGCGAAGCCCCGCGCGCTCGACGCAAGTGTAAATGTTCTGAACCGCAGTCACCAGGCCATTGATGATATGGACGCTTGCTTCCAAACGCACGCCCGACATCCCGACCGGCTCGTAAATCCCATCCTGCCCATCGACGATGTATTCCTGCGGAATCACGTGAAGGATTTTGCGGTCCGCCGGTAAATGGACGCGCTTCGTATCTTCGATCAGGCGATCGACATCGTCCTGCGTGATCGTCCGCTCCGCATTCGAGATCGTCACGACGCCGCGCGATTGAAACGACTGAATATGATCGCCCGCGATGCCGACAACGACCTCGCGTATCTTCACGCCGCTCTGCGATTCCGCTTCGGAAATTGCTCGCTCGATCGAGCGAACCGTCTTTTCAATATTGGTGACGACGCCGCGCGAAAGCCCATCCGCCGGAGCGTGTCCCACGCCGAGGATCGTCATCGTCTGCGGTTCCCGGAGCGAAACCGCCGCGACGATGGCGCAGACTTTCGTCGTTCCGACATCGAGACCGACGATAATCCGCGCGGGGTCGAGGCCGCTCGGCACGCCGATCATTGGCGCGGAGTTGAGCGGTGTTGCTGGTCTGTTCGATCGTTCATCCATGGATATGGTGTCAGTTAGCGGGTCGAGACCCGGTTCTCTGCTGAATCGCGTTCGTTGCATAATGGGCGTTATTAGTATGGAGTGATGGGGCCATCGCGAGGCTGTTCGCGTTCGGCCCGATCGGAGATTTCTGTTTCAAAACTATTTGTCCGCTGAAGCGGGCATCGACATACAGCGTGTGGCCTGCCAGAATTTCGTGTTGCAGGTTCGGTTTCCATGCGCGCGCGAGAAGCTCGAGCTGCCGGTCGAAGAGCGGCTCGGGATATTTGGGAACGGTTCCAGCCTGCTCTTCGAGCGCGGTCCGGAAAGCATGTTCAAATGGCGAACCGATGAAAATCGGCGTTTGCGTGGCGCTCGTGTAGATCACGTAATCTCCGGTAGGCGTGCGGTGCAGTTCGCCAATCGAATTCGCGAGCGCGCCGGAATCGAGCGCCGCGATCATCATAACCATTTTCGCCATTGCCTGATAGCCGGCCGTATCGTGCTCGCTTACGCCCGAAAGCAACGGCACTTGCAGCAAGCGCACGGGGTCGCGAAGTCCCGCGATGAGTTTTGGACGCAAGAGCAAGCCATCGCGGTCGATGATAAATGCTTCCCCGTTCGAATCGGAACGAAGAAAGGCAACGGGCTGCCGCTCTTGAATAGTGAGCACCAGCGTTGCCGGATCCAACTCGCGCCGAACGTGGGCGGATTGGATAAGCGAATGCTTTAAAAGCCGGAGTTCAATCGGTTTGAGCGCGATTTTATAAAATGGAATGCTTCGATCGATCGCGGCGAGCGCGAGCACTTCCCGGTTGGAAAGCAAATCTGCTCCTTCGATTTTTACATTTGCGAGCATGAGATCGCTATCCGAACGCGAGGCGAAATACCAGAGCGTACCCAGCACGGCAAGTGCGGTAAGAAATATCGCCGCTGGCCACTTCGACCGTTTCCATAATGCTTCCGGAGCATCGAACTCATTATCATCGAAGTCGTTTTCATCGAAGTCGTTTCCATTTTCGGCTGTCTCATCATACGATGCTTCGCTCTCTGGCTCATCGACGCCGACAAGGAAAGTTGCCAGGCGGTCGCGCTGCGGTGTATCCGAAGGAGTTTCCGCCCGTGGGGGCGCGCTGGACGATCGCTCATCCGGTTGGCCGAGCATCTCGCGCTCCGGCTCCGCGGAACGGTTCCGAAGCTCGCGGACGAAGTCATCCGGCTCCCGTTCCACCGCCCGAGCGGGCAGATTTACGAATTCCTTTCGCTCCGTTGGCTGAATGGTAAATTTCATAAATTCTTTCATCTTCCTTCGGCACCGCGACCGGAAGGTCACGGCTACATTTTTTCCGAGGGATGTGAAGGTTCCCCCAGCCACGCGAGGCAGCCGGTTCGTTGAAAAATGAAATTTAGTGAGCTGGGAATTGCTCAGTGCCGAAGGCACCGCGCCATCGATGACACGCAAAGAAAATTGCGTGAACCTATTTTATGCTTCTGTCGAAGTCTCTTCCACGAGCGGAGCACTCGTAGTCTGCTCGCCATTTTCGGCGCTGGCAATCTTTCTGTCTCGCTTCGGCCTTTCGTGTCGCGAATCGGTTTCAGCCTCCGGCGGCCGGTATCCTATACCATAAATCCATCCTTCGAGCTGAACGCGGGGATCGTGGTAGATGGCCGGATTGTAATCGCGGATGGGAAGATGGCCGCGCCTTCCGTGAAGACGCTGCTCCGTCTTCACGACGCCCATCAGCGTAAACAGCGCCTCGCGCTTAGCTGGATTTTTCCGGGCGGCGGCGCGGACCGTGTTGGATATTTCCCATCCAGCATCTTCATAATTTTTAAATATGTTTTCAAGCTCGGAAGGTTCGGGAAGTTTGCCTTCCGTGAATAGCCACGGTAAAGATTCCGCGATGGTAAGCGCTCTCGACTCCATCATCGGCCAGATGGCCAGATCCTTACGCCCTGCTTCGAGCAGTTGGTCGAGCATGGCCATGCCGAGAAGAGCAGGCCTGCCACGGATATTTCCGTTAAATTCATAACGTTCCGTCAGCCGGTTATATCCGATTTGCATGGTGCTCATCATGCTGGTACCGGCTTGCCCACGGAGCGGAAGATCGGTATGGCGGAATCGCCGGGCCAGTGAAAGCTGCTCGTGCGGCGCGAGTCCCTTTTGACCGCCGCTCCAACCCCAGTCATCATATCGCCGCGAGCGTTGAAGTTTGCCGCGCGGTACCTCCGGGTCCAATTGCGATTCGCGGTAGCGGCCCATGCGCTCGGCCCAGAGGCGAAGTCCATCGTCCACATTTTTTTTCACGTCCCTGCGAATGGTATGAATCATCGAGTGCCAATCGCCGATACCTTCGGTTTCGCGCAGAAGATCGAAGAACGTGGTGGGATAACTGAAATTAAAATCGAGTGTAACAAGCGCCGCTTGCAGCGAGAGAATCCGTTCCACGATTTCTTTGCGCGTTGGAACTCGCTCCAGGGTGTCGATTACGATCCATTTTCCATCCAGAACGGCTTCTGCCCAAATCAGGTCCGTCGCCGGTTCGCGTTCGCCAGACCAGCCGATCGATACAAATTGACGGAAACTTTTGGTCTTCGCGGGACCCATCCGAAATTTCTTTCTCGGTTCGCGTTTGACGAGGACGGTCGCCGGTCTCGCTGGATTGGCTTCTTGTTCCGGTGCCGCGGCATCCGCCGAAGCTTCGTCCTGCTCCGATATCGTATCGTTCGACACCGCATCGGCCGTCTCTTCAAGAGCTTCCATTTCCTCGAAGGATTCGCGCTCACCGATCGAGCCGTTCGTTACCGTGTTCTCGCTCATCGCCGATGAAGATAACGGTTGCTCTTCTTGTTCGAAATCGTTCATGCGCTCGTTATCTCTGTTTCCGTATTTGCCGGAGCATATTGCTCGTTCGCTAATTTCAGGATTTCCGGCGCGGCTTCCGTGATCGTGCCCGCGCCGAGGGTTAGCACAACATCGTCAGGTCGAACAACATTGCCAAGCAATGGAATGAGGCTTTCCGGTGAATTCGCCCGATAAATTTCCCGCATCCCGGCGGCGCTTGCGGCATCGGCAATGAGCGCGCTCGTTACGCCTTCGATGGGCGCTTCGCGCGCGGGATAAATATCGAGCAATACCAGCACGTCCGCGTGCGATGCGAGGACATTCCCAAAATCTTCCGCAAAATCGCGCGTGCGAGTGAACGTGTGCGGCTGAAAGCACGCGACGATACGCCGCCCCGGATAAATCGCGCGCGCCGTGGCGAGCGTCGCGCGAAGCTCCGTTGGATGATGCGCGTAATCGTCGATGACAAGGATGCCGCCCGATTCGCCAATTAGTTCGAACCTACGCTCTGCGCCTCGGAAATGCTTGAGCGCGCGAAGCGAAATTTCAAGCGGAATCGAAAGCACGTCCGCTGTTGCAATCGCGGCCAGCGCATTCTTTACGTTGTGCTCGCCCGGCACGCGCAGTTCGATTTCTCCCGCGGCTTCGCCAGCCCGAAGGAGCGTGGCGCGCGTTCGCGCCGTACTTATTTGAAGATCGATAGCTCGATATTTTGTTTCCGGCGATTGCAATCCGTAGGTAACGATCCGCTTATGCAGGCGTGTAGTAATTTCACGGAGCAGCGGCTCGTCGATGCAGACCACGGCATAGCCCGTCAGGAAGGTCGAAGGTCCCTGATTGGCAAATTGCACGAAGGCATCTTTCAGCGATTCGATGTCGCCATAAATATCCATGTGCTCGGCTTCGAGCGAGGTCAGCACGGCGATGTAGGGATGGAGCGCAAGGAAACTGCGGTCGTATTCATCGGCTTCCGCGACCGCAATCTTCCCCGATCCGGCGCGGGAATTTTTATTTCCCAATTCACGAACGCTCGCGCCGGCCAGGACGAGCGGATCGAGTTTTGCTTCGATAAGTATCGAAGCGATCATACTCGTCACCGTCGTTTTTCCATGGGTTCCGGCGACGGCAACGAGCGTGCGGTCCCGTAGCAGTTCGCCCATGAATTCAGCCCTTCGCGCAAGCCGTATGCCGCGCCGTGCGGCTTCCACGCGCTCGACATTATCCGGGCTTACAGCGGAGGAATAGACGACCACGTCCGCGCCATCGATATTACTTGCATTGTGCCCGATCCAAATTTTTGCGCCGAGGGATTCCAGATCTTCCGTCTTTTTACTCGGCACCGCATCGCTGCCACTTACCGCGATTCCACGCAGCAGCAGAATTTCCGCGAGGCCGCTCGTGCCGGCGCCGCCGATCCCAATAAAATGGACGTGCTCCACAAAAAATTGAATTACGCGCGCGACGTGCGAGCACGGCCGGATGCCGAGCTGCGATGAACAACAAGAGGGCCTGCCCATTCGCGCAGTTCGGCCAGCAGGTTGCGGCCATGTTCGAAATTCGCAAGGCGAATGCGAATAGGCCGGCGATTACCCTTGAGGCGAATATGCACGGAGCGGACGTGCCGTACCGGCCGGCCGCTTGTTGGACCGATTTGAACGGATGCGACATCGCTCCGCGCAATTGTCCGCGAACGCGCGCGGCTGGTGAAATGAATCGCATCGTGCGTAATTTCAATTTGCCGGCGCATTAGAAGATTATAGACGAGCGCGAGCGCGGCCAAAAGCACGATCGCGGAAAGCAGGAGCAGAAGTGGGTCCTGCCACAACGTTGGGAACGCTTTCCACTCGACGATCGAGCGAATGATGAGATACAGCACCAGCGTCGCGGCATAAACCGCGATCGACTGGTATAGAAAATCCAGTCGTGCCCGATAAATGTGCTTTTCCTCGTCCATAACGTCCATCCTCATTAAGCAGCGAAAGGAGTAATCAACCATTGCGCCACGATCGCCGCCGCATTCGGATTATCTCTGTGTTTCATTGCCTCTGCCATATTGCGGAGCCGCTTGCCATCGTTCAATAATGCTAATACGGTTTCCGCCAATTTGTTCCCAACTTCGGGATCCGTTAGTACAATAGCCGAGCCATCCTTCTCGAAGGCGCGCGCGTTTCGCTCCTGATGATTGGCCATCGCGCCCGACCACGGAACGAGCACAGCCGGTTTCCCGAGCCGCGCAAGTTCCGCCAGCGAAGATGCACCGGCGCGGCAGACCACCAGGTCCGCCGCGCGGTATGCCTGCTCCATATCGTAAATGTACTCCATGACATGAACGTTCGGCACATCTGAAAACTCCCGTTGAAGTTCGGCCACATTTGCCGAGCGTCCAGTCTGCCAGAGCACATTATTTCCATGTTCGGCAAGCACGCGGGCCGATGCGCGCATGGCTTTATTGATTGGCCCCGCACCGAGCGAGCCGCCGAAAACGAGGATGGTAGTGCGCGAGGCATCGAGGCCGAACGAAACGCGAGCTTCTTCTTTCGCGGATGATCGCTCATCCGAAAGGCTCGCTGCCCCGAGGCCCGCGCGCACCGGAGTCCCGCAGACGGTCGCGGTCTCCGAAAGTTGTTTTGGAAATTTCGATGCAGCTTCGCGGTAAGCGAGAAATAATTTTTGGGCGAAACGCGCGAGGAATTTATTCGAGCTGCCTGGAATGGAATTTATTTCGAGGAGCGCGATTGGCACATGAAACGCCCATGCCGCAATGCCGGCTGGCACACTGAGATAGGCTCCCGCGCCCAAGAAGGCCGATGGCTTTTCTTTTGCGACAAGCTTCATGCATGCGAGAATGGCCCACGCAAATTTCCAGGGAAACATGAAAAACGAAACGAATGACTTTCGCGGCGCGTGAATATCGATCGGTACAAATGGAAATCCCTCGCGCGGCACCTCTTTCGATTCGATTCGATCCCGCGTGCCGACGAAAATAATATTCATCTCCGGCTGCTCACGCCGAATTTCTTCCGCGACCGCAAGCGCGGGATAGAGATGCCCGCCCGTGCCGCCGGCGGCGATGAGGATGGTCTGGTCAGGCAATGGCTTCGTCGCGCGATGGGTTAAAGAATTTCGATAATCGCTCGCCAAAGGAAACGCGCGGCGGCTTCGGAAGAGTCACCGCATATTTCGAAATATTGAGCAGAATGCCGACGGCGGCGGCGCTAAAGATCATGCTCGTGCCGCCATAGCTCACAAAGGGCATCGGCAATCCCGTTACGGGCAGGAGCCCAACGTTGACAAAGGCATTGATCAGCGCATAGAGGGCAATCGTCATCGTAATACCGAATGCAGTATATCGGCCAAAGGCATCGGGTGCATGCTTTGCAATTTGTACGCCGCGAATAATGATGAATGCAAAGACAACGAGCAGAAGCGCCGCGCCTATGAAACCATATTCCTCGCCAATGACCGAATAGATAAAATCGCCATAGGATTCTGGAAGGAAAAACATACTTTGCCGCGATTGGCCAATGCCCACTC
>DASRZC010000194.1:0-11540 GCA_035686785.1 Kapaibacterium sp. (SeqCode)
ACGTAACGCTCATCCCCCCAGAATAGATGGACGTACTGCCAGTCGATTTTCGTTCGATAATCGCGCGCTAAAATTTCGTAGAGCGTTCTCGGGGTATGGCCGCCGGAAAGGGCCAGTGTAAATCGGCCATCGTTCGCAATAGCTTCTTGTGCAAGCTTGGCAATGGTTCCTGCTGCGGCCGCGCTAAGGGACGCGAGAAACGGAAATGACTTGAGGGACATTGTTTTAGTAATAGGGATTCGGTTGCATCAAATAACTCCGCGCATAATCGCTCACGGAATCTTCCAGCGATTGAAACGGCTTCGTGTAACCCGCCGCGCGCAGCTTCGACATATCCGCTTCGGTGAAGTATTGATACTGCTTGCGCACATTTTCGGGCATGTCGATATAAATAATATTGCGCGGCTTGTTCATCGCGTCGAACATGGCATTTGCCAGGTCATTCCACGAGCGCGCTTTGCCCGTGCCGAGATTAAAAATGCCGTTGACCTTCGGGTTATCGAGCGCCCACATCACCACATCCGCCGCATCCATCACGTAAATAAAATCGCGCTTGAATTCGCCATCTTTGTAGCGTGGATCGGCGGATTTAAACAAGCGCAGCGCGCCTGTTTCCTTAATCTGATGGTACGCTTTGAAAACAAGACTCCCCATGTCAGCTTTGTGATATTCGTTCGGCCCGAAGACGTTGAAGAACTTAAATCCACAAGCACGGTCCTGATACCCATTATTCAAAAGCCACACATCGAAATCCTGCTTCGATTGACCATACAGGTTGAGCGGCTTCAGCTTCCGCGTCACTTCATCCGAGTCGCTGAAACCGTTCGCTCCATCGCCGTAGGTCGCGGCGCTCGAAGCATAAATAAATCGCGTATCGTGTTCAAAGGCCCAAACCGCAAGTTGCTTGCTAAATTCGAAATTGTATTTTGTGAGGAGCGATTTGTCCGTCTCTGTCGTGGATGTAATTGCTCCGATGTGAAGAATGGCTTCGACATCGGATGGCGCGAAGGACCGAAGCAAACTGAAAAAGGAATCGCGCTCTTCAAATGTATAATCCTTCCCCTTCAAATTCGTAGAATTTTCCATTGCGGCGCGATCGACGACGAGCACGTCCTTGTGCCCGGCCTCATTTAAGCGCCTGAGCAAAACGCTTCCGATAAATCCAGCGCCGCCGGTGAGGATAACCATCTTAAAAATCTGGAGTCATATTACTGTCATCCTGAGCGGAGCAAACATTCGCGGAGTCGAAGGATCTCCGGAGGTTCAACGCACGGTAAAACTTCACGAGATCCTTCGACTCCGCAATTCTCCCTTCGGTCGAATTGCTCCGCTCAGGATGACCTATAGGAGATGACATTTCTTTAAAGATTATTCAGTGAGAACACCGGCAAAGTTTTGCGCCAGCTTCCGCGCTTCGCGCGATTTCCAGCCACCCTTGTGATACGCATAACTCGCCAACAATGGCACTGCAATTGTCGCTTCGCAATAGACCATTTGCTCGAACGTGGTCGAGACTTTGCCCCACGAGGATGCCTCTCGGAGCGTCGAGCCAGAAAGCGCGCCATCGCGCTCGTCCGCAACCGTGATTTGGATAGCATATTTATGCATCGGCGCCTCCTGGCCGAGCAATTCGGCGGCAACTACGATATCCTGCGCGAAATTTTTCGGCACACCGCCGCCGATCATCAGCAGTCCGGTTTCTTTGGTCGCAAGTTTGAGCTGCGTGAGTTCGAGAAAGTCTTTCGCAGAATCGAGCGAGACGTGTTCATCGGGATGGCTCGTCTGGTGCATCACAAGCCCGAAGCCCGCACTGCAATCGCTGAAGGCTGGAACGAAAATCGGTACATCGTTCCGATATGCCGAAAGCACGATGGAATTCGCCACCTGATGCCGCTCGTCGAGATAGCGGCCCATTTCGCCGATAAATTCGCGGGAGGAATAGGGCCGAGGATCGAGCGAATCCGCGATTTCGCCGATGGTGTGATCGCAAATGCGAAGTTCGTCTTCGTCAATGAGTGTATCGTAAATGCGGTCGATGGCCAGATCGCGCAACTGATTATCGTCGAGCGTCGGCGAGCCTTGATAATGCCGAAATCCGAGCGCCTCGAAAAAATCCTGATCGACGATGTTTGCCCCGGTCGAAACGATCGCGTCCGCCATCCGATTTTCGACGAGATCGATCACCACCTGCTTCAACCCCGCGCTGATGAGCGACCCGGCGAGGCAGACGATGATCGAGCAGTCTTCGTCCTCGATCATCCGCGCATAAATTTCGGCGGCACGGCTCAGGTTGCGCCCTTGAAATGCCGTATGGCCCATCGCATCGAGAATCGGCATCGCGTTAAATCGCTTGATGTCGATATGCTCGACGGTCTTTGTAAATAATTCTTGCTTTTTCATTGTGGTTAATTAATTCTGCGAACGTGGCAAACGGTAAAACGAAGCGCGCCGTTCAAAACAATTCGAGTTTTTCATCTTCTCCTAAAGTTTCTCCGCCTCTTTCGGGCCCCACGAACCGGCCGGATAGGGATGGATTGCTCGGTGCGCATTTAATACCGGCGTATAGAGCTTCCACGAGGCGAGCGTTTCATCCGCCGAGACGAAGAGCGATTGATCGCCGAGCATCACGTCTCGCAGGAGCGTGTAATACGCATCTGGAATGGGTCCGAAGGCATCGGCATACGAGAAATGCATCCATTCGGATTGCACAGCTATCTCGGAGCCCGGTTTCTTGACTTGAAATGAAATTCGGAATCCTTCGTTGGGCTGGATCGCGATGACGAGTACGTTGGGATGCGTACCGCCCTCTTCGGACGACTTGAACAGCGCAACGGGCGGACACCTAAACGTGATCGTGATCTCCGACTTTTGCTCTTTCAGCCTCTTACCTGTGGTAAGATAGAATGGCACACCATGCCATCGCCAATTCTCCACGCGCATTTTGAGCGCAACGAACGTGGGCGTTTTCGAATCACTTCGTACCCCTTCTTCCTGATGGTAGCCGCGCACACCGTTTCCACCCAGTTCACCTTCGGTGTATTGTCCATAGACGACATCCTCCGCGTGGATCGGCGCGATCGAGCGCAAAACTTTTACCTTTTCGAAACGCAAATCTTCGGCATTGAACGCAAGCGGTATTTCCATTGCAGTGAGCGTCAGAAGCTGCGTAAGATGGTTTTGTACCATATCGCGCAATGCGCCACTTTTTTCGTAATAATCTGCGCGCGATTCGATACCAAGCTCTTCGGCTACAACAATTTCAACCTTCTCGATCTTTTCCCGATTCCACACCGATTCGAAGAGCGAGTTCCCAAACCGAAACGCCAGTATATTTTGAACCGTC
This sequence comes from Kapaibacterium sp. (SeqCode), assembly GCA_035686785.1. GTDB lineage: Bacteria > Bacteroidota > Ignavibacteria > Palsa-1295 > Palsa-1295 > PALSA-1295. The sequence continues at coordinate 3,344 of DASRZC010000194.1, forward strand.
TCCTTGCCGAGATAGTGATCGATCCGATAAATTTGGTCTTCGGTAAAAAATTGGGTGATAAGATTGTTTAACGCCAGCGCTGTTTTGTAATCGCGTCCGAACGGTTTTTCGATGACTAATCGCGTCCAGCCTTCCGATGCATGCAAGCCGGAATTACCCAATGACTTGACGGTCGGGCCAAATCCCTCGGGTGGAATGGCAAGATGAAAGATCCGATTACCGCTCAGCTTGTGCTTCTTTTCGAGACTTGCGATCTTCGTTTTCAGCTTGCTGTAATCTTCGCGGGTACCTTTGCCGATACCGTGATAAAACACTCGTGCCTCGCACCACGCGGCTATCTCATCGAACTCTTTGCCGATCGATTTTTGAATCGAAAGATGCATATCCTGGCGAAATGCGGTGTCGTTCTTTCCCTTATTCCTGCCGATGCCGAGAATAATGGTTTCCTCGGGCAACTCCCCGGCTTCGGACATCTCAAAGAGCGCGGGAAAGATCTTTCGGTGCGCCAGATCGCCCGTTGCGCCGAAGATAGCCAAGATACAAGGTTCGGGTTTTTTCGGCAAGATGGTTATTCCTTCGTTATCGGGTGACCGCCAAATTCATTGCGCAGCGCGGAAAGCAATTTATCGCCGAACGATTCCGTTTCGCGGGAGCGAATTCGTTCCATCAACGCGAGCGTAATGATCGGCGCGGGAACATTATTGTCAATTGCCTCGAAGACGGTCCAGCGGCCTTCGCCGGAATCAGCAACAATCGGTGCGATGCCATCGAGATTCGGATTCTTTGCGAGCGCGTCTGCCGCCAGATCGAGCAGCCAGGAGCGGATGACCGTCCCATATCGCCAGATTTCAGCGACCTGATGTGTATCGAGATCAAAATCCTTCTTGTGCTTTATGATCGAGAGTCCTTCGGCGTAGGCTTGCATCATTCCGTATTCGATGCCATTGTGAACCATCTTCACGAAATGGCCCGCTCCGCATTGCCCGACGTGTCCCCAGCCCTTGTCTTTCGCTGGCGCCAGCGCTTCGAACAACGGCTGGATAACCTTCACGATGTCGTCATCGCCGCCGATCATCATGCCGTATCCTTCTTTCAGCCCCCACACTCCGCCGCTGGTGCCGCAATCGACATAGGCTATCCCCTTCACGCGTAGCGCATCGGCACGACGCATCGTGTCTTTATAATTCGAGTTCCCACCGTCAATGATGATGTCGCCTTTTCCGAGAAGCGGCGTGAGTTTTTCGATCGTCTCATCGACGGGGCTTCCGGCTGGAACCATTATCCAGAGTATTTTCGGTGATGGAAGAGCATGCGCCATGGACTCGATGGACGCAGTGGACGTAATGCCGACTTTTTCGCTACGGCTTCGAGCTTCCAGGCTTGGATCATATCCCACGACCTGATGGCCGCCTTTTATCAAACGCTCGGCCATGTTCGCGCCCATGCGGCCTAAGCCGATCATTGCTAATTTCATTTTGTTATTTTTACTTCGTAATTCGTTTTTTCCCACTCTTCCCGGACGCTCCAGAAGAAAGTAAAATCAATGTTTCCGGCTGATGACTTATGCGGGCTAATATCGACAAACTCCACGCCGAGTTTCGTTGCGCTCGAGCGGGTTTCGTGCCGACTCTCCCAATGGTCGAGCGACCAATGCAGAACAAACGGCTCCGGCGCCTGAATCCGTAATGTCTCCGATTTGCGAATGCTCTGCACATGCCGGTTCGGCTTCCAGAACTCGATTCGTTTGCGCTTTTTCCGATTTTCAATATATCGTTCCGCTACTTCCGGCACGAATCCGAACATTTTTCCATCGCGCATCGAGCGAAGCAGACGAATATACTCGGCATGCGCCCAGCAGAGCGGCATTGCCGCACCGGTTGGGAAACCTAGCTTGAGCCAATCCGCTGGCGAGGCTTCTGAATCCCACACCTGCTCGCTCAACATTCCCGTCGTAGTTGCGAATCGTTCCAATGCTTGCAGATAGGGTTTTGGATCGCGGCCGGCAGCGAGTTCGTAATGCCCACGCTCGCCCGAAAGCAATGGCCAGAGGCGACCGACACCCCAGCCATCGAAGCCCGTGCCATCGTCATGCTGGCCATAGCCATCGTGATTGTAGCGATAAAATGCCGGCCCCTTCGGAGTTTCGCGGCGAAGCACGCGATCTATTACTTTGACCGAATCGACAATAAGTGGATCGTTCGCCGCCCGAATTCCATAGCGGACAAGTTCGAGAAATCCCCCATCGACAATTTCTTTCGCTGGATATTCCGCCGGCACGCCCGGCTCCTGATTTTTCATGCTGAGAATTGCGCTATCGGGATCTTCCGGAGCAATCGGGTCATCCAAGTCCACCGGCAGAATTCGAATGAAGTGACGTGGAATTCCTTCGACCAGCGTTCCCGTATTCGTAACTGTCCACGCTTCGAGATGCGATTCTAAAAAGTCCGCATACTCGCGTAAATACTCTGCCGTTTCGTCCTCGCGTTCATTTTCCGCGAAACATGCGGCTGAAATGAGTGCCGCGATCACCGCGGCCAGCGTGGAAGGCGAATAGCCGCTCGATTCTTCCCACCGCTCCTGCTGCGTGGCGGGACCATGAATGATAAGATACGATGCTGCGCGAGTCACCAACTCATAGGGATGGAACTCTCGCAACCCCTGCTCGCCGGCAAGCCGGTGCGCCAGAAGAACAGGAAAAGCGACTTCGTCCAACTGGATGCCACTCCAATATCCATCCCCATCTACCCAAAAGTTCTGCGGGAAGCCGCCGTCTTCCTCTTGCGTAGCGGCAATATAAATAAGCGCACGCAGGGCAATATCCCGTTCGCCCGCGGCAAGCAAACCCATCGCGGTATTTACGAGATCGCGCGTCCAGACTAAATGATAGCCGCCCAAATCTTCATCGCCTTTCATCTCGCCCCATGGAATCGAGAGCGACGCGATAAACGCGCCTGCAAAGGTCTTGTCCTCATGCGCAATGAGCAGCGCAGTGCTGCCGGCGTATAACTTTCCCCCGTCACCGGCGAGCGCACCAAGAGGAAGAAACAACTTCTCTGACTCCTTCCAATCGATTACCGCAAGGGCTTGAGAGGATTGGAATGCAAATCCAAGAGCCTGAAATAGTGTGGCAATGGCAGATTGAAGTGAATGCCCAAAGGCAACACCAATTGTAAATTCCGCAGTCTCACGAGTGTCGAGCTCCGCGGTGAGCGCGACATTTCCATTCACGGCCTGATCGAATTCCCACGTCATGTCCAGATGCTCCGCAATGTCCGTCCACCCATCGCTCGCGCCAACAAAACCGCACGAAAGCTTTCTGAACGGCGTGGTGCATCCCACCGCGCACCACGAAGCATCTTTATGCGCGACGAGCAATTCCCGCCCGGCGTGCTGCATGATAAACGCCTCGTTGTCCGCGCCGCCAGCATCCATGTGCGGAGCAAAAAGAAGAAATAATTTCAGCTTCCCGGCATAAGAGTCGTTCGTGTGGATTTTGGTCCGCTGAAGAATGCAGGGAAATCGCGGATCGGCAACGATCTCCTTTTCGATCGAATAACGAGCATCGGGATCGCAATTGCGGATGCGGTAGCCGAGTGTGTGCGGATCGAGGCGCTCGATCTCCATCGTGAGATCGCGCTTCTCTTCGTGGAAAAAACTTTCTCCGTCGGTGATGAGGAATTGGAGATCGCGAGTCTGGGGAGCATCGACACGCGGCCAATAAATCTCCGTCAGGATGCCGCGCCACAGCGTGAACCACACCTTACTGGCATCCGAATAGGCCGTGCCGACGCCATCCTTGCTGCCAGCGGTCCATCGCGGCTCGATTCCCGGCCAGCCGAAGGCATAGCGCTCGCCTCGAAGAATTGCCATAAGTTATTCTGTTGCCTGGCGTGGTAAGAGTTAAAACCCCCTCCTAAAGAAGGAGGGGTTGGGGGTGGTTAAAGCTATTACAAGAGAACCACCCCCCGCCCCCTCCTTCTATAGGAGGGAGCATTACCAAGAACGCTTCAAAGTAAGCTCCTGTTCGGGTAAGTGAATTTCTTCACATTTTTAATACCAACGATCATGTATAAACTACTCCTTATTGTTTCTTTCAGTCTTTTTCTTGGCATGTCAAGCGGCTCGTTCACGAGCGCAAATGCCTGCGGCGGCCACAAAGGCTGCACCGCGCTTCACAAGGGCAAAGCCTGTGCCGCGCATTGCATGAAAGCCGGAGCGTGTACCGATCCATCGTGCATGAAGCACGGCACCTGCACGAAATCCACGGCTGCAAAGACTTCGAAGCATGCCTGTACTGCGCATTGCACGGGCAGCACCGCGAAAAGTTAACACCTTGCATGTAGCGGTAGCCGCAGGCTTCAGCCTGCGGCTACCGCTACGCAGCTAATTCGGCAGGCTCACACTCGTGACCTGAATATCCTGACTTGAACCGCCGGATATTTGGTGGATGAAAGCGACTTTGTCCGCGCGGGGAGAAAGGATCGGCGTGGTTACGCTCGTCCCAATGTTGGCCTTGTGCCCATTTGCCACATTGACCGCATACGCCGGAAACGATCCGTTATTATTCAAGGCGTCTGAAGAATAAACGAGTAGCGTCCCATCCGATGAAACGTCCATGCTGTTGACGGAATCGTCAGTAATAACGCTCGTGCGAACGAAGGTTGTTAAATTAATTTTGTCGATCCCATCTGTATAAGTTCGCACGAAGAGATCGCCGGATTTCGAGGCATACGCGCTCGCATGAAATGGCACATCCGCGTTGGGAATCACCTGCGTTATGTCACCGGCGGTATTGTAGATCGCAACGTGGGAGCGGGGCGTGTTATCCGAGCCGACGGAATCCTGAATCGTAATTGCATAGTGCGTGCCATCGATCCAAAGCACGCGGTTGCTGGCGGGGCCGGTGATCGTCTGCTTGGGCAGGAGTGGCTGAAGAGAATTCAGATCGTACAGCTCGATCAGCCGATAGTCAGGGTTTGCCGCGAGCGTCGTCGTCGCGGCATAGTGCATGTCCCGTGAAACGCCGAGCAGGTAACTACTCTGAATAATGTCGGTCACATTGCCGCCCGAAAGATCATAGCGGTAAATATCCGGCATGCCCATGCCATTGATGAAGGACGCGATCGCGGTATGCCCATCGGGAGAAACCGAAACGATCGGCGCATAACCGGACCTGTTGACCGGTGCATCGGCCGGATTCATGGAGTTACCAATCGACCCATCCGAGCCGACGTGATACAAATTCTGCCCTTCGATCTGCGAGTTATCCAGCGAGGAGATGCTCACTTTGTCGATGTAGGCAAGCATCCCGGACTCATCCGGAAGCCACGCGATCTCAAAGACCTGCTGAGAGACGCTCGTAGCCGTCGTGTTGGAACAGCCTGCGAGCAACGCGGGTGATACGATGGCGGCGAAAAGAAGAGGCGCCAAAAACCCGGAGAGGTAGTTTCTCATAATAACAGTGAACACTAATTATCCCTAATTGTCGCCCGGCATTCCGAACATTTCGTATTTTTGTGTAGCGCAAACTTCAGTTTGTGATCCTGACGTGGGATTGCGAATTAAAGGGGTCGCAAACTGGAGTTTGCGCTACACCATCGAATATATGCACGCAATTATCCCCGTAGCCGGCCTTGGCACGCGGCTCCGGCCACACACATACACCCTTCCCAAGGTGCTGCTGGACGTGGCCGGAAAGCCGATCCTCGCCCATATCATCGATGGGCTTCTCAATGATGGTGTGACGAGCGCCACCATCGTAACCGGCTACCTGGGCGATGCGGTACGCGAGTACGTGAGCGGCAGGTATCCCTCAATCCCCTTGAACTTCATCGAACAAACCGAACCGCTCGGCCTGGGACACGCTATTTGGACCGCGCGGAAAGACATTCCGTCCGATGGCTCGCCATTCCTTATCGCGCTTGGCGATACCATTTTCGATGCCGATCTGCAATCCGTCTTTCGTGGAAAAACGAGCGCGATCGGAGTGTATGAAGTCGAAGACCCACGCCGCTTTGGCGTAGTAGAAGCCGAAGGCGGATTCGCGACAAAGTTAGTCGAGAAGCCGGAACATCCGAAGAGCAATCTGATGATCGCTGGTCCATATTATTTTAAGAATCCATCTCTTCTGCGGACCTGCCTCGATGAGTTAGTCGCGAACGACCGGCGCACGAAAAACGAGTATCAACTTACCGACGCGCTGCAAATGATGATCGAGCGCGGAGAGAAATTTGCGATATTCCCGCTTCAGGGGTGGTACGATTGCGGGAAACCCGAAACGCTCCTCAGCACGAACCGCGCGCTGCTGGAGAAACATTCGCAAAGCCGTACGCTTCCGCGAGTCGTACTCCATGAGCCGGTCTTTATCGCGGAAACAGCGGACGTGGAAGATGCAATACTGGGACCCTACGCCACCATCGGCGCAGGCACCCGCGTGCGAAATGCCATCGTTCGCGATAGCATCATCGGGGACTTTGCGCGCATCGAAGGCGTGCTGCTCGAAGCCAGCATCATTGGAAATAATGCCGTGATCGAAGGCGCATTCCGCCACATCAATGCCGGCGATTCTTCGGAAATTGATTTGCGATAAACCGCCGCGTGGTGTGCATGTCCCCCGCGTTTGATATTTCCGAAACGTTTGTGGTGCAGCGAGGCGGGCCATGCGCGGCACGTCCCTACGGTTTGAGCACGTATAGTTGTAAAACCATCATCCCTGGGGATGATTTTTAATTCGGAGCAGCGATATGCTGTAACTTCTCGCTTCGGCGGGTGTTAATACTTTAGACTAAGCAGCGTTCATGTTCAAAGTCTGCGGAAGGTAATTATTATGCAACGGCGTCATCGCGGAAAATCGCAAATAACAGTCGAGAGAGAGTTCAACTCGCTGCTCAAAATTGCTCTAAGAATTCAAACGATGGCCGGGGTAGCCTTTAGGTTTGCCCCGGCTTATCGGTTTTTCTCCTTCTTATTTGTATTATTCATTCTGGGATATGGTGTGTCAGCCACCGCGCAGTGGAAGGAACTATTACATTCGAATGGCTACTTTAGCTCGATTTATTTTCTGGATTCACCCGGTCCTCCGAGAATTGGCTATGCTGCAACAGTCCCCGACAAGATCTGGCGAACCGAGGATGGAGGCATTACATGGCAGGCAATGACTCCGTTTCGCTATCCTGGCTCTTGGCCATGCGATTTCACATTTAAAGATAGCTTGACCGGGTGGTTGGCAGTGCGCAACAATGCTGGATGTTATAAGACGACGGACGGAGGGATAACCTGGAGTTTCCTTCCGGGTAGCGCAAGCGATGCAGACGGAGTACACTATAATCTATCTAATGGGGGATTATTCCTCGCTGGGACGGGCACTGACTTCGATACGGCCAGTTATTGGGGCGGTCTTGCGTCTTGGGACGAGGGCACGACATGGACCCCCATAGCGGTTTCGTTACATGGTATGTATAACGGCTTCGCATTCAATGACTCACTCGATGGGATCATATCGAGTTTGTTTGGTCCTTGGCTGCGAACGTCGGATGGTGGAAAGTCATGGGCGACCTGTCCTATGGACAGCGAGGTATGGCAGCCCCGCGCTATTCCGGGCACGAAAACGCAGTTTGCCATAACCGACCATAACGGTGCCTTTCTACGAACCGACAATCTTTGGAGTTCATGGAGTCTTGTCCATCAATTCCCTATTTCTCCTGTCATTCAAAATGGGTGGGACATCACCAGTTCGGGCGCCGTGGAAGGTGATTCCTGTCATTTATTCATACTTCTGCACGATGGATGCTACATGTCCACTGATGAAGGCGTGAATTGGCGCTATTTGGGAGGAATGCCGACTCCGGGTTTCTTCGCCGACTGGCGCTTTTACGTAAAAGGGAACTATATATATATATCGTCGTCTATTGATGGCGAAGGTGGATTTCTTTGGGAACTGAACCTTGACTCGCTCAACCCGCCTAACGTCGGCATTTCCGAAGGTTTCTTCAACGGCGCCCAGCAAACCACCCTGCATCCCGGCGATTCCGTCGGCGTTACCTTCGTTCCGGGCGCGGGAACGTTAGCGGCTACGGATTCGGTGGAGCTAACGCTTCGCTACGATCCGAACGCGGTAAGTCTTTCCTCGCTTACACTTCCCGCCGGCTGGTGGGTTGCGGATAGCGTGAGTGTGGCGCATCCTTCAGGTTGCGACAAT
>DASRZC010000195.1:0-11026 GCA_035686785.1 Kapaibacterium sp. (SeqCode)
CGAACAGCACCCGGAGTATACTCCGGGTGCTACACGATACCTAAACCTTACCGCACCACGCTAAACTTGCCGAGCGTACTCTTGCTCCCGGCGAGAAGCTGATATTCATACGCGCCGGCCGCGAGCTTTGTGCCATCGAGCGTAATTTCGTGATTGCCGGCGGCGAGCATTCCTTCCGGAATTCTCACGATCTCACGGCCCAGTTGGTCGCGCACCACGAGCGTGACGTTCGCGCCCGCATCGAGCGAGAACCGAAGCGAGGAAGTGGCTGCGACTGGATCGGGAACAACGGACATCCCGGCATCCGCAACATTCGGCGTGACGCCACTTGCGCTGATGCTGAATGGCGCCGAGCTTCCCATCGCGCCCGAAGCATATTTCACGCGAATGATATAGCCCGATTGCTCCGTGGAGGGGACGCTCGTCCAATCGTAGCTTGTAATTGCCGCGCTCAAGCCATGCGCGATCGTCTGGTACTGCTGCGTGGCGGGATCGAGATAATCGAGGTTTACGGATTCGCCTAAATATCCCGTTACATTCCAGCTAATCGTTTCCGGAGTCGCTGGTGGAAGATTCGGGGCGCCGCCCACCGTAACATTCGTTACCGTGCCCGAATCGAGGATCGAAAACATTCCGCTCTCGCCCACGACCCCTTTCGCATCCGTCACGCGAGCGAAGGCCGTCATGCTCGGTGCTTCGGGAATCACCCAATTGTAAGAGGTCTTGTTTGCGATCGTGGCAATGGTATTCCAGGTCGCCATGCTATCGGTGCTATATTCCAACAGAAGCGAACTTTCGCTCACCGGCCCGCTCACGGAAAATGCAACCGCATGGGTGGTTCCAACGAGGAGTGAATCATTCGCCATCGGCGACGATACCGTGATAATCGCAGGGGTCTTCGGCGCGATCGAAAATGCGGGGCCGATAGAAGTTATGGCTAAGTTGGAGGGATTGCTGGCGCGGACCATCACCTGATGCCCGTAAGCAGTATCCGGCAATTGCCATTCATAAGGCGAGGCCGACGTGGATGCCACGATGGATAGCCAGGTCGTCCCGCCATCGATCGAATAATCCAGTGCGGCACTGCTGACACCACCGCCCGCAGCCCAGACGATCGGGATTTCGATGCTATCGCCACTAATGCTGGCATCCTTCGCAGGCAAAATTGGCCAGATTGCGGGCGGCGCCGTGGATGGTAACTTTGTTATGTAGCCCGTCTGGCCGGCATCGAGATACGTCTCGAACGTGCTCTTATTTCCTTTGAAAACCGCGAATGCCTTGATGCGAATAGAATCGGCATTCCACAGGGAGGTATTGACCGCAATGTGATAGTGTTTGCGAATCGGCCAGGTCTTCGCGGTCTTTATCGTGAACAGATCGCCCAGCACTTTGCCACCGACCGCGCGCGCGACATTCTCATGCCTAAAATCGCTGATGTCTGTCTCATTCGGATCATCGTAAATGTGCTGGGATTCAACGATTCCATCTTCCGTCAGAACGGCTACGGTCAGGTACTTCGCAGTGTCTTCCGTCGGCATCTGGGAGAGGTCGAACGGGGTGATATCGAGATCGAAATCAACCGCATGAGAGCTATAGACCGCATTGACAACTCGAAAATCCACCAACGGTGCCTCCAATGCCTGCGACTCTGCAATGGTGTACCATGGGTTCGGCCAATCGAGCTGCCCACCCTGTTCGTAGGCTCCGCACATGGCCTCCGTCCGTCCGGGCGAAGCCCAGGGATAGCCCGTTACGTTATCGAACGAAGCGATGGTATCTTGCGCGTGCGTCCCAAGCGGCTCGGAATAAGGGGCGCCAATGGGTCCATGCCAGGAAATGGCGACAAGGTTATCCCCCATCGCCGCGACCATACTATCGATAGTGAAGGCGCCGTAAGGGCAGTAGCCGCACCATACTCCCGTCCCCTCTTCGATGAGGGCGTGACGCTGAAACTGCGCGGATGCATTCGAAAGCGAAATTACCGAAAGTGCCAGAACCGCGAGAGCGGCAAGCACAACCCGAGTTGTTTTCATGGTATTGAATAATAAAAAGTGAAACGATCAATCTTTCGCGAAGAAGTATAGCAGAGAACATTATGGCTGAAAAATGATTCACGGTTTTAGGATGGGGTAGTGGCTTGGTAGTGACTTCGTTTTCCTGCGAAAGCCCAAAAAGGATAAAGGGTGCCTTCTTGGGGGTAAGTGGGCCGTCGCCCTTGTTCTGGCCCGGGAACAACGCGACTTTTTTAGCGTTTAACTTATGGAAGCTACTCACATAATCCATCCAAATGACAGAACAAGAGCCGACAAAGGAGCAAATAAGCATTGGCGCAACGAATGCAAGCGATCTGCCTAAGTTATATTTCAATAACTTTACCATAGGCTACTCTCCGGTTGATGTCATGATCAGGGCGGCGCAAAATGGAATGCCTATCGTTGAAATAAATTTATCTTTTGGGGTAACAAAGCAGTTAGCATTTTCACTAATGGCCGCTATTGAGGAAATAGAAGGTCTTCTCGATCATCCCATAGAGGTAGCGAAGAAAAAAGAGGCGACACCATGATTCAAAACGAATTTATATCGCCGTTCAATTTAATTCCGGAAGTCCGCACTCCACTTTTTTCGAATAATTCTATTCAGAAAAAGATTTCATCATTCGCTGAACTAAAGAAAGGATGGCATTTTGGTGAGGGCGTTGGCCCTACGAATAAGATTATTCGAGACGCGCTCGCGCTCCATAGAGAAATTCTTATGAGGGGTTTTTCAAAGACTGGGGCATTCCCCGGAGTGGGAGGAGAGATTAGGCTCACTATTTATGATTACAATGGTGAAAATAACGAATACCATGAATTTACTTTTGAGAGCAACGGGACGCTGACTTATGTGCATGAAGCGGAGGGAAAAGAAGACGTTGAACTTCCCGATCTTGATCTTGATAATGTCCGTAAAATACTTGCTGAACTGAAAACATCCAAATTCGAATGGTTCTCATCAGAGTTATCTCAAGAAAATTCCACATGGATTTCGACCATCAACCGCCAAAATTTCAAGACCTGGCCTTCAAAAAGACCAATGGCGGAATCTCCGTTTTCATTGAAGATTGTGCAATCGAACGAAGCGACACAATATGTAATCATATCCGGAGGTTCTATGGTGGTCAAACCCAGGAGCCACCGTGCTTCGTCCGCGTTCCAGAATCCACTCTCCCGGCTGGCTCACGTTTCGAGCCTGAAATAAGTGAAAGCAAGGATGATTGCCATGGCAACATTCTTGACTTGAGCGATGGTAGGGCAAAGAAATTCTTTTACAAGACTTTTCAATTCCCATCCGATGTAATGATTTGCGAGAATTCTGCATATAGACCCCTTACGCTTGCAGACCGCGCGATAATTGAAAGCTGAACCTTATTTCAGCAGGTCAACAATGTCCCCGATTTCCCAAAGGTGCTTCGTGAGTCCGGCTTCCATTTCCGGGGTCACGCGCAAAGTCTGATGAAGATCGCTCCGCACGAAAAAATTTCAAAAAATCTTTCGCAACCTCTTGACTTCATCATTTTTATTGCGTATCTTATGGGAGACTGTTATGGGCACCGATTTGCTAATGGAAAGCCGCAGGGGGAGAAATTTAAGATGGACTCGAGAAAAATGAAAATTAAACGTATCCCGCAAATTCATTCTACTGATTTCGAAAAGACACAATGGCTAAAACGAGCTAAAAACGATATGGTTAATGAAGCACAAATGCGCGCGCGCATTTTTTAGCAAGTGGGCACCCATTTTTTCATGGAAAGCCTGCCGAATGTTCGATCAGCACATAATCGGTTCTGAGCGGAACCGAAGGGCGGGCCATTTTGTCTAATGTGCCGCTGAGGGAATTTGAGTCCGGTGGGATTCTTTTTTCCCCGGCTTTTTTTTCGGGGTTTTGCAGTTAGGAGGCCGCGTCGCGTAGGTCGGTGCTTCCAGCCCGACATTCGCGGGAGTAACTCAGTTGGTAGAGTCACAGCCTTCCAAGCTGTTGGTCGCGGGTTCGAGTCCCGTCTCCCGCTCACGGGGCAAGTATGAAATATGAAGTATGAAGTATGAATGGGAAGCCATTCGCTTCGCACCGATTTTTTCATACTTCATACTTCCTACTTCCTACTTTTTGAAAGGTGACACCACCAAAGCTATGCGGCGATTGCGGGACGCAGATGGACGTGAATCCGGATCTCTTCGCGCTTCCGGGTTTGGATCCGACTGCGAACGGGCTTGCGTTCAATTTCACGCGGGCGCTGCCGGTAACGATCTATATCTGCCCGAACTGCGGGCGGTTCAAGTTCATGTCGGCAATTTTTTTGAATAATATCGAAGCTCCGGCCACGCCGGCCCCTGCTTCGGAACAAACAGCAAAGGCGTAAGGAATTTTTTTTAAGTACGATTATGAGAGACATCATTACCCTCGAGTGTACCGTCTGCAAAATGCGGAATTACTCGACGACGAAAAACAAGCGGAAGCAATCGGGCCGCGTGGAATACGTAAAATTCTGCCCGCACGATAACAAGCGGACGCCGCATAAAGAGACGAAGTAATTCTTGTAGCGGCGCGGTTCCCGCGCCTCCCCAGGAAATGCGCGGGAACCGCACCGCTACGTTTACGACAGTAGCTCAATTGGCAGAGCAGCGGTCTCCAAAACCGCAGGTTGGGGGTTCGACTCCCTCCTGTCGTGCGAGCTAAATTATGAATTATGAATGATGAATTATGAAAAATCCATCGCTTAGTTCATAATTCATCATTCATAATTCATCATTCCCCGGATATGGCGGAAACAACAGCAGCAATTCAGCCCGGCGAGAAGCAGGGGCTTAAAGCAAAATCGTTTACCTTTTTCACCGATGTCGCTCGCGAGATGCGGAAGGTGAGCTGGCCGAAGCGCGAGGAACTTCAGGACGCGACGGTCATTACGCTCGTCCTCTGCGTGATCCTCGCGATCTTCACCTTTGGCATCGATAAGCTTTTCGAGACGATCATTCGCGGACTTTTCAACATGTTTTAAAAAGTGCTTAGCACTTCTATGGCAGAACCACAAGCAATAACCCTAAAATGGTATGCGATCCGAACGTACACCGGTTCGGAAGCAAAAGTCAAAGCGTACATCGAGGACGAAATGAAACGCCGGGATCTGAGCGGCCGCGTTCCGGAAGTCATTATCCCGAATGAGAAAGTCTATGAAGTCCGCGACGGAAAAAAGCGGACAAAGACGAAAAGCTTCCTTCCAGGGTACATCCTGATCGAAGCCGCGCTCGATAAAAAGCTGATCGACCTCATTCTCTCCGTGCCCGGCGTTATCAGCTTCGTCGGCCCGACCAAAACGCAGCCGACCGCCCTTCAGCCCGACGAGATGCGGCGCATCCTCGGTAAAGTGGAAGAAAAGCGCGGTATGGAATCGCCGGAAGTGCGCTACCACATGGGGCAGCCGGTGAAAGTTATCGACGGACCGTTCTCCGGCTTCGGCGCGCAAATCCGCGAGATCAACGAGGACAAGCAAAAGCTGAAAGTCGAAGTTTCCATCTTCGGCCGCAAAACGCCGGTGGAACTGGACTACGCTCAGGTCGAGGCGGAATAGTTAATTTCGATTCCCGCGCGAGCTTTCCCGCTTCATTCCCTCTTCCAGATACCGCTGCATCAGCAGTTCCAGTGGGACATCCTCTTTCTTTGCGCGGGCTTTTAGGCGGCGAAGGGTGGGAATGGGAACGGGAACGGGCTCGACTTTCGTGGACACGGAATCTTGGGTCAGGCTCTTGCCCTTCGATTGGGTTCCAAACATTGCTTCGAGGTTTGGCCGGTAATACTCGATTTTGCCACGATAGAGATCGCTTACCGGAAAAATAAGATCGAAATCGCCCCACATCAAACGTCCAAAGAGGAGCCAAAATTTTTTGAACGTTCGCAAATTGCGGTACTTCGTCATCCACGGTGTCGGCGCATCTCGAAGATAATCGCTAAAGTCAACGATTCGAGAACGGCCGTTATTGAACGTTAGGCGTAACCGGTAACCGTCCACATATTCCGCTTCCTGAATGGAGAGGTACGGTCCCTTGGTTGGTTTCATGTCGTGAATGATTTTCATTTGATCTTCCTCGTAATCTTTTTCACTTTTGGGTGCGTCCCATGCTCCTCGAATTCCTTCCACGATCGCACAATATTCTCGGCTTCATGTGCAACGAGTGCTTCAAAATCACGTTGCTTTTGAGGCGGTAATGGAATTGCATCCTTCACCCGCACGAAACGGATACGTTGTATCTCTCCATTCTCGACCAGAATTTCCGCGTTGCTTTCGCGACCTTGAAAAAGGCCATGTACATGGATCGGCTGATGATCTCCCGCATAGAAATAAACCCTAATTCCGAAATAATCATCAAGCTTCGGCATTATGCTGAAAGCAGGCAGCCCGGATAGAAGTTCCTATCCGGGCTGCGTAACAAACAAAAACAATCGGCCACCATGCGGCAGCCGAATGTTTCGTGCTAAAAAATTCGGGCTTTACGCCGCCATGTGAGGCTTCAGCTTCGCGAGGATGCGATCCTTTCCGACGGCGCCGATGATCTGATCGACCACCTGGCCGCCTTTGAAAATGAGCAGCGTGGGAATCGACCGGATGCCGAAGTTCATTGACGTCTCCGGGTTCTCATCGACATCGAGCTTGCCGAACGTGGCCTTGCCCTGATACTCATTGGCAAGCTCCTCGATGATGGGCGCGATCATGCGGCACGGGCCGCACCAGGTCGCCGTGAAATCGACGAGGGCAGGTTTGTCGCTCTTAAGAATATCTTTTTCGAAGGTCGCGTCGGTAAGATGCAGGGGTCCAGTCGTGGTAGCGGTAGTGGTCATGTCGTCTCCTTAAAAATACGGTTCGAGGTCTGAAAATTCAAGCCGTCAATGGCTTATCAACGTGTAAATAGCAGTCTGTTCGTTCCAAATACCTTCCCGAATTCTCGTACCAGATCGTCGCTGGGATCGATCTGATACTTCTCCGGTAACCGGTATTTACGGCTAATTCCGGCGGCGGTTTCAACGGAAACAAAGGTGGTGCAGGTGCCCCGAAACCGGGTGCAGAGCTGCTCGACCTGCTCCACGGTCGGAGCCGGTTGTTCGCTCTCGAAAAGCCGGACGAGTATGCCACGCGTCATCCGCTTTCGCATCCCAGGAATTTCGTAAGCTTCGTCCGCAATGACGGTCGGCGCTTCGTCCGGCCCGCCGCGCCGAACTTTCCCGCGAATGAAAAGCGGCTTTTCATCGACTACCAACGGCTGGAATTGCCGATAGGCGTCACTCCAAAATACGCATTCGATCTTGCCCGTAAAATCTTCGAGCTTCACGATGGCGAAGGCATTGCCATTCTTATCGAGCTTCCGGGTCATACCGACGATGACGCCACCCACGAGCACGGCTTCGCCATGCTTCGAATCCTTCAAGTCAATGGCTTTGTGAGTAACGAAACTCGTTACGTCGATCCGGTATGGTTCGAGCGGATGGCCGCTCACATAATACCCAATCGACTTTTTTTCGTGCGAGAGCATATCAAGCTCCGTCCATCGTTTCTCTGATTCCACGATGGGTGGCGGAGCAAGAACGTGCGGCGTTTCGGCATCGCCAAAGAGCGAATCCTGTGGGCTGGCGGCTTCATCGCGCACCTTCTGGCCATATTGTAGCGCGCGCTCGACGTTCTCGAAAAGGTCGGAGCGAAATGCCTGCGCGACACGCCCGTCGTCATTGCAGGAATCGAATGCGCCAGCTTCGACCATTGCTTCAATCGCCCGTTTATTGACGAGCCGCGTATCGAGCCGCGAAGTGAAATTGAAGATGGTGTTGAAGCGCCCGTTTTTCGCGCGGTCGTTTACGATTTCTCCAACCGCTTTTTCTCCCACGCTCTTGATTCCCGCTAATCCAAATCGAATCCCTTCCGGCGTCGCGTTAAAATGGATGCCGCTCAGGTTCACATCTGGAGCAAGCGTGCGGATATTGTATTTTTTTGCCTCGTCAATGAGTTGCACGACATAATCCGCGTCGTTGATCTCGTGCGTCATGTTCGCCGCGAGGAATTCCGAGGTATAATGCGCTTTGAGATATGCCGTCTGATAACTAATCAACGAATAGGCAATGCTATGCGATTTATTGAACCCATAGGATGCGAATTTCGCCAGCCGTTCGTAAAGCTCTTTCGCAATTTTCGCCGGAATCTCATTGGCCACGCATCCACTGATGAAGGTCTCCTTCATCGTCTCCATCTTGTGAAGGTCCTTCTTGCCCATCGCACGGCGCATCTCATCGGCTTTGGCGAGGGAGAATCCAGCCAAGTCACGCGCGATGCGCATCACTTGTTCCTGCACGACGATGACGCCGTAGGTCTCGGCGAGAATCGGTTCGAGCATCGGATGCAGATATTCTACTTTTCGGCGCCCATGCTTGCAGTCGATGAACTCGGGAATATGCTCCATCGGGCCAGGCCGGTACAGCGCGTTCATGGAAGACAAATCTTCCAGGTTCTCCGGCTTGAGCGCTCGCATGTAATTCTGCATCGGCGGCGAATCGAACTGGAACACGGCGATCGTATCGCCACGGCCAAAAAGCTCGTAGGTCGCGCTGTCATCAAGCGGAATCGAGTCGATATCAATCTTCACGCCATGATTTTGCTCGATGAGCGCGAGCGCTGTGTCGATAATCGAAAGCGTGCGCAGACCGAGGAAGTCCATCTTGAGAAGACCAGTCTCCTCCACATCCTTCATGTTGAACTGCGTTACGGCATCGTCGAGCGAGGGCGTTTTATAAAGCGGGACGTAATTCGAAATATCGCCCGGCGCAATGACGACGCCGGCCGCGTGCTTTGAAGCCGAGCGCGCGAACCCTTCGAGAATAAGTGAATATTCTATCAGCTTCTGAACAAGCGGATCGCCTTTTGCCAGAATCGCTTTCACTTCCGGCAGTTCGATTGCTTCCTTGAGTGGAGTGACGCGGCCCATGATGACCGGAATGTTCTTCGTTAGCTCGTTAATCGTTGTGAGGGGCACACCAAGCACTCGGCCAACATCCTTCAGCACCGCGCGCGCGGAGAGCGTCGAAAATGTAATGATCTGCGCGACGGAATTGCGGCCATATTTATCGCGCACGTATTCGATCACCTTTTCGCGCTTGTCGTCCGAAAAGTCAATGTCGATATCGGGCATCGAAACGCGCTCTGGATTCAGGAATCGCTCGAAGAGTAAGTTGTACTTGATCGGATCGACGTTCGTGATTCCCAGTGCATACGCTACGAGCGATCCGGCCGCCGAACCGCGACCGGGGCCAACGCTCACTCCTCGTTCGCGCGCCGCCGCGATAAAATCCTGCACGATGAGGAAATATCCGGCATACCCCATCTTTTTAATTACCTCTAACTCGAAATTCGAGCGGTCTTCGATCTCGCGTGTCATCGCCGGAAATCGCCGGGCAAGTCCTTTGCTCGTGAGATGTTCGAGATAAGCATCCGAGGTGGTAATTCCTGATTCGGGGGGAATCGGAAACGCCGGCATTTTGAAATCTTTGGAGAAAGAGACATTGCACTTCTCCTCGATCTCCAGCGTCGTTTCAATCGACTCCGGCCATTCTGAAAATAGCTTGTGCATCTCCGCGCCGGAACGAAAGTAGTTCTGGTCCGTACCGTACTTCAACTTATTTACGTTCGGCGGTTCCTTGCTATTCGCGTCCCGAATATTAAGCAGGACATTGTGCGCGATGGCATGGCGCTGTTCGATATAGTGGCAATCGTTCGTGGCGACGAGCTTCACGCCAAGCTCGTTCGCCAGCTTCGGCGCGGCCTCTCGGACTTTTACTTCGCCACTCAGGCCGTGGTCCTGAATCTCGATATAGAAATCATCCCCAAACAGATTTTTGAATTGCGTCGCGATCCGCTTAGCCTTTTCGTAATCGCCAGAAATAAGGTGGGGACTGATAATACCGCCGGCGCAGGCCGTCATGGCAATCAGGCCCTCGTGATGCTCTTCGAGCATCGAAAAGTCGATGCGCGGCTTATAGTAGAAGCCTTCGGTATGGCCGCGCGAGACGAGCTTCATCAGGTTTTGATAGCCCGTTTCATTTTTCGAAAGGAGAATGAGGTGATTATAGGCCTTGTTCTTCCCCTCCGCGTCCTTAAACCGCTCGTGGTCCGTGGCAAAGCCATCGTTTACGAAATAAACTTCGCAGCCGATAATCGGCTTGATGCCAGCGGCTTTCGCGGTCTTATAAAATTCGAACGCGCCAAACAAAACGCCGTGATCCGTCATCGCGACGGATTTCATCCCGTTCTGTTTTGCTGCACCCACGAGGTCGGCGACGCTGCACGCGCCGTCTAACAGCGAGTAGTACGTGTGATTATGGAGATGGACAAACTCGGCCACTTTTTAATTATGAATTACGAATGACGAATTACGAAGGAAGAACCACGAACGGTTCACTCTCAATTCTTAATTCGTAAAATTTTTCGGGAACGGAGCCGTGACTTCGTAGCCGTGACCTTCAGGTCACGGCTACACGGCTACAAACCAGACAAGCTTCCCGTGCGGCTGAACACGGGCCGCGGGATATTTCGAATCGGGATTTCCTTCCTCCGCCAAAACGGCTTTCAGAATTTCTGTTTTCTCTTTGCCCGATACAAGAAAAAATACATTCCGGGCATTATCCAGGACGTTCATTGTAAGGGAAATGCGAATCTGCGGCGGAACCGGCGATTCGGTCACGATCACGATGCCCTCGTGCGTTTTCGTTATCGGCGTTGCAGGAAAAATGGAAGCGGCGTGGCCATCATCGCCCAGGCCAAGCAGAATGAGATCGAATATTGGAATATCATTTTTGAAAAGCGATTGAATTTCTTTCGAGTAGGTATCCGAAGAATCAGACGGGTTGGATAGAATCGGCACCGGATGAATATTATTCGGCGGAATTGAGATGCCACCCAACAGCGATTCCTTTACCATCCGATAATTACTCGCCGGATCGTCATGCGGGACGTAACGCT
>DASRZC010000196.1:0-7040 GCA_035686785.1 Kapaibacterium sp. (SeqCode)
AAGACGGGAATCGACGGTTCCGCAATTTCCGTCGATTGCAGCGCCTCGCGCAAGCCATCGGCGGCATATTGCATGAGCGGCGAGTGAAACGCGCCGGAAACCGGCAGCTCTTTCGCGATGCGAACGCCCGCCGCTTTTGCCTGGCGCATGACTTCGCTCACTCCGAAATTCGATCCCGAAATTACAATTTGACCCGGCGAATTAAAATTCGCGGGCCGCACAATGCTGCCAGAATTCGCTTCCACTTCTTCGCATAATTTCGAAAGCACCGAAGCTTCCATTCCAATGATCGCCGCCATCGTCCCACTCGATCGCTTCCCCGCTTCGGCCATAAGCGTGCCCCGCAAATAAACAAGTTGAAGCGCGTCGTTAAATTCGAGCGCGCCGGCAGCAGTAAGTGCAGTGTATTCGCCGAGTGAATGTCCGGCCGCGGCTTGCGGCTCCGGAGCCTCTTCACACTCGAGCGCGATCATCGAATGAAGAAAAATAGCGGGCTGAGTGTATTCCGTTTGCCGAAGCAAATCTTCCGGCCCTTCGAGCATCGTTTTAGAAAGATGGATGTGCAGGAGATCATCGGCCTCCTGCATCATCGCTTTGGCGCGCGGAAATGCCTCGGAGAATTCCTTCGCCATCCCCGAATATTGCGAGCCTTGCCCTGGAAATACGTATGCGATCATGTTAGAAAGCCCACCGTAAAAGAATAGCTCCCCACGTATAGCCTGCGCCAAAACTCGCGAGCACCAGGTTATCCCCTTTCTTCACCTTACCGGCAGCCCACCATTCGGAGAGGCACATAGGGATCGTCGCGGAAGTGGTGTTGCCGTACTTGTCGATATTCACCATCACTTTGTCTTTCGTAAGCCCCATCCGTTCGCGCGCGGCTTCCAAAATGCGTAAGTTCGCCTGATGCGGAACGAGATACGCAATGTCATCCGCCGTCAAACCATTTCGTTCCATTATGAGCGCGGAAGATTCCGCCATATCAACCACGGCACGTTTGAACACCGCCTTGCCATCCTGATAAATATAGTGCCACCCTTTATCGACTGTTTCGTGCGTGGCGGGATTGAGGCTTCCGCCACCTTTCATATAAAGAAATTCGCGGCCTGTGCCATCGACACGAAGGTAACTATCGAGAATTCCCATATCTTCCGAAACCGGTTCCAGAATCACGGCTCCGCCGGCGTCGCCAAACAGAATGCAGGTATTGCGATCCTGATAATTCGTGATCGCGCTCATTTTATCGGCGCCGATGAGGAGCACCCGGTCGTACGCACCCGACTCGATAAAGCGTGATGCTGTTTCCAGCCCGAACAGAAAACCGCAGCAGGCAGCATTGATGTCGAATCCCCAGCAATTCTTCGCGCCCAGTTTATCCTGAATAATGCACGCCGCCGGCGGAAACGGCATATCCGGGGTGACGGTACAGCAAATAATAAGTTGAATGTCATCCGGCGTCCAGCCGCGCCGTTCGAGCGCAATGCGCGCGGCATTCACTCCCAAATCGCTCACTGCGCCATTGCGGAGGATGTGGCGTTCCTTAATACCGGTGCGCGTGGTGATCCACTCGTCGGAGGTATCCAAGTACGATTCGAAAAATTTATTATCGAGAATCTCATCGGGCACCCAATGCCCGACCGCCGTGATTCCGGCATGACGTTTACCTCTTGATTTGTTCGTTTCTTCTACCACTAAAAATTAGTTCCTATACCTTTTGTCTGTCATTCCGAGCGGAGCAAACCAGAGCGAAGCGATGGTTTGCGGAGTCGAGGAATCTTCGGTCGTACCGCTCGAACATTACTCGAAGGTAATCTCCTTCAATTCCGGATTTTTTATTCTTATCAGCCATAATTTCTTCTCTCGGCTCCAATTCTTCAATTGCTTTTCCCGCGCGATTGCATCTTCAATTCTGCCAAACAATTCGAAATACATTAGTCTATCGACATTGTACATTTTCGTAAACCCTTCATAAATCCCATGCTTATGCTCGTAAATTCTTCGCTGAAGATCGTTCGTTACGCCAATGTATAGCACGAGCCGCTTACTTGCCATGATGTAAACATAATAGTTCTTCACGATTCGATTGTGTTTCCTTAAGGAATTTCGGAGCACAATACGTGCAACTTCTCCCGAAGATTCCTCGACTCCGTTCGTCCTCCCTTCGGTCGGGCGAACTCCGCTCGGAATGACAGCACAAGGAAGGTTTCGTTTTTAACCAGGTTTGCTTCTTATCTAAGCCGGTACCGCTTCCGGTTTCAGCGATTTCGTAATTTTTTCGACGACGCGCTTCCGCACCATTTCTTCCGCTTTCAAAATCATATTGCGAATTGCTTTCGGCGTCGAACGGCCATGCCCGATGATCGTCACGCCGCGCACGCCTAAGAGCGGCACCCCGCCAAATTCCTGGTAATCGAAATCCTTCAGCGATTCCCGAAGCACCGATGCCGCAATACCCGCTTTGAGCTTATTCAACAGCCCTTTCGCAGCGTATTTCCGAAGCCGTCCGCGAACGACGGGAATCATACTTTCAGCGAGCTTCAGCATCACATTGCCGACGAAGCCATCGCAGACGACCACATCGACCGTTGCCTTCAAAACATCCCCGCCTTCGACATTACCGATAAAGTTGACTCCCGATTTTTCAAGCAGCGGCATCGCTTCGAACACCAATTCATTCCCCTTCGTCCGTTCTTCGCCAACGCTTAACAATCCGACGGAAGGCCGGGGTATTCCAAAAATCTGCTCGGCATAAATCGATCCCATGATTGCATATTCCCGCAAATGGATCGCCTTTGAATCAACCGTTGCGCCGACATCGAATACCAAAGTAAAGCCGCCATCGGGCCGAGGAAACTGCGAGCCGATCGTCGGGCGGCTGATGCCCGGAATGCGGCCCAGTAGCAGCGTTGCACCGCTCATTACCGCGCCAGTATTCCCCGCGCTGACAAAGGCCGATGCCACGCCACCGCGAACCAAATCGAAGCCTTTGACGATGGAAGAATCTTTTTTCTGCCGAAGTGCGGCGACTGGCTCATCCTCCATACCGATAACTTCCGACGCGCCAATAACCTCTATGGCATCGTTCCGAGATGCGCCCAGCCGTTCGAGTTCGCGCTCGATCTCCTCATGCATTCCGACCAGCAATACCTTCAGCCGCCCCTCGGCCATCTTGACCGCCTCGATCGCCCCTTCGACCTCATTACGAGGCGAAAAATCCCCGCCCATCGCATCGAGTACGATGCTGACCTGCGTGGATTGATTTGAAGGAGGCATGCAAATTACGAATTACGAATTACGAATGTGGATTCCCGCATTCGCGGGAATGACAGCAGTGTTGTTGTATGCGCTTCGCGCCACGATCCATCCCCCCTGTCATTCCCGCGAAGGCGGGAATCCATGTAATTCGTAATTTTTTAGTGGGTTAGCTCTGGGTCTTCGGCTCGAGGACCGAGCGGCCTTTGTAAAAGCCGCAACTCGCGCAAGCCGTGTGCAACAGCTTCGGCGACCCGCAATTCGGGCAGGAGCCGAACGACGGCTTTTCCAGCTTGTAGTGAGTCCGGCGCTTATCGCGGCGAGTTCGAGAATTTCTATGTGTTGGATTTGGCATTCGGATTCCTTCTCTTTATGTATAGGCAGCTGATCGTGGGCGATCAAAGCCGCGCTTTATTCATTTTCTTCGGCCCGCAAACGCTCCCGTAGCCCTTTGAGTGCCGCAAGCGCGCCAATTTCCTCTTCGGAATCCGAACACGAGCACTCCTCGCGGTTCCAATTCTTCCCGCACACAGGGCACAGCCCTTTGCAATCCGGGCGGCAGAGGTGCTTCATCGGAATCGCGAGCACAAGCGCGTCGCGAACGTCCTGTAAAATATCGATCTCCGAAGCGCCCACGGGATCGTAAGTATGAACATTCGGATCCCCCTCCTCTTGCGCGAGGCTTGGTGGCACAAACTGGAGTCTTAGTGGCGCCGAAATACGGTCTTGAAATGTATCCGCGCAACGGGTGCATTCGAACTCCCCAGCGGCGGAAACTTCGGCCTGCAAATCGAGCCGGTCGCCCATGCGCTTTAGCGTTCCAGAAAGCATACCCTTTCCATGAAAGCCGGGATAATCCAGCAAACTTGCATCGAAGGTGAGCGAAATTGGATTTTCGCCCTGCGCAAGTCCACGAACCTTTATTAGAATCCCGGAAGTCATTTAAATTGAATGCATTATCGAATTTTCGTGATTAAAAATTCCATCCTGTTTCCTGTCATCCTGCACTGCTTTATTCGCCATTTCGCCTCCCAATATTCAAAAGCCCGCCAGAAGTTTCTGGCGGGCTCAAGTTTCCGAAACACTTCGAATCCAGCGCGCGTGCCTGAATCTTTAGAAATGCCAGCCGATTTGGAGGGTCGGGCCGACGAGGCCGCACGTCTCCTGCGTAACGGCATCCTTCGAGAGACTGGACTTATAATGGTAGTAGAATGTCCGCTGATTAGCGATGGAACCAGTGAGATAATGCGTATACCACAGCCCTTCGATGCCGCCGGAAACAGAAAGCTCTCTCCACGGTTCGAAATGGACCATAAGGCTTGCGCGATAATACATCGAAGAATACTCCGCGGTGTCGCCAGCGCCAGAGTACATGAACCCGACCATCGCTTGAACAGGTATTCCCAGCGGATCCAATGTCAAGCCGGCATCCAGGCCAATGAGCGTGGTGCGTACCGGATAGGCCGCTTCGGGCGTAGAGATTATAAAGCCTTTTGTGTCATTCCCCGCCGATTGCACCGAACGTTCGATGGAACTAAGTTGCCCCATCGAAGCGCCGCCCACGAAATAACCCATCGTCCAGCCCAGGCGGAATTCATTCAGCCAACTCATCGCCTCGCTGGTGCCCGAAGGCGCAGGCCCGATGCCATAGCGCACGCTGATCGTCCCCCGGTCCTGTGCCAGCGGTGAAGGGATGACTTCCGGCCAAATTGCGGAAGCGTTTGGTAGGTAGCGCGGCACATTGGCCGCGATCGCATAGACCGGTTCACGGGGTGCAGTGTAGGTAATCGCAGCAATATCGCTTTGTGAAGGGGCCGGTTGCGCTATCTTGGGAATATCTGCAGCCTGTTTCACATCGCTTTCGCCAATCCGTCCTATGGGACCTATCTGACCCGTGGGTACGATTGACTCCACTGAAACTTCCGCATTAGCCGCAGTTTGGCTAACATTCTTCGCCACCGGCGCCGCCTCCGCCAAATCATACTGCATCGCCGGAGCGGAGTGCCGCACCAAATGCGGAACCGACGGATGCCGCACCGCAATCTCTTCCGAGCGTGTCCGAAGCCCCAGCGAGGAACCAAAAACATAATACGCGCCCGCCCCAAGAATGAAGGACATGAGCGCAACCGTAACGAGCGAGACCGCGCCAAAACGCCAGCCCGCGCCCAGAACCGTTGCAGTGCCAGCATCGCCCACGATGCTCGCCATGCTGGCGGCACCAATTCCATCGGCGATGCGCGACGAAACGAATTCCGGCGCCCGCGTCAGGATCGCTTCCGTCCCCGAAGGAGCCGAGTAACCCATATCCTCCAATCGCGCGAAAAGCTGATTCGTCAGGCGTTCCGGCACGTTGAATTGCTCCTGCTGGGCAAGCGTGCTCGTTAGCTGGCGCACTTTCATGTGCTCGCGCAGCACTTGCCGGCGCTCGGGCGAGACGGCCAGCGTATGCAAAAGCTCTTCCTCGTCCGGCGTGGCAAGCCGTCCGTCGAGGAAATCGAGAATTTTATCTTCGCCTATATTCATAAATTACTATGGGGCATCAATTAATATGCGGCATCCCCCATGCTGGTGATATCGAACGTTCGTGCCAAATCTTCGCGGATCATCCTCCGAGCGCGAAAAAGCCGGACCTTCGCATTTTGCTTTGTCACGCCGAGCGTTTCCGCGATGCGGTCGAGGGCAAGTCCATTGAATTCCGAAAGAATAAAAACTTCGCGCAGCAAAATCGGAAGCTTCTCGACCGATTTCATCACATGACGCATAATCTCATCCGCGGGCGGCCGGTCGAACTCTTCCTGCGTGGCCGGCGTGATGAATCCTTCGATCAGGTCTGTATCGACTTTCAAATCCTCGATCGAAAGCGCGACATGCTTTTTACGAAGCTCGCTGATCGCCATGTTATGCGCTAAACGAAAGAGCCATCCCGCCACCGAGCCGTTACCCGAAACGGT
This sequence comes from Kapaibacterium sp. (SeqCode), assembly GCA_035686785.1. Taxonomy (GTDB): domain Bacteria; phylum Bacteroidota; class Ignavibacteria; order Palsa-1295; family Palsa-1295; genus PALSA-1295. The sequence continues at coordinate 6,204 of DASRZC010000196.1, forward strand.
AAACTTCTCCCGGTTCCGAAAAAGCTGGATCCACGCCTCCTGAAATAGATCGTCGAGTTGGCCGGGCGAAGTGGACATCAATAGCTTCAGGTAACTATAGACCCGGTCGGCATAGCGGCCATAGAGCATGTTGAAGGCGGCATCCTCCCCATTTTGAAAGGCACGCCAAAGCTCCTCATCCGTGATAATTTCACGGACGTTGTCCGCCGCGGCGGACTTCGCTTTATACTCCGGCTTAACCCTTATGTACATCGGACGTGCCTTCGGGCGGATGTAGCGCAAACTTCAGTTTGCGAACCCATCCCCGAAATCGCAAACTGAAGTTTGCGCTACAATAGTAAAACGCCTGAGACCCACTTCGGTTACAAAAATAATACATAAAATTCACAGCCTATGCGTTGCCTTAAAGAAAGAAGAGAGAGATACGTTTAATTTTCATTTAATGAACCGCGTTACCGAAAATCCGGAAATTCTCAGAATTAATGCTCGATTGAAATCTCGCGGGATTGCACATACCCGTTTTCCGAAAACCGAAGGAAATACGTCCCCGATGGAAGCCCGCTCACATCAAGGGTAAAGGGTAGAGGGTAAAGAGTAAAGGAATTCGCAGCCGGCAGGACGCTTCGGCCTAAAGCGTCATCCAGTTCCACCTTTACCCCCTGCCCTCTACCCTTTACCCTCAGCGTAGCGGTTGCAGGATTGGGAATGATACTCTCGATCGTAAACGGTACGCCCAGCATCGCATCCTGAAGGAGATGCTCGCCGCATTGATAAAGATAAGTAAATCCCGAAGCCGAATCGTCAATGGAAGCAATGCAATCCGGTTCGAAGCCGGGA
>DASRZC010000197.1:0-25579 GCA_035686785.1 Kapaibacterium sp. (SeqCode)
CCACTGGCCGCTGGTATGCAAAAATTTTACATTGTCAAGCTGAAGAAGTTTCCGATTTTCTTCGGCCAGGGCGAGAGCCGCTTTACTCGAATCGATTCCAAGCACGTTCGCTTTCGGCAGCCGGGAAGCCAGCGCCAGCGCGATCGCGCCGGAGCCGGTGCCAATATCGAGAATGGAAATGGGAACCTCGAAATGCGCGGCTTCACGAAGCGCCTCTTCGACCAGAATTTCGGTTTCGGGACGTGGAATGAGAACGGAAGAATTGACTTTGAGCGGAAGGCCGAAAAATTCCCATTCACCGAGAATATATTGGAGTGGCTCGCGCTGCTCGCGGCGACTCATGAGTTCGAGAAACAATTGTTCGGAATCGAAAGGAACATCCTTGCTCAAAAAGGAGCGGAGTTCAGAACGCTGTTCAAGCTGAAGCGCATGAGCGGCAAGATATTCGGCATTGGTTTTGGCATCTTCCACGCCTGCCGCGGACAGCTTTTCGGTCGCACGCTCGATATGCTCGCGCCAGGTCATGCGATCTGGTCGAAGAGGCCGGCGAGTGTGCGCGTCGCTTCGCGGCGTTCGTACTGGGAGATGATGTCAGTGCGCATTGGGAATGGGCTAATGCCATTAGCCCCTACGGAATTTTGCCAATCATCATATATAGCTTTGATAAGCCGAGCCTGGCCTTCAATGTCCGATTGGCGGACGGTTTCGCCGGCGTAGGTCTCACGAAGCAAATCGCCGATTGCGCCTTCGGGCGGCGCAATCGCGATAAGCGGGCGCATCGCGCCAAGATATTCATAGACTTTGCCGGGCACGATCTCCGCGACCGACGGCACATCATCTACGATGAGGAGCAGCGCATCGCTATCGAGCAGAAGTTCGACGGCACGGGCGTGAGGAACGTAGTCGATCTTCTCAATTATCGAGCGAATCGCGGGGCGGTCGAGCATTTCGTGAATCTCCGCGCCGAAACGCCCCATGAAGCGAAGCTTCATTTTTTCGGGATCGATTTCGCGGCGCTCGATAAGAAGTTCCACTGCTTTCACGAAGCTCAGTGGATTTCGCGGGCCATAGAGCGAGCCGGAATAGGTGATGGTGCATTTCGCATTGTGCGGGCGCTCGGCGCGCTTGCGAATATCCGGCTCCGGAAAGTCCGCGCTATCGAAGCCATTTGGAATATGGATAAATTTTTCGCGCGGCAGTTCAGGATATTTTTTCAGCGCGTCGTTCGCGATCCCCTTCCATGCCACTTCGACAAGATTCGCTTCCTTAAACACGGAGCGTTCGAGCGAGCGGTCGATCGCGCGCGGCAGCGCCCAGCGGTCTGGCGTGTTATGGAAGCCGGTCCAGGGGTCGCGAAATCCGGCGACCCAGGGAATTTTCGAAAGACGATGCAGCCGCCGAGCAACCAACGCGGGAGTATAAGGCGGCGAGGAAGAATAAATCGCGCGAACCGGATATTCGCGCAGAATGCGGCGCCCTTCTCGCACGGCGTTCAGCAGCCAGCCGATGCGGGCATCGGGAATGAAAAGCGTGGCGCGAACAAATTCCGCCATTCGCTCGCTCGTCGAAAGTTTCGCGCCCGCTTCTTTGATAACGTTGACATCGAGCGAAACGCCTTTTTCTTTGCCCGTAAATTTCCGGTAAAGATCGTACGGCTCGAAAATCGGCGCGCGGCGAATGATGAGATCATCCGGCAATTCTTTGAGAAGCGATTCATCGCGCGCCGGATATTCCGCGCCTTCAGGGACGAGCGCGATGGGAGTCCAACCGAACTCGCGCAGATATTTCAAAAATTTCAAGACGCGCTGCACTCCCGGCCCTCCGGCTGGGGGAAAGTAATAGGTGATGAAGAGAACGTATTTTTTTTCTGGCACGGGCAAATGCTCCGTCACGCAACCATGAGCCGATGGCCTTTGGGTTCCGGTACATGATTACCGAACTCGCGAGCAACATCGAGCCAAAGAGACATGGCATCCGTAATGCTCTGAAGAGCTTCGTCATAGGTGTCACCATGAGCCGCGCAACCAGGTAATTCCGGCGCTTCGGCCACGTATAAATCATCCTCGTCGCTCCAATAAATAATCACTTCATATTTCAAAGGGTCCATAATCCGTTAATACCTTTCTTACTTGCTTTACTTGATACTTCTTTGCCATTCTTCCATGAGGCTGAAGGTTGATCTGCCCATCAACGCCCGGCTTCGCGAAAATGTGATGACTGCCACGCATCCGATCGAAAAACCCTAACCGCGAAAGCAGGTGACAGAGTTCATCATAACGGATATTCGCATCCGACCTGCCGGAAAGCACTTGAGCGAGAAGCTCCTTGTAGTTAGTCATGAGCAATCGGATGAAGCATACGTTATTTTAATACATAAAGCCAAATAAGAGGGTTCGTCAGGGAATTTTAAGACGTCATTGCGAGGAGAACAAAGCGATCGGGGGTGGATTTGTTTGAAAGCAAAACAATTTTCGTCCCCCGAACAACATCCGCCCGCCATCCGTTAGAAGCAACAGTGGAACGCGAAGCAAAAACAGCAGTGGAATTTGAACGGGAGGGGGTGGCGGCGCAGTGGGCGCCCACCACGCGAACTTCTATTCATGCTCCGCTGCTGACGGAGGCCGCCGCCATGCCGTCGCTCGGCATGGGAAATTCGATTTCGGTCTTAGGCTCGGCGCCGTGGCCGGATGAACCGTGGTGGCGGCGGATTTCTCCTTCGACGCTTTTCGTGCTGCTTTCAGCGGCGATTGCTGTTTTCTTTTTACTGCACGAGTTGGTGATTGCGAAGTCTCTTGGGTTCCCAACGGGTGAGTCGTGGGTGCGGCAGGTCTATGCGCACAATTTCTTTCATCATCTCGAATTCGAATACACGCCGAACACACCGGCCGCGCGGCCAACCTCGCCTTTTTGGATTGTCGTGCTTTCGCTTGGCGTGAATTTATTTCACGACCCGATTCTCGCGGGGAAGCTGCTCGGCTCGATCTTCCTCTTCCTGACTGGTTACTATGCGTTCCGGCTTCTGCGCACCGTGAAACTGGATTATGCATCGTCGCTCTTAGGCGGCGTGCTCATTATCACTGCCAGTGCGCTCGCATGGTCGGAACTTTCTGGACTTGAATCGACGCTCTCGACCGCGCTCGTCGTGGGTGGATTATGGTGGCACTTCGGACGGCCGAATAAAGTGTCGCGCGGATTCCAGTCGTTCGTGACGGGCGCAATCTACGCGCTGGCCACGCTCACTCGTCCGGAAATCGCAATCATTCTACTGGTGCTTGTGGTATGGCAAGGCATGTCCGCGGAAGAAAAGCCGATTGTGAATGCGCTGCTGATGCTCTTTGGATTCGCTGTAATTTTGGCGCCGGTTGCGATCACGAATATCGCGGTGGGTGGTTCGCTGGTGCCGATGACGTTTCGCGGCGCACTCGGCGAGGATTCGGTCATTCGTCTCGCGTGGCATGGAAATCTTACGAGGATATTGTCGCGTCTCTATTTAAGTCTTCCCGGAATATGGGCGATGACGCGCGATGTTTACCTGGCGGAAAATCCCATCTGGGTTTTCACGATTATATTCGCCTTGTGGTCGCGCCGAAAAAACCCGCTCATCGAGCGCGACCATGCCGACGATCTTTTCTCGATTTCGGTCATTATTCTAATCGCATTCCCTTATTTGCGCGCGCTCGCGCTGGGCGTGGAGGATACATTTGGCGAATACACACGGCTCGTGCATTTTCTGCTTCCGATTTATGCGCTTGCGGGAATTCTTTCGCTTCGCATCCTCGCTCGAGCGGAACTGTTTCGCAGACTCAGTCCGAAGCAGATGGTTGTGGGATTGGCCATCGCACTTGCTGCTTCCGGCGCGGCTTATATTGTCCTCTTCGAGGCAAATTCCGGTTCGATGATCTCGCCCGCGATAAATTGTGCGCTGCTCATTTTCTTCTCGTGGCTATTGCTCCTCGCGGGATTACGTCATGCCGAAATTCCCTTACGAAAACGCGAAACCGCGCATTTTGTGACCGAAGAAGAGCGCAGCAAAATGAAGCTCACGCTGCAGGAAGACGAGGCGGAAGATTCAAGACTTAGCGCTCCGGCGATCGTGGTGTTAAATGCAATGCTCCTTATTGCGCTTGCATGGAATCTCGCCATGCTGCCCAGTGCCGCCAATGATTTCAGCGCGGAAGTGCGCGCGGTCAATCGAATGAGGCCGGCTTATTCCACGATTTCGCGTGCCGTGAACGTCACGCTTTTGGCATTCGAAGCAGATAACCGGCTTCAAGCGCCGCAACTTCTCGGAGACCCGGCAGCATCCGCAACGCGTTGACCTTCATTGCCGGCAGTCCAAACTTTAATTTGAAGACGGGCCGCAAAAAATAAAGTTCTTCGTCAACAATTTCAAGCCCTGCTTTTTTTACGGCCTGCCGAAATTTCCCAATGGTGAGGCGAATCGTTCGCAAGCGCATGACTTCCTCAATATCACCTGCACGGCCGGATTTGATGAGTGGCTTAAAAAGCGCGTCCGGCAGGAATTGAAGGAAGGGCAGTTTTCCCGGGCGATTTTTTAGCAAATGCTGATGACCGCCGAACGGAGAATAATACGGTGGAAAAACAATATAGAGATAACCGCCCGGACGGAGGAACTCCATGACATGGCGCAAGCTGCCCTCGGTGTCGTCCAAATGTTCCATCACATCGCGCAACGTGACGAAATCGAACTTCTGGCGCCACTCCGCCGGAGTCTCTTGATTGGTGACATCGTGAATGCGGAAATCCCAATTCATCAGCCCCACTCCTTCGGAAGGAGGAGGGAATAGCGAACGAAAAAAAATCTCGGCGCGGTCGAGCGCTTCCTGCCGGATGTCGATGCCCAGCGCGTAGGACGCGCCTTCATCCGCGAGCGCGGCAAGCACGCCACCCTCGCCGCAACCAATCTCACAAATAGTTTTTTTGGCAAAGTTCAGACCGTTGCGTCGCAGGTAGGGAACGATATGTTGCGCGCCCAGGCCGTACTGATAGCCGAAGTAATACCGCTCGTTCGCGGTGACTTGCAGAACATGCTCGAGTTCGAGCAATCGAGTGCGTGTGGTAGCGATTTCCTTCATGTATAGTTCATTCTCTGCTCTCGTCAGCGTAATCTGCAACGATCAATGTAATCCTGCTTTGGGGCTTGGTGGCGACGATCATAATGGAAGTGGAAAGAATGGGAATCGGCGTCTCATCGTTCCGGAAAATGGAGTTACGCACAAAGGATTGCAAGCGCGCGGGTCGGATCATGTCCATCGGGGCGGTAACATAAACGCTTCTCTGGATTTCAAATCCGGCATTGCGAATAAGCGTTTCAATTTGTGCCTTGCGATAAATCCGAGCCTTCGCATATTTCGAATGGATGCGTTTGGGAAGCCAGGAAAAAAACGGCACGCGATTCCAGGGCAATAGCGGGAGGTTCGCGCCATGCGTTTCGAAGATCCACCATTTGTTCGGGACGGTAATAATCGCCGTTCCGCCCGGCGCGAGCACACGGAATAATTCCCGCACCGTCCGAGCATCGCTTTGCGTATGCTCGATCACTTCGATACACGTCAGCACATCGACCGAATTATCTTCCAGCGGGATATGCTCGCCATCGTAGCGCACAATTTCGTGTGGTTTTGTTCGGGCTTCATACGATCCGCGGTCCAATTCTCTTCGAAATTCCGCAAGACGGCCATCTTCCACATCGATCGCCATCCATCGTTCGAAATGTTTTGCGAAGAGCACGGTCTGCGCGCCGTTGCCGCATCCGACATCCAGGTAAAATCCGCCGCGCGCAAAGGCTTCGCGCGCATAAGCCTTCGCAAGCTTATAGCGGCGCTCTAAAATAAATTGCCCGTATTCGGCGGGCTTGCCAAGTTCAATGGGCAATGAGGATTGATGAATTAAGAATGATGGATATTAGAGCTTAAGCGTTTCAATTCCCTCCGCGAATACGTCCCAGGAATACTTTTGTTTTTCTTCGATAACTCCGTGTGTGAGTTTCTCTTCGAGACCCTCTTCGAAAAATTGGATAACCTTCTCTGCCACGGATTCCGGCGTGGCCTCTGGCGCGATAAGGCCGCTTTCGCCATCCTTCACCACTTCGGCCAGACCGCCCACGTTTGTTGCGATGGCGGGCACATCGAAATTATAGGCGACCAGCACGATGCCGGATTGCGTCGCGCTCCGGTAGGGCAGCACACAGACGTTCGCGGCGCTGAAATAAATCGTGACTTGATCGTTGGGAATGTAATCCGTGGCAAGCACAAGGTTCTTCGCCGGAATTCGCAGTTCCTCGATCAGCGCCCGATATTCTTTTTCATCGCCATAAAATTCACCGGCAACGATCAGCCGGAGTTCCGTAAGGCGCTCTAAAATCCTCGGCATGGCGCGAAGCAAAATATCGAGGCCCTTATATTTTCGGATGTAACCGAAGAACAGAATGACGGGGGCATCACCGGAAATTCCAAGTTTTGTTCTCGCTTCGAAGCGGTCCACGCGGGGGCCGAAATTCTCGAACGTTGGATGATCGAGCCGAACAATCTTCGCCGCTGGCTCGACCGCTTTCAGATCGCGCTCGACGGCATCGGAGAGCACGATAAAATAATCGACGGCGCGAAACGCAAATTTTGTAAGCATCAAATCGCCGGGGCGCTTCTCGTGAGGAAGCACGTTATCGACGATAAAGGCAACCCTGCATTCGCGGCCATGTTTGCGCGTGAGGCGCTTAGCGGTGCGGGCAAGCACGCCATACGCCGGCGCGAAAAAGGGGATCCAGTATTTGAAGAGAATAAGATCGGGTTTGAAATTCGCCGCCGCCACCCCGGCTTTCATCCATGTGATCGGATTGATCGAATCAATTAGTTGCTCAGCCGGCCCATTTGTAATTCGGGATGATCGATCATCCGAATCGTCATTCGTAATTTCTTCCTGGGATTTTCCGGGGAAGAGAAACTTCGGATATTGCCGCTTGAAGGTGATCACCTTCACGTCATGTCCGCGCCGCACGAGCGTTTGCTCGAGCAGCGAAATGTGATGCGCGATTCCCCCGCGCAATGGATAGGCCGTTCCGACTATGACGATTCTCATGCGATCTATGAAACGGTTTCGGCGCTATATCGTGCGACTAAACCCGTGCGAACGGCATGGAGATACATCTGCCGGAAAAACCAGGAAGCGAGAACAACGTAGACTGCCGCGAGCGCGCAGCCAATCCATATTTGATCCATGGGAACGACCCGACCGGCAATGATGGCCCGCAACGCTTCGAAAAGATAGGATGCCGGAAGTAGTCGAGCGAAAACCTGCAACCAAACGGGCAACGCCGCAACCGGATAAAACACCGCCGCAATCGGCGCAAGCACCGCGGGCATCGGCCAAATGAACCACTCCGCCGCCGGACCCAGACGCAGGACGATTCCAATCGCGAAAATTCCGAAGGCAATGCCGAACAGGAACAAGCCGAGAACGATCACCACGACGAGCACGCCATAGGAAAAAATCCAAAGTCCAAAGACGAGCGCGGCAAGCGCAAGCATAATGACCAGCCCAAAGAAGCTCGTCACCATGCTTGCGGCGACGAGGCCAGTGAGATATTCCGAGAGGCGCAATGGCGTTGCGAAAATATTCAGGAAATTGCGCGACCAGACATCTTCGAAAAACGAAGTGGAGATGCCAAACATGGCGCGAGTGAAAAAATCCCAGAGGAGGACGGCTCCCAGCAGCGTCGATACGAAATTGAAGGTCGATTGAATGGTATCGAGATAGCGCGTGATGAACCCCCAGAGAACAATATCGATCGCGGCCCAGGCGAAAAGCGGGAATACGCGCGTGAAACTTCCGCGCATCAGATAAAAAATGCGGAGCACGATAGCGTATGAGCGGCGAACGTTCATGCGGAAGGGACCTCCAGCGTGGACGCCTCTAACGTAAGCGGTTCACGCGCTACGGTAACGAATAGTTCTTCGAGCGACGATTTTCCATGGAGCGCGGGAAGTTTGTTCGGATCGCCTTCGAGCAGGATTTTTCCTTTCGATAGAAACAGCACGCGGCCGCATACGTCCGTCACTTCATACATGTTGTGCGAAGTCCAGAGCACCCCGACGGAGCTTTTATGCACGAAGGCGACAATCGTTTCTCGAATATATCGGGCGGCGGAAGGGTCGAGCGAGGCGGTCGGCTCATCGAGTAGGAGCAGCGGTGGTTTATTCAGAAGCGCTTTTGCCAGACCGGAGCGCGTTTGCTCGCCGGAGGAGAGCACGCCGCATTTCGTGTTGCGGAATTTTTGAAGATCGAAGGTTTCGATCATCTCCTCGATGCGCTCCGAAAGATTTGGGACGCCATAGAGCAAGCCAAAAATTCGCAAATTTTCGGCAACCGTGAGATTGCCCGGCAGCGGCGCATAGACGGCGGCGAAATTTGTATGTTCGAGCGCCTGCGAGCGATGGCGTGCCAGGTCGATGCCATTGATTGTAATCGAACCTGCGGTGGGTTCGAGCACGCCCAGCATCATGTTGATCGTTGTCGTTTTTCCCGCGCCATTCGGGCCAAGAAGCCCGACGATTTCGTTTTGCTTCACATCGAAGGAAATTCCATCGACGGCGATGGTCGTGCCGTAATTTTTTCGAAGATCGCGCACAACGAGCGCAGGAATAGTTTCCACGCTATTCGTCGACGCTTTGTACGAAGGAGACGAAGCGGACTCCATCTTATGCGGGAATTAGAATTTCCTGATTCGTAGCCGGTGCCATCCTCAAGACTCGCTCATAGACGGCTTCATACATTGGCACAATGCGCTCCTTTGCAAATTCTTCGGTGGCGCGCCGGTGTGCTGCTTTCGACATGCGGGCATGGAGCGCGCGGTCGGTCAGGAGTTCGATCGACCGATCGGCAAGCGCGGCGACATCGCCAACGGGAACGACGAATCCGGTTTCGCCCTCGATGTTTAGTTCCGGGAGTCCGCCGACATCGCTCGAAATAACGGGGACGGCGCAAGCCATTGCTTCGAGCGCGGAAAGGCCGAAACTCTCATTGCCAGAAGGAATGAGAAATACATCGCTTGCGCTGAGAACCGAGGCCAACTCGCTCTGCTTGCCGAGGAACCGCGTTTGCTGCCAAATTCCCAACTCGCGCGCGAGCGCCTGGCACTCGCTGCGATCGGGACCGTCGCCAATGAGCAGCAGCTTGGCTTTTACGCCGCGGTCGAGGATAATTTTGAGCGCGCGGATCGCGTCCTTCACGCGCTTAACGTCACGAAAGTTCGACGTGTGGACGAGCAGCTTCTCGCCATTCGGCGCGAGCAGGCGCTTCGAGTTTTTCGAATCGAGCGGGCGAAAACTTTCCGTGTCGATAAAATTCGGAATGACTTCGATCTCCTTTTCGACATCGTAATTGCCGATGGTTTCATCGCGCAAAAATTGGGAGACGGCGGTGACGGCGTCCGACGATTCGATTGAGAATTTCATCAACGGCTCGAAGCTTGGTTCGAGGCCCACGAGCGTGATGTCTGTGCCATGCAGCGTCGTTACGATTTTGATGTCGTTCTTTAATATCTGCTTGGCCAGCACGGCTGCGGTTGCATGCGGAATCGCGTAATGAGCGTGCAAAATATCGAGCTTTTCGAATCGCGCTACCTCGACCATCGCGCTCGTGAGCGCCATCGAATAGAGCGGAAATTCAAAAAGCGGATAGGTGGACATCTCGACTTCGTGATAAAAAATATTATCGAGATAGCGGGCATCGTCGTGGCCGCCGCCGGTAAGCCGCATGGGCAGCGCGTAGGTGATAAAATGCACGTGGTGGCCGCGCTCGGCAAGCGATTTGCCAAGCTCCGTCGCGACGACGCCCGAGCCGCCGTAAGTAGGGTAACAAGTAATTCCGATGTTCATAGAGTAAATGAAAACAACGACGCTCCGCACTTCGTCCCTTCCTTGAATGTTCGAGTGGTCGATGCCTGCCGAGGATTTTTATTATACGATCGATGCGCCGCTCCGCGCGCCGGACCTGAAAGTCAAAGGTTCGCGGTTCCTCGCGGAGATTATTCCCGTTCATTCGAAAGACGAAGTCGAAACCGCATTATTGAATATTCGCAAGGAATTCCATGACGCCACGCACCACTGCTTCGCGTACCGTATCGGCGCGGATGCGCTTCAGGTCCGAGCGGCGGACGATGGCGAGCCGGCCGGCACGGCCGGCAAACCGATCCTGCTCGTCCTCACCGCGCGAAAATTGACGAACGTTCTGCTCGTTATCACGCGCTACTTCGGCGGAACGAAATTAGGAACTGGGGGGCTTGCGCGCGCGTATGCGGAAGCCGCGCAACAAGCCGTCTCGATGTCGAAAGTGGTGAGGGTTTATTTGACTTCCAATGTGTCGCTCGAAGTACATTACGAGGATATGCCACGCATGGAGCGGCTCCTTCATGCCTTTGGAGGATTAATTGAGGAATCGACCTACCTCGAAAGCGTGACGCTCCGCGTGGCGATTCGGCAATCGCAGATTCAGGAATTTCTTCGCGCCGTTACCGAGACGTTTCAGGGCCGCGTGGTGCCACGCTCCTGAAATTCCCACTTGGCATTCAACTCCCGCGCTTGTTCTTCCACGGCGCGAGAATATTGGGGCGGGCAAAAATTGGTAGCGATGGAAAGATCGTAGCGGCAATGCGATTCTTCCGGTTGCAGATTCGCAAAATGGAGCGCCATGAGGGCAATAGCGAGCGAATCGTTCCCGTTTAAGTTTGCGGCATTCAAAACCATAGGCGTACCGCCCTGCTCCCCGAATGGATCGGTTTGCGAGGCGCCGGAAAGTTCACCTTTGCCTTCGAGGAGAAGCGAGTAAATATAGCGCAATGCAAGGTCCGCGCGATCGAATCCGGGCTGGGGCTGGTGAACTCTCCACACTTCGAGGAAGGCAACGAATTGCTGGGAGCGATCCGTGTCCGGCATATATTCTTCGCTCAGACGCTTGATCCACTCGCTTTGAACGGCGGAGTGAAGCAGCATGCGATGCGCATACGCGATGAGGAACGTTCCACTGCTCAGTTTTGCGTCGAGCGAGCGCGCATAAAGGCTATCGGCGTGAAGCGTATCGCCAAGCATGGCGCGAAGATCGGCCTGGCGCGGCGCGAGCACGATGCGTTCTTTCTGAATGATTGGATTGCGGGTTGTGTCGAGCGCGGCGAGCGCGGCGCGAGGCTGGTGAAGCTGTAGCAGCGCGTTCGAAAGTCCAATCAGCGGCTCGATGCCGCCGCCTTCCGCGATCGCCGAGCGATACAGCCGCGCGGCATCGTTCCATCGCTCTTCGCGATAAGCATCGTCGGCGGTTCGGTCCAGCTTTCCAATCCGGCGCAAGCAGGGATTGAAAATAATCGAAGAGCGGTCATAGTAATACCGGAAATGCGCGGAATCGCCGGCGTCCATCGGCGTTATCAGTGGGGTAAGCCAGCGTTTCCACTCGGCTTGTAGCGAATCGAGCGGCTTGCCATATTCTTTTTGCCAATCGAGCGAAGCATAGACGCGGTCGAATTTTTCGGGACCATAGGTACTCAAAAGAAACCGCGAGAAGGAGCCCGCAAGCACGTAACTTTTTTCCGATGCATTCGCCGCGAACCCGCTGAACGACATGATCTGCCTGACACCGCTCGCGTACTGCAGTTGAAGGATTCGCGCAGCGTGCTCGTCGAGCGTGTAAATGCCATCGTACTTTGGCTGCACCGACATGGCCGGCCCCTCGGTAACGCCTGTGGACCAACTCGCATAAAATGGAAAGACTCCTTTCTCGCGGAGCATTACGTGCGTAAGCTCATGCTTGAGATTTTCCAAATTCCCTTTCGCGATTTCGACCTCGCCCAGCCACGGCTTTGCAATCGATGCGACGCGCGTGCCGACAAGCCTAAACATTGCATCGCTCGAAGGATAAATATAAATTCGAATGGGCGGATGCTTTTCCGAAAGTTTGAACCGGCGCTCGATGTCATGAAGATACCAGCGAACATTCTCCTCGAACTTATCGAGTTCCTCGTTCGTGAGCGAACCGGGGGCATAATAAATTGTGCAACTATCCGCTGGCTCCGCTTGCTGGCTGAGCAAGGCCTGAACCGCGGCGTGAGAAGAAGTGATGCCTAATTGGTCGTGCAAGGCAAAGAGTACAAAAGCACAAACCAGCAACGCACCCACCAAGGACATATAGGTCCGATGTGTCCTATTCGTCCCATTTTTGGGTTTGGAGACCAGCGCCGAAAGAGAGAGAAAAAATGCAACCCATATCACATCCTGGAGCCGCGCGAACACATACGCATTGCTCAACTCCATCGCCTCGTCCCACACGAAGCCGGGGAAAAAACCGTATTGCCAGCCATAGGCGAATAGCTGGGGGTTGGTGTATCCCGGAAGCAAGGAAAGGAACAGGGTGACCACCCAAAAAGCAATAAAGGAAAAAACCGCCCACCCGCGATTCCGAACGAGCATGCGAAATCCCAGTCCGAACAACCCGCCAAGGACCGCGCTGGGCACGGCGATTTCGAAATAGAAAAGCAGCCCATCCCAAAACGAGCAATTGTGAAGAAATGGAAGCGAAGCGACCGATACGGCTAATGGAACAAATGCAAGCCCCGCGCTTTCAAAAATGACCGTTCGAACCCGAGCCCACTCCGCCCACTCCGTCCACGAACCCCCGATAGCCGCTATCCCACATACAAAACTCAGCGCCAGCGCCGTCAGCGCCGAATATTCGAAGCCCAGCACCGCAAAAAGCGGGCTGGAAAAAACGATCGTCAGTGCGGCCAGCACCGCGAGCACCAGGGCGTACACCGCCATCGAGCGCCGAGACCGTTCGTGCAAGTGGGGTTGTTTATCGTTCGATTTCATTCGTTTGTGCGTGAAGCGTATCCATCTTTTTCATCCCAATTTCGAGTGAGACTGGTTTTCTTTTCGTAACTTTGTAAGAAATTAAACATCGACGGAGCATTCCAACGTTTTTCTCATGGCATCTAACACACTCGTAACCATCACTTATTCCGTGGCCGACGCGAAGCGGCGCGAACTCGAAAATATGCTCCCGGCCCTCGTCGAGCGCATTAACGCCGAGCAGCAGGCCGTTCGGTGCTCCGTCTATCAGGATGAGGATGAACCCTCGACCTTCGTGGAAGTGTATGAGTGCGAGTCCTCGGATGATTTCGAAAACTTAGAGGACATCCTCGACGAAGAGACGAGCCAGCAAATCCGCCGCATCGCCACGGATTTCGCGCAAGCCCGGCAGGCCGTCATGACGCTGCGGAAGATCGTGTAACAGGAGAGCGAAATACCATTTCGCCCCACACGTCGAAAAATCAAAAATCTTCGCCGAGCGAGATAATATAGGCCGGCGGCGCCCAGGTCGCGATATTCGTCGTCCAGGCTATATCGAGGTGGACGTAAAATCCGAAGAGATACGTCCGGATGCCAGTGCCGGTCGAAAGCAAAAGATCGCGCGTTTCCCAATTGTTGTCTGGCGCGCGCTGGAAGAGATAGACGCTGTGATTCCACGCGGTACCCGCGTCGATAAAGCTATCGCCAAAAAACGCCAGCGGAAACCCACCCACGATGATCGGAAAGGGATAGCGCAATTCGAGATTTCCGATAACATAGCGCGTCCCGATCTTCTCATCGTAGGCAAAGCCGCGTAGTGGCAGGCCCGGCGTATAGAAGGCAAAATCCTGCGGGCTGGTGATCGGGATTCCCTGCGTTTTATAATAATAATTGATCCAGCTATCGACGCCGCCGATAAAGAAATGCTGCGGCGTCGGCCCGAAGCTCGCCGCGCCCGCGATCCGCGTGGCAAGAGAAAAGAGTCCGGAAATCCGGAGATACCTTCGAATATCGAATTGCGGCGTGACGAAGCCCAGCCAATTGTTCGCAATTTCCGGCGCGGCGGAAACCCCGATGTTGAAGCGCGTCCCGTCGATGGGATAGAAGTAGCTCATCAACGCGTCATCATGCACATAAGAAATCTGCGGGAAGATGGCATACGCAGTTTTCGTCGGAATATTTTCCGGCACGAGCAGGTCCTTTTGGAAAATCGCTCCCGTCACGGAAAGATCGAAACGCGAAAATCGGTTGATCGGATACGCCGCAACGCCGGCAATGCCCGTGGAGGTGAACCGGGCAATCGGGTAGGATTCCGTCGGCGCGTCGGGATCGGTGACTTCCTGCAAAAAGGCCGCGCTGTGATAGCCCTGCAAGCCCCAGTTTACCCGCTTGGCAAGATTATAATATGCCAATAAATAATCGGAATTCCGAAGGTCGAGAATGAGGTTCGTGGCAAAGAAAATCTGCTGGTTCCCAAGCTCGTCGGAAAAGAGCATTTGCGTCGTCCCCTGCAAACCATAGAATCCGGAATATCCCGCGGAGCCAATAATAACATCCGGCGAAAACACCGTTCGGTAAGGATGTTCGATATAGCGGCCGGCGGTATCCTTGTAATTTGTCACCACTTCGGCCGGCGCTTTGTGCTCGATGAGAGGTTGCTCGCTGCGGTCCACCGATGGATTGTTGCCAAAGACATAATCGTGCAAATCGACCCCGACCGATCCATAGCCCTTCGCCGTATCGGACGTATTCACGGCCGTATCGATATGGGCGATCATCAGGCTGCCCGCGTTCCTGCGATAGGCCGTGAGTGGAAGGGAATCGACATGGCGTTCGAGTGGATTCCGCAAAAGATAGAGGTCGTAGCCGCCGCGGTGCATTGTCGAAAAACAGAGCTTCGTGCCATCGCTCGAAATAGAAATCTGGTCGATCTTCGAAACGGAATTCGTGATCGGATGCGAATTCGATCCGTCCGCGTTCGCTTCGTAAATGTTGTTGATCCCGTTGGCATCGCTGATGTAAAAGAGCTTATTGTCCTTTGTGAGGACGGGATAATATTCGCTCGCCTCCTCCGTCGCGGTGATGCGCGTGATCGTGTTCGAGGCGAGATCGTAGCGGTAAATATCCCGGTTTGGGCTTTGGATATTCACCGGGCTTGGATACGTGAGTGGATACTGCCCCGGCACGAGATACCCTTCTCGTTCACTGGTGAAATAAATGGATTTCGAATCCGCGGTCCAGGATGGCTCGTGGTCGGAAAAGACATCGCGCGTCAGGTTGCGAAGCTCATGTTTTTCGAGATCGTAAAGATAAATATCGGACTGTCCATTCTTATAGCCGGCAATGGCGAGATATTTTCCATCGGGTGACCATTGCAATTCCTCGATGCCATCGACATCGATATTCGGCAGTTCCTCTTCCGGGCCGGAACCATCGACATTAAGAATAAAAATCGCGTCCGTCTGTCCGGCTTTCGAGGCGAGCGCCATGTGCTTTTCGTCCGGCGCCCAACTGAGGCCGGGCGTGAGCAAATGCAGCTCTTCGAAATTCGCGGTCGCCCCACCGCCATTCAGAATTTTCTTGATACGGCCCGGATGGACCAGGCTCTGGACATAGACATCGTAATAATCGCTGCGGTCACTGATGAACGCGACCTGATCGCCCTGCGGCGAAACCACCGGCGATACGTTCATGTAATCGTTCAGCTTTTTATGATCGGCGAGCGATTCCGCATAGTCATCCGGGTCCTGGAAGCGAGCGATGTCCGGATAGTAGAGGACCTTGAGCGCTTCGATGAACTTATCGCTGAACTCGCTTACGGTTAGGCCAAAGGTCGAACGAAAACCTGCCTCGACACTGCGGCTGGCGCGAATCCGGTGGAGCAGCTCGCCAATTTTATCAGGCCCATACTTCTGCATGATATACCAATACATCGTCTGCCCCACGCGGTATTGCACGTATCCGCCCAGCCGGTCGAGGGCCGGGACCGAGTTGGTGAGCGTGGCGTCGCGCATGAACATATCGGTCGCGATGTCCAGGCCATGCAGCGAATTGAACTCCGCGAGTCCCTCGTTCATCCAGGTTGGGATTTCCATTCCGCCGCCCGTCAGCAGCGATTGATACGTGCCGCCGATAAACATATCGTTCACTACGGCGTGGGTCAGCTCGTGATGGATGACGTGCCGGAACATTTCGTAATCGCCCTCATAAGGAATAATGACCCGGTTCTTGAGCAACTCCGTTACACCGCCAACGCCTTCGGGCAAAAATTCGCCGACGGCATTCGTTTGCTGAAAATCGTTGTGGGAATCATAAACTAAGATCGAGACGCGGTTCGTAATGTCGTATTGCATGTAGTGCTCGATCGAATCGAGCGATTTCTCGGCATGATCGGCCACAAACTCCGCCAGCTCGCGCCCGCCCTGATAATAATAGACATTGAAATGCGGGGACTGGATAAATTGCCACTTAAAATTCTTATACTCGACTTTATTCTTGCCGAAACTCGCGCCGACCTGCGCGTGCGCAGAAAGGATGAAGGCTGAAGGATGAAGGATGAAGGAAAAACTAAAAATCAAGAAATAAATGCTTAGCGCAAGACCAAAACGTCTAACGCTATGAGAAAGAAAGACGAAGCGAGTCCATTTTCCCTCATCCTTCATCCTTCAGCCTTCATCCTTTCCGTAAAATCCCTCATCCTTTTCTTTGGGGCTTGCGCAATTATCACACCAGTAATAATTAGTAATCCACCTAACAGTTCGAGAAAACCAATTTGTTCACTGAGAAATAATTCAGCAATGAGCATCGCCGTCACCGGCTCGATCATGTAGATGACGGCGGCCGTCGCCGGAGAAACCACATTCTGGTAGCGCGCCTGCAAATAGGCAGTGGCGCCCGTCGCGATGAGCGCGGTAAAAACCAGCGCTCCGATGCTATACGGCGTGAGCACAAACCGCGGCGTTTCGACCGCCGGAAGAAAAACGACCAACAGCAGCGATGCGGCGACCATTTGCGTGGAGGTGACCATCATCGTCGCTGCATGCTCGCTGCCAGTAACCATCTTCGCATGGAGCACCGCCCGGTCGATCCAAACGATATACACGCCGAACATGATCGCGCAGCCGAGCGTCAGCAGATCGCCAACGCTGAGTCCGGCTGCGCGGTAGGGCTGCGTCATGAGGAACACGCCGGCAAGCGTAAGCATCACCGCCATGCCGAGTTTTGCCGTAATTTTTTCGCGGCCAACGAGAGAGGAAATAATCGGAGTCCAGATAACGGCCGTCGAAGTGAGGAATGCGGATTTCGAGGTCGTCGTCGTGAGCAGCCCGGCTGTCTGGAGAAGGTATCCAATCCCGAAGGAAGCCCCGAGAACGAGAATATCCCTCCGGAAGAGACGCTCGGCGCTCGTCCGCGCGCGAAAAATGAGCTTCGCGCCTTTCCGCGCCGAGCCAGAAAGCACAAGGAATGCAACGCTCACTAATGCAAGCCGCACCACGCAGAACGCCATCGGCGTAATGTCGAGAAGCGCCCGCTGCACGATAGCGAACGTTGTGCCCCAAATAATGGGGATCGAATAGAGCGAAAGGAGCGCGACCGAGCGATGCTCTGAACTATGATCCTTCGGCAAGCTCAGGACAGGTTTTATGTGATTCGAGTGATTGATAGGATGATTTTTTTTGCGATTTAGCTTCACGCTAACACGCAATCGCAAAAATCATTTGAAGAAGTGTGTGGGGCGAAATGGTATTTCGACTCTCCGTTCTGAAACGGAAACGGCGAAATACCATTTCGCCCCACACGCTCACTTTGAAAGAAGCATGGCTGTTCGCCGCACCTCGCCATTCATCCACACCACGCACTCGTACATCCCCGGCGCCGCGCCGCTGGCATCCCACGAGAATTCATGCTCGCCCGCTGATAGCTCGCCGGAAAAGAGCCGCGCCACTTCCGCGCCGAGCAGATTCACCACGCGCACATCGGCATAGCCTTGCGCTTCGGAGGTGAAGGAAATCGAAGTTGATAGAGAAAAAGGGTTGGGGTAACTCGAAAGAGTTGACTTCCATGTGGGAACCGAATGTACCGAGACGAACGGATCGAACGCCGTTCCAAGAAAGGCGATGTCATCGACAATGAAAGAAGAACCTTTATGAATTTTGCCGGTCGGATTTTCCATTTCAATCAGGATCGTTGCCGAATCGTTGGGATTATATTCGGGATACAGGAAGGGCACGGAAAAATGCCGATACCCTTGTGAACTTTCCGAATCGACAAAAATCGCCTGACCGATTGGGACACCGAGATCCGATATCACGGCAAAAACCATAATTTCATCGCCACTATCGCTTATGAGTCGATAGTATCCGTCGAGCATATTAGGCCAGTAATCGAGTGGAAAGGAGGTCGTGAGAAAGGGTGCGTTGTCGCCGGTTGCTCCGACTGTTCCGGCCGTGGCAAACGAACCCGTGTGAGCGTCGTTCGATGAAAAGATGAACCCCGGGCTAATACTCCATCCCGCGGGGACACCATCCGCCCATACTTCAAAGCTCGAATCGGGAACCGGATTTATTTGCGCGCGCGATAGACTGGCGTGCGTGAAGAGCGCCGCCGCGAAGAGACCGATTGCAAGAAGCCATTTCGGGAACATGATAGTGACCTCCTAAAAGCTGTGAAGAGATGATGAAATTCTCATGCTTCAAACGGCGCGGGGAGGGAAACGTGCCCGGATTTACCTAATACACATCGTCATGCGTTCCAATGTCTTCGAAAGTTACTAAGTCCGGCTTAACGAACGAAAATACAACTCGTAATTTATGCGTTAAGCTGAATGCCATCGAATCCTTCAAGTTCCCGGAAAGCTTATGAGTATCGAGCGAGGGATCGAATGGATTATTGACGAAGACTTTTAATTTTTCACTCAATTTCTCGCGCAATTCAGGGCGCCGTTTGACAAGCTTCGAATAAGCTCGAATAAACCCCGCGCTCTCAACAATTCTAATCACGCTTGATCGAGTCGGCGCATGAATTCGTCCACATCCGAAGTGGGAATTCGCTTCCCACTCTTCGCTTCTTCGACAGCCTGGAGATGATTCTCGTATATCTCCTTTCTGCGTGCTTCGATTAGGTCGTGCTTGAGAAGATGTTCGAGTTCCGCCTTTTGTTCAACGGGCCGATGTCGAACTTCCTCCACTAAATCTGAGAATGTCATGCTCATAATTGTTATTCTCCCAAAGTGATAATTAAATCGCCGAGAAGTCGGTTCCAAAATTCAGATTCGGATTCTCTTATCCTCTCCCCGGCCATCTCCTGCGCCGGCCCTGATTTGCTTTCGGCTTTTGATTGGAATGCTGCGCGGGTTTTTGCAATTGCCGGTTCGGATTCGAATCTTGCTGCCTTCCATCCTGCCGATTCGAGGGCTGCGGCCGCGAATTCTGCTGTCGCGAATGTTGCTGCGGCCGGGCATGGGTTAGCTGCGGCTCGGGCGCGCGTTCGCTTTTTGCAAAGGGATGATCGTGCGCGACGGGAATTTTCTTGCCGGTCAGCTTTTCGATGTCACGCACGAATGGCTTCTCGTCCGGCGCGCAGAAGGAGAGCGCGGTCCCCGATGCGCCAGCTCGGCCCGTGCGGCCAATGCGATGAACGTAGGTCTCCGGCACATTCGGAATTTCGTAGTTGATGACGTATTCGAGATCGTCCACATCGATTCCTCGCGCGGCAATGTCGGTCGCGACGAGCACGCGGGTCTTTTTAGCTTTGAAATTCGTGAGCGCGCGCTGCCGGGCATTTTGCGCCTTGTTACCGTGGATCGCTTCGGCGTTGATGCGATTTCGTTCCAGCGTTCGCACCACGACATCGGCGCCGCGCTTGGTGCGAGTGAAGACCAGCGCGGAACGAATGCGTTTGTCCTCCAATATTTGTAACAGGAGATCGGGCTTCTTCGATTTCTCGACATAATAGAGCAACTGCTGAATCATATCGACCGTCGTCGCGGGCGGCGTGATCGCGACCTTCACGGGATGATCGAGTATATCGCTCGCAAGCGATACAATTGCAGCCGGCATCGTGGCGGAGAAGAAAAGCGTCTGACGCTTTTGCGGAAGTTCCGCGATAATATCCCGCACATCTCGGACGAACCCCATATCGAGCATTCGGTCCGCTTCATCGAGCACGAAAATTTCGACATGACTGAGATCAACATACCCCTGATCCATCAGATCAAGCAGGCGGCCCGGCGTGGCGACGACAATATCGACTCCGCGGTGCAGCGCACTCGTTTGCGCGCCTTGCTTCACGCCTCCGAAAATCACCACGCTCGAAAGTCCAACGTGGCGGCCATAGGCTTCGAAGCTTTCCTCGATCTGAACGGCCAGTTCACGCGTCGGAGTGAGGATGAGGCAGCGGATGTGCTTACGCTTTCCCTTCGCATGGCCTGCACCGCCCCCTGCACCGGCTTTAAGCAATTGAAGAATTGGCACGGCAAACGCGGCGGTCTTGCCCGTGCCGGTTTGCGCGACGCCAAGCAGGTCTTTTCCTTGCAGGACGATTGGAATGGCCTGCTGCTGAATGGGGGTCGGAGTGCGATAGCCCTCTTCATGCAAAGCGCGGAGAATCGAGTCGATAATACCGAGATCTTGAAATACCATGAGCGCCCTAACGCCCAGAGGCGAAATACCATTTCGCCCCACACAAGCCATTTGGCGAAATACCATTTCGCCCCACACAAGAAGAGTGGCCCAGAGGCGAAATACCATTTCGCCCCACACAATTCATCTTTGTGTGGGGCGAAATGGTATTTCGCCTCTTTTACAGGAGAGATATATGACTTTGCTCCGACTCCGTTTCATCGAAGCCGTCCAGCTCGGAACTAATATAGTAATACGACCATTCTCGAAAACTTTTTACCAATCCCGCTTTAACCGGATTGCGCAGGATGTAAAAAACGATTCTGCCAAACTCTCCATCTCGAATAACGTGATCGTAACTCTCATGTTGCCAGAAGGCTCCCGTCCTTTTGAGAAGGATGTTACACTGTCTCGCTGTGTGGCGCTTAAGCGATTGCAATACTTCGAAAAGATTCAGACGATTATCAAGCGTTATCACCATGTGAATATGGTTCGGCATAATCGTGTAAGCGTGAAGCAAATATTCGCTTCCATCTCGATAATGCAACGCTTCTTTAACAGTATTGGCAATGTCGGGTTGCTTCAGCCAGAGAGGACCAAGGCCTTTATCGAGATAGCCGTCCAATTCAGTGAAAGTCATGCCATCGTTGCCGTTCAAGGCTTTTCGGGCACGCTCTTCGATAACGGCGCGCGGAAGTGTGTCCGCAAGACGGAAGGTAACGAAATAGGGCTCGTCATTGGGAAGAAAGTGCGGCAGATCGCGCCGGTAAAACTTTTTTCGTTCCATAAAGATTTTGTGGTGTGGGTCGAAATGGTATTTCGACTCATTTCTTAAACCATTAGGGGCGAAATACCATTTCGCGCCACACAAGCCATTTGGCGGAATACCATTTCGCCCCACACACCTCTAAGTCAATCCCGTTTCATGGGATGCCGCCCAACCCACAGCGAATCGAAGGTATAATGACCGGTCGAGTCGCCAAAGCCAAGACTCAGATGTTGCAGGATACTATCGTTCGGGAACGCGGCCCAAAAAACATTGGCCATCGTAGGGACATGAATGTGCTCCAGCAATTTAATGGTACCACAATCTTTGCTGCGATTCGGGGGCGGATAGTTACCGTCCCATTTTTGCATGAGACAAGAAACCATCAGAGCAGAGTATAGCCCGTCCTTCAGATCGTCGGCCGCTTCCGGGTCACCTTTTGCCGCATCCCATCCTTTTGCAAAATCGATCGCAATTTTTGCTTTGTCGTCCTTTTCGAGGATGCCGATCCATTCTATCGCTGCTTCGGTCGCCGTGTGAACGGCGAAAAGCTGATGGTCAACCGCGCTTGCCGAGTCGAATGCCGGATGCACTCCAAAGTTGTGATATTTTATTTGCGAGCTGCCGTTATAATAAAGCTGCGAGTTATCGTGGTTCATCTCCGTATGCGACATCGGAACGCCAAAGCTGGTGAGCGGCACGTTATCCGCCGGCGGAAATATCCCGCTGCAAATCCGAAATTTCCAATTCTCCCGCCGGCTTCGCGCGGAGGGAGGCCCAAGCCTTTTCCGGACCTCGAACCAGGTCGGCGCGTAATCATCCCCCGCTTTTGTTTTTTGCTGCTTGAATCCCTTCTTCACAAAATTAAAATGGATCCAATCCGAGTGGCTATAAAAATCTTCCACCATGTGCAGGGATGCACCGAGTGAAATGAGAATAAGCATTTTTCTCTCACTCTCTTTGAGTTTGGTGTTTTTGTAATACCCATCAATCGTTGTGCGAGTATTCTCCAGTAAACGCGACCACAAATAATCGAACTTCCAATTGCGATCCAGCTGTCCGGCAAGATTATCGAAGTGCATGAAGTTGGACGCGGCATGGGTCTCGCCGGTCGTGGGAAGATTGCGAAGCTCCAGATAGCTTACGTTTTTTACAAAGCCACCAATTACTTCCGTAATGAACGGCCCGAAATAATCGACGCAAAAGCTGCTCAACTGAAGCACCTTAACGGCGTCGGAGCTAAAGCCCCATCGCGCACCGACCTCCGTTGCCATGCCGGTGTGCCAATACGTATCGAAAGCGCTTACGGAGCGATGGCTCGCCATAAGCATCAGACATGGCAAAAAAGCCCGCAGAAAAAATCGCCGAAATCCCGATGCAGCCTTGCCGAAAGGAGTAAGTAGATGCAACATGATGATTACCTCGATAGAATGGGATGCGAACGATTATCGAGAATAGTCATCGGCACCTGCTCCGCACCCCTGTTCAAGCGCAGAATGCATTTATACACTCCCGGCGCTATGCCATTTGCATTCCAACTGAACGAATGCTCGCCCGTCGTATTTCGAAAGGATCATGGCGAGTGTTGTAGCGAACGTATTTTTCGAAAGATTGCACGAAATGCGTCCATATCGATGTTTGCGTGGCGATGCATTATGTGACACGCCGGCCGCCACCCCCTAACCCCCTCCTTCTTAAGGAGGGGGAAATCAATGAGAAACCTCCGGTCCTCATAGTACTCCATGGTTATGGCACGGATGAGAACGATCTCCTTCCCATCGCGGAGCAGATCGGCAAAGGTTTTCTGATCATAAGCCTACAAGCCCCCATCGAGCGGCCGAATGGCGGACACGCCTGGTACGATTTGCTGCAAACGCCATCGGGAATCATTCCCGATGACATCACGCGTCACGAAAGCGAGGAGGAAATTTTGAGAGTGCTCCCCGGTATCGTCGAGCGCGAAGGCGGCGATGCCGGGCGCGTGGTGCTGATGGGATTCAGCCAGGGCGCCGCGGTGATTTATTCGCTGCTTGCGGTTTACAATCTGAAAAATTATGGGATCACTCCCATCGCCTCGATCAATCTGTCCGGCTATCTTCCGCGCGATATTTTGGAAGCACTCAGCGAGAAGCGCTTCGATGCCATCGCCCACGATGGATTTCCTTTCTTCATCAGCCATGGCGAATTCGATGAGCTTATTCCTTTCCAGGCGTTAGGCGAAGCGGAAAAGCTGCTGACGCAGCAAGGCGCGGATGTAACAGCCCGAATGTATAATTGCGGCCATGGCGTTTTGCCGGAGACGGTGGAGGATATTATATCCTGGATGAAGTTAAAAATTAAGAAATAAGAATTAATAATTTGGTGTTAAGGCGCCTTCAATTCATTCCTCCTCTGTTTGTCATTGCGAGGAGCATTTGGCGACCGAAGGGAGCCAAAAGCGACGAAGCAATCCGTTGAGTGAAACGCAACGGATTGCTTCGTCGAACAAAGCTCCCTTCGGTCGCTTTGTTCTCCTCGCAATGACGTAATTTAAACAACATCAATCACAGCGAATGCCAGATACCATGATCGCCCT
Organism: Kapaibacterium sp. (SeqCode); assembly: GCA_035686785.1. Lineage (GTDB taxonomy): Bacteria > Bacteroidota > Ignavibacteria > Palsa-1295 > Palsa-1295 > PALSA-1295. Next base: position 23,809 of record DASRZC010000197.1, read on the forward strand.
GCGCAAAACGAAACGCGCGCGCGGGGCGGAACTCCAGGAAATTCCGATTCCGGATATTAAGCCAAATGAAGTTCTCATAAAAATTCAGGCCGCAAGCTTGTGCGGTACCGACGTTCATATTTATGAATGGGATCCCTGGGCGCAGTCGCGCGTAAAAACCGTTCCCTATACCGTCGGGCATGAAACAACGGGCATCGTCGTAACGAAGGGCAGCATGGTTACGCGCGTGGAGGAGGGCGATGCCGTTTCGGTCGAAACGCACATCCCCTGCGGCCACTGCAAGCAGTGCCTCACGGGGCAAATGCACGTTTGCCAAAATCTTAAAATTTTGGGTGTCGATACGAACGGAGCATTCGCGGAATATCTCGCCGTACCGGAGATTGTGGTGTGGAAGAACGATCCCTCCGTTCCGCCGGAATATATGAGCATTCAGGAGCCGCTCGGCAATGCCGTTCATGCCACGCTCATCGAACCGGTGCATGGTAAGAGCGTCGTCATCCTGGGCGATGGGCCAGTCGGATTGTTTTCCGCCGGAGTGGCGCGTGCTTCTGGCGCAACACAAATTTTTATGACCGGCATCGAGCCGTTCCGATTAAATATCGGCAAAAAGATGGGAGTCGATCGCACGATCGACGTATCGAAAGAGAATGCTATCGAGATCGTGAAAGAAGCGACGAATGGCGTCGGCGCGGACGTGGTGCTGGAAATGTCGGGCGTGGCCAGCGCGATGCAGGATGGCATTCAAATGCTCCGCCGCGGCGGCCGCTATTGCTTTTTTGGAATTTTCAAGGAAAACATGGTCGCGACGCCACTCAACGACATCATCTTCAACGGCGGACGGTTTTATGGCATCAATGGGCGCCTCATGTTCGATACCTGGTTCACGGTTTCGAATTTGTTGGCGAGCAAGCGATTGGATGTGCGCCCTGTCGTCACACACAAATTGCCGCTCTCGCATTTCGCGGAAGCCTTCGAACTCATGACCGAATCGCCGAAGAAAGCGGGGAAGATCGTGATGTTTCCGGACGCGGGGATGATGAATTAGCAGATGGATACTGGATCGCTCATCGGTTACGCCTGTCTGGGACTCCTATTGTGGGGAGTTGTCAGGTTTACGATGGGTACTTGGTTTCGTCGCAATGAAGGAACCGGGCACGATGTCGATCTCGATACCATTGGGCATCGCGGCTCCTGGAGCGGCGGAGATGTTGAACCAGACACCATCAATAAAATTGAACACGAACTCAAAGAGCAAGCGAACGAGCAAGACCACAACGTCTGATTATCTTAACGAATTGCTTTATACTTAATCGTGAACTACTTAAAAATCGGCCACTCGCCCGACCCCGACGATGCCTTCATGTTCTATGGCTTCGCGGAAAGGCTGGTAACCATTCCGGGCTACGAGAACGCTCTTGAACTTCTTGCTATCGGAAATTGTTTATTTTTAGGCAATGAATGAACTTCATTTTACGACCGAATTAGACGAGCAGAACCGAATTTCGGTGCCCGCCGAAGTGGCGCGGGAAATACCGCCAGATTCCACTATAGAAGTTCGGATCAACATTCAATCGCCGAAGCGCTTGGGCCGAAACACTGGGGCTCTTGAATATTACATGCAGCATCCTCTCGAGATACCTGGAATCTTGCCGTTCGATCGAGATTCTCTGTACGACCGCAGCATTTGAACTTCATCGACACTAACGTTATTGTTTATAGCATTATCGGGCGTCAATCGCCCGAGAAGCATCAGATTGCGATTCAGTTGCTT
>DASRZC010000198.1:0-7937 GCA_035686785.1 Kapaibacterium sp. (SeqCode)
CGCTTCGTCGATATAGGGCGTCGTCATGAGAATGGTAATGCCTTCGTGCATCAATTCCGCAAGAATTTTCCAGAACTCGCGCCGCGAAACCGGATCTACGCCGGTGGTCGGTTCATCCAGAAAAATAAGTTCCGGCTTGTGGATAAGCGTCGCGGCGAGCGCCAACTTTTGCTTCATGCCGCCCGAAAGCTGATCGGCGAGACGGTCGCGAAATGGAGTGAGCCGCGTAAATTCGAGCAGCTCGTTCCGCCGTGCCTGGTAATCCATCACCTCATGAATTTCGGCAAAAAATTCGATATTCTCATCGACAGAAAGATCAGGATAAAGCGTGAACCGTTGCGAGAGATAGCCGATGCGCGGTTTGATCTGTTTGATTTGCGTGATAATGTCGAGACCCAGGACGGTTGCCGTTCCTGCTGTTGGTTTCAGGATGCCGCAGAGCGTTCGAATGAGTGTCGTCTTGCCCGCGCCATCGGGGCCGACCAAGCCGAACATTTCGCCCTTCGCAATCGTGAGGTCGATGCCGCGAATCGCTTCGACGGACTGCTTATCCGTATCGAAGGTTTTTTTCAGGCCCTTGATTTCGATTGCTGTTTCGGGCATTGCAAGCTATCCGTGTAGCGCCGGGAGTATACTCCCGGTACTACACGGGTCAAATAAACACAGCCTTATTTTATATGTACTGTCGCATCGGCAGGCAAGCCTTTTTTCAAATCGCCTGCCGGATTTGGAATTTCCACTTTTACGCCAAAGACAAGCTTCACCCGATCGTCCTTCGTTTGAATATTCTTCGGAGTAAATTCCGCTTCGGGTGAAATATAAGTTACCCTGCCTTCGAATGTTTTGTTCGGCAAACCATCAACTATGACATCGACTTTCTGCCCCAGCTTAATGCGCGGAAGCTCTTCTTCCGTCACATAGATCATGAGATAGACGCTGCTTAAATCCGTCACAGTGGCGACGGTCGCCCCTTGCGCAACGAGCTCCCCCTGCTCGGCCACCTTATGCGTGACGGTTCCCTTGAGCGGCGAGGTGATGTAGGAATCGTCGATCTCCTTCTGAATTGCATCCCGCGCCGCGACGAGTTGATCTACATGCGCGGTGGCCGCGCTGATTTCTTCGGGCCGCGCAAGATGCCGCGATTTCGATACACTCGCCTCGGCTTGGTCGAGCTCACTCTGCGCGACGCGGAACTTCGCCTCTTCCTGATCGAGCTGTTGCTTCGTTGCTGCCCCGCCTTTCACCAGGTTTTGCGTGCGCTCCAATTCATCGGCGGCAAGCTTTCGGTTCGTCTCCGCTTGCGAGACCGCCTGCTCGGCGGTCTGAATGTCCTCGATGCGAGCGCCCTGCTGCGTGAGGGAAAGCTGAGCGCGTGCCTGATCGACGGCGGCCTGCGCTTCGCGAAGCTGAATATCGAGCGAGCTATGATCCTGCACGGCGATGAGGCTTCCGGAATCGACCGGCGTGCCGTCGTCGATGTAGAGCGTTACGATTTGCGCGGGCACTTTCGCGGCGACGTTCACATCGGTTGCTTCGATGGTGCCGCTGGCCGTAATTATGTTCGGGTTTTGCTTTTCACCACAGCCGGCTATTAATCCGGCAGTCAGAGCAAAAAATAGGAGTCGTTTCCTCATGAAGTGATTCGTGGAGGTGTTAGAATTTATAATGACGTTGACGGCAAAAACATATTGTGAACGCCCACAGGCGCATTTTCCTTATTGAAAGAGAATATATTTGAGAATGCCAAGGAAATCGATGACCTACCCGGAGCACTCCGCAATCGCAAACAGCTTCAACATCTCCGCAACCTCGGAGAAGTATGGAACGGTATCCGGAATGCCGAGATATTTTCCATCCGTAATTGGGTGTCCCTTCGTATCGTATTCCGAATACCAGCCGTGTTCGGCAATGTCCGGGAGCGTGCGGTGATCGACGAAGAAATTGATGAAGGTCAGGGCAAGCGATTTGTATTTTGCGTTATGGGTCACATCGTAGAAATGGAAGAGGCCATCGGCAAGGTCGCCAATATCGGTGGGGTTACGGTGCTCCTGTGGTTCGTCGTGGTGCAGCCTGAAGAGTCCCCCGGCAATGGCGGAATCCAACAGTTCCATCGCCCGCTTATGAAACGCGGGATCGTGCGAGGCTTCGAAGGCCGTGAGCGCGGCATCGGCAGCAACCATTCTATCGCGCGGAAAATAGCCGACTTGCGGTGTGTACAAGGCATTGAGCGACGCGGTCGTCCATTGTTTATAGACATCCTCATGCGTGACCTTGTATAACCGCGCGGCAGCAAGCGCGCCATACGCCGTGCTCACGCCATCCGGCCTGCGCTCGAAGGAGTTCCAGGACCAGCCTTTCGAGGCGCCGTTCTGCCAAAACCCCATTGCGATCAGTCCATTGAAGGAAGATTCCGCGGCGGTGAGATAATCGCTATCCTTCGTCGCTTCGAAACAATGGACAAGCGCGGCATCCCATTGCATATCGTCGTCGCCGCCGATATAAATCTGATCGCCGCGCCGCGCCAGGATGCGGGCCCCCGTGGTGCCGTTTGTCCGGTCGTAAAGCAGCGTGGAGGTCTGAAAATATTGCTTCATCTCCTCGGGCTTCATCAGCCCATTCTCGACCATGTAAGCCTGCGCATCGAGCACGATCGTGATGCCCCACGAATCGCTGCCGGGCGAGTTCGGCCGGTCCGCGCTGAGGACATAGTTCCCGGTCGAGGGATTCCATAAGTGGTGCTGCATGTAGCTTTGAGTGGCCTGCCGCAGGCCATCCCAGAGTTTTTTCTGAGCGTGGGCCGTGGTAGTAGCAAAAAGGACAGCAAGGACGGAAATGATGATTCTTCTCATAATTGGTGTTTAGTAAACGAATGACGAAATACTTACAGTTCGCGATCTTCTGCCTAATCGTATCTTCGGCGCACGCCCAGGTTATGACCGGCCTCGATAATCTTATCGCCGAACATTTTGCACCGCTCGCGGGCAAGCACGTTGGCCTTATCACGAATCAAACAGGCCGCACTCGCGATGGTGCGTTCGGCGCGGAGCTGTTTGCAAAATCGAAAGCTCTGAAGCTTATCGCGCTCTTCGCGCCGGAGCATGGGCTATTCGGTACGCGTACCGCGGGCGTTACGAGCGACACGCTCGAACGCTTGGGCGGCGTGCCGATCTATTCGCTTTATGGCTCGACTCGGAAACCAACGCGCGCCATGCTGCGCGGCATCGACGCTCTGGTATTCGATATTCAGGACGCTGGCGTTCGCCCTTATACCTATCTCTCGACCATGATCGATGCGATGGAAACGGCGGCGGAAAACAAGATCCCATTTTACGTCCTCGACCGGCCCAACCCGCTTTCCGGCGAGAGGATCGAGGGAAATATTCTCGATACCACCCTCGAAAGCTTTGTTGGAATCATTCCCGTCCCCTACCTGCATGGCATGACGCTCGGCGAACTGGCGCAAATGGCAAAAGCAAAAGCGTGGTTTCACGATGCCGCGAAATTAAAACTTATCGTCATTCCAATGACCGGCTGGAAACGCGCGATGTATTGGAATGAGACCGGCCTCCCATGGATCGCGACCAGTCCCAACGTTCCAGCCTTTGCAAATGATGTTGGTCTCGCCATGCTCGGCGCGACGGGCGAACTGGGGCTACTCTCGATCGGCATCGGCAGCGATTTTCCATTTCTCCGCATTGGCTCGACACTGATGGGACAAGACGAAGTCCAACGTTTTGTCGATTCGGCATTCCAAAAATCGCTTCCACTGATGCCTGAAGATTTCACGGCCACGACGAGTGCCGGCACGAAGACGTACCATGGCGTTCGCCTCGAGTTGCCCGCCGATCTCAAATCTGTCCCCTCCTTTTATGAACCGCAATTTCGCATCATCGAAATGATGCTGCACAATACGGCATTTCGCGTCAGCTTCGACGAGCTTCCAGCATCCACGAACGGACGATATGAAAAAGTGACCGGAATGCATGGCTTGCTCGATATGCTTCGCCGCTGCGAAGATTTAGGTCCCGTATTTGCCAACTGTCGAAGCGATGACGAACGCTTTAGGGAAGAGCGCGCGCCGTTTTTGCTTTATCATTGACAAATTACGAGGAAAGAATTGTGAATACAAATTCAATCGCGCACATTAAACCATGACCGGCTTTCGCGCTCTAATCCATATTATTAAACTTACTTATTCTTCCACTTAACTTTGGAGATTTCAACATGAGAATCAAGACACTGTTACTTGCACTACTCTTCGGAAGCTCGCTCGCGCTCGCAAGCATTGCCTCCGCGCAAACAACCGCCCCGCCGGTCATGCTCACGCCGCAACAGAAAATGGAAAAGCGCCTCGCGCATGTCACGAAGGCTTTGAAGTTGACGGATGCACAGGCCGATCAACTGAAATCGATCTGGGAGCAAAACGCTTCGAAGCTCGAAGCAGACCGCGCTGCCATTCAGGCCGCCTCAAAAGGCACCGATGCTCGCAAGGATGCCGTGAAGGCACTCGTGACCGACCGCAAAGGGATGATGCAGCAAATGAAAGGCGTCCTCACGCCCGAGCAGCTTAAGAAGTTCAAACGGCTAATGCTCCGCAACGTCGAGCGGCGTGAAAAACGGCTGAAGCATATCGAGCAAAAGCTAAAGCAATAGGCAGATAGGAATTTACGACGAAGTGAATTCTCAAAGATTACCCCGTTAACCAAGCGGCGAGCGGGGTTTGTTTTTTACTCGAACAATCTCTGATTAAGTCCTCGATTCCCGCATTCGCGGGAATGACAGGGTTAAAAAATCATGGCGCGAAGCGCGAAAAACGGTATATGCTTGTCATTCCCGCGAATGAGGGAATCCAGGTTTGGACTTAATCAGAGTTTCCTTGAAGTACTGAAATGCTGAACCAATTATCGCCGAGCCTGTCGCTGAGCCGCCGTGAGCGTATTGCGTAAAAGCATCGCAATCGTCATTGGTCCTACGCCGCCGGGAACGGGCGTGATGGCGCTGGCTTTCCTCTTCACATTCTCGAAATCGACATCGCCGACCAAACGGGAACCGGATGATCGCGTCGCATCCTCAATGCGATTAATCCCTACATCGACAACAACTGCCCCCTCGCGCACCATCTCCGCCGTGATTGCACGCGGCACGCCCATCGCGGCGATAAGAATATCGGCTTCGCGCGTTATTTCACCAAGCTTCACGCCAGCGCCGGAATGAGCAAGCGTTACTATCGCGTTTGCTTTCGAATTTTTTTGCGCAAGTAAAAGAGCGAGTGGTTTCCCCACTAAATTCGAGCGGCCAACAATGACCGCATGTTTGCCTGCGACTTTGATGTTCGAGCGCGCGAGCAGTTCGATCACTCCCGTAGGAGTGCATGGAGCGAAGTAATCGCCTTTGCCAATCGAGAGTCTTCCGGCATTTAACGGATGAAATCCATCGACATCTTTTTCCGGCGCGAGCAACTCGATCACGCGCTCTTCGCGAATGTGCCTCGGCAGCGGGAATTGCACAAGAAGCCCGTGCGTCGCGGGGTCTTCGTTAATGTTGAGAATCGCATCGAGCAATGCGGATTCTTCCGTATCCGCTGGCATTATGCGAGTCTCATGCGAAAAACCCGCTTCTTCCGCCGCGATCCCTTTGTTGCGGACATACACTTCGCTTGCGGGATTATTGCCGACGAGAATAAATACGATGCGCGGACGAATTCCCTCTTTGTCAAAAAATTGCGCGGCATCCATCCGCACTTCCTCGCGGATTTCCGCGGCAACGCGCCGGCCGTCGAGCAGTTTCGCTTCAGCCATTGGTGGATTCTCCCGTCGGCTCATCCAATGAATTTTCGACCAATGCTGCTTCCTCGCCCGCCGGTACCAGTGCTTCAGCTTCCGCCTCTTCCACATCCGGCGGCGATTCAATCGGGCGCGATTTTTCGAATCCGGGAAAGAGGAACGGCTCGATTTCCAGCGCTGCGCCCGTAGCGACATCGATTGTGAGGCTTACGCCGGCAACGCGAATGCCTTCGGTCGCGATCTCATACTTATATGGCGTTTGATTGAGAAATCGCTTCACGGCCACGTCGATCTTCATGCCGATGACGCTCTCGTAGGGGCCGCTCATGCCAACATCGGAAATGTAAGCCGTGCCGCCGGGAAGGATCTGCGCGTCGGCGGTCTGAACATGCGTATGAGTTCCCAAAACCGCGCTCACTTTGCCATCGAGGTGGCGGGCAATGGCTTGCTTTTCCGCGGTAGCCTCCGCATGCATATCGACGATAATGATGTTCGCGCGCTCGGCAACTTTATCGATCGCCCAGTGCGAAACGTGGAACGGGCAGTCGATCGTCTGCATATAGGTGCGGCCCTGCAAATTGATGACGCCGATCGCGATGCCGCTCTTCGTTTCGCCGACCGCATAGCCCGAACCGGCATTCTCGCGCGGATAATTCGCGGGACGAAGCACGCGCCGGTCCTCCGCCATGAGGCCGCGCGCATCCCAGCGGTCCCAAACGTGATTACCCGTCGTGATGACCTTCGCGCCCGCGTTAAAAATTTCCGCCGCCTGCTTTTTCGTCAGCGATTTCCCTTCGGCGACGTTCTCGCCGTTGACAATAATAAAATCGGATGAGTATTTTTGCGCGAGCGTCGGCAGCATCTTCACGACCATCGCGAGCGCGCCCGTGCCGACGACATCGCCAATGAAAAGAACGCGAACGATTGCGGGTTGAGGTGTTTCTGGCATAAGAATCAAACGTGTAGCGCCGGGAGTATACTCCCGGCGCTACACGCATACTTTCTCTTGTATAAAATTAGTGCTGAATCAGAATCTTCCTCGATCCTGAAGTTCCATTGGCATATTGGACTCTGGCGAGATACATTCCGTTCGGCATATCCTTCACCCAGAGCAGTGCATCGCCCGTGCGGGTCGCAAGATCGAAGGAGCGGACCATCCGTCCGGTAGCATCGTAGAGGAACACATGATTCGCGGGACGATCCACCGAAAGCGTCACGTTATCGGAAGCAGGATTTGGAAAAAATTGAATGCCGGAAGATGCCGACGTAGCCGATTGCGAAACAGAGGAGGAGACCACTCCAAAGGCGATCATTTCTTTTTCTCTTCCACCGGCGGAAACGGGTTGTTGGCCGCCAATATTTATACTATCGATCGGCAATTGCGTTTTAACAATGCCCACGGCCTGCGCGAGCCAATCAGATTCGGTGTCGATCAGGTGCGCGAGGCCGCCGGCAATCGAGAGGTCGCCGATAAATTCGAAACGATAGGCCGTGCTATAGGTTCCGCTTGGAGTTTGAACGTTCTGGACGCCCATGTATTCACCTGTCAGCGTAATCGTAACGGGTATTCCTTTGTCGCTCGACTTGGTAGTCAAAATCGGATAGGTAGCATTTGTCCCGACGGACGTCTTATAGACATCGACCCATTTGTTTGGAATGTTAGTATCGTTGACCATTAGCGGAGATGGGATTTGCGAAGCGAGGAACGCAGTATCGGCATAGACCTGCAGATCACCGGCGGCAGTAAACGCATAATGGAGAGTGTGAACGCCCGTCGGGTCGCCGTTGCCCAGGGAATCGAGAACCACTGAAACGTTCGACATACCTTGAAATGTCGGAAGGACATCAATAACGGTAAACGAAGAATGGCTCAAGACACCCGGCGCATGGGAATAGGCCGTATCGTATTGATTATACGAAACGTATTGCCCCATTCCGAGCGGCATGATGCTAGAGACGAGCGGCTGCGCGTGAACAAAGCCGAGCGGCGCGATAAAAAAACCGGCGACAAAAATGGAACGGTAAATGGGTTTCATGCGACAATCCTCCAAAAATTGGTGATTAATGACGACGGGAAGAAACATTGCCTCTTCCAAATGAATTCTCATAGAATGGATTCTCACGGAAGCTGTGTTCAACTTCTGACATCGGCAA
>DASRZC010000199.1:0-7254 GCA_035686785.1 Kapaibacterium sp. (SeqCode)
GAGAGATCCAGCCTCAAATACTCGGAGAATATTTCCAGCAAGTTCGCGCGGCACTCGTCAATGTTGTCTGCCAAAAGCTCGATGCCGTAGATGCACATCAGCGCGAGCAATGCATAGTGTCGCCGCTCAAAATCAGAGTTGCTGTACTTCTTCTCCACCGCAGCGAGCTTGCGCTGCAATATCGGTACGAGGAAGTTTCCGCTTCCGCACGCCGGTTCGAGAAAGCGCGAGTTAATGCGTTCCGTCTCCTCCTTCACCAGATCGAGCATAGCTTCAACGAGCCACGCAGGGGTAAAGACCTCTCCATGGTCGGCGACGCGTTGCTTTGATTTGACAAGGCTCATGATTCAAGAACGGGTGGTAATAATGTCGCGTAGAGTAGACCGACGCGGCAACAGCAATCCACTTTGAGGCATTCCCTACCTGCGTTCCACCTCTTCGCATGGGAAGCACCGGCCTACGCGCAATCACATTCTCAAAACTTGCGTTAGAGGGAGTGCATTCGAATTAGTCATTTCCTTCATGCGCATTGCTTCGATAGATATTGGGTCGAACTCGATCAAGCTGCTGGTGGCGGAGCTAACGGCGCGCGGTGTGCTTTTGCCGCTACGCCGCGAGAAGTCCATGGTGCGGCTGGGGCATGAGACGCTCCTCAAAGGCCATCTTTCGAGCGAGGCGATCGTGAAGGCGATTCGGACGCTCGGCGTATTCAAAACGCTCGCGCAAAGTTTGGGCGCGCAGCAGATCGTCGTGATAGCGACGGCGTCGGTCCGCGAGGCGGATAACGAAGCGGCGTTTATTCGCGAGGTCGAATCGCGTACGGGGCTTCGCATCGAAGTGCTCTCTGGCGTCGAAGAAGCGCGGCTGATCGGGCTGGCCGCATCGCGAGAATACTCACACTCCTCTGGCAAGAGGAAGGGGCATGGCGCAAGCAGGGGTGGAAGCACCGGCCTACTTAATATCGACATCGGCGGCGGCTCGACGGAACTTTCGCTCATGCGCGGCACCAAAGCGCGAATGCTGCACTCGATCAAGATCGGCGCGGTGCGTTTGACGGAACAGTTTCTCGCAAACGATCCGCCGAAGTCGAAGGAGTTGCTTGCGATGAAGCGCGAAATCGAAGGCGCGCTCGAACGGCCCGTCCGCGAAATGAAAGGGGAGAAGTGGGCGGTGACTTCCGGTACGTCGGGAACGATCCTTTCGATTGGCGCAGCGTTTCAGTCCATTGCATATTCCGATACCGAGTCCGAAGTTGGCGAGAAGGCGCCTGGCGGTCGGATGATCGCTCAGCCGGGGATGCCGAGCATCACGATGACGCGGAACGAGCTTGCGAAATTCAACGCGCATATTGCTTCGATTTCGGCGGCGGAACGAAAGAAAATTCCCGGCATCAGCGATCAGCGAGCGGAGATTATCGTCGCCGGCGGCGCGATTCTCGAACAAACGATGCTTGCGCTCAAAATCAATCGCATTCGGACATGCGAATGGAGCCTGCGAGAAGGCGTCCTGCTCGACCGCTTCTCCGAAACCGGTGGCGCGCGACAACGCAAAGCACAAACTGACTCGCACTTAGCGGGCGCGGAAGCGCTCGGTGAACATTTCGGCTACGAGGCCCTGCACGGCAAGCATGTCGCGATGCTCGCAGGAAAATTATTCGATCAACTGAAATCGCTTCATGGAATGAAGCCACACGACCGCACGCTTCTCGCCGCCGCCGCACTACTGCATGAAATTGGTTATGCCGTCTCCGCGGAATCGCATCATAAGCATTCGCTTTATCTTATTCTGAATTCGGAACTAACTGGTTTTACGGATCTCGAACGGCAAATCATTGCGAACGTCGCGCGGTATCATCGCCGCGCCTTTCCAAAGGCGCAGCATGAGTATTTCAGCAGCCTGCCGATGGAAGATCAGGGCAAAGTCTGGATGATGGGAGGAATCCTGCGTCTGGCCGACGCGATGGACCGCAGCCATGAATCGCGCGTCAAGAATTTCAAGGCGGCGCTGCGTGGCGACCGCGTTCGTTTGGAACTTAAAAGCGCCCGCCGCTGCGATCACGAACGCTGGGCCATCGAACATAAGAAAGACATGTTCGAGGAAGCATTTGGCGTGACGGTGGAGTTGGTATAGGGGTATGTCAACGGAACTGTATCGCGGAAGGAAGTGTGTGGCTGATATGAGATTTCGAGTTAATATCTATCAGGACGAGGACGGAATGTACATCGCGGACTGCCCGATTATTCCGGGATGCATGAGCCAGGGAAAAACATTCGAGGAAGCGCAAGAAAATATCAAGGATGCCATTCGGGGATGCCTTGAGGTACGGGAAGAGCTGGGCTTGCCCCCGATCATGCAGGATCCGAGGGAGGTTGAAGTTACAATCTAATGCCCCAAGTCCCATTACTAACTCCGAAGGACGCTATTCGCATTTTGGAATCGTTTGGATGGCAATGGGTACGGACCCGCGGCAGTCACGCAATATTAACGTGCCCCGGCCGGTATCACACGTTAGCGATACCATTGCACGAGAGAGTTGGTCGCGGCCTTCTGCGAGATCAAATTAAGAAGGCAGAGCTTACCACCGAGCAATTTAACGCTCGCGTTGAAGAAATATGACGAATCCTTCTTGAAACGATTTCTATTATCCGGCGTTTTGCACCTTGAGTACTCAGCACTTAGGACTTAGCACTCAGCACTTATATCGGGGCGTGGCGCAGTTGGTAGCGCACCTGCTTTGGGAGCAGGGGGTCGCACGTTCGAATCGTGTCGCCCCGACAGAATTATGAATGAGGAATGATGAGAGTAAGGTCTCGATCATTCGATTTACTTCAATTTCTTTGGTGTCATGAAGAACTTGAGCTATTCCGTTGGCGGGCTGTTGGCAGCCATGGTATTCGTTGGCCTCGTTGTTGTTCTTCCGCCGGGTGCCACCGATTTTAGCGCCCGTGTCATTGTTCACATGCAGCAGGAGATCGACACGATGCGGGTGTTCGTGAAGGGCGATAAATATCTTTTGCAGCGGACGGCCGACGGGGTGCCCATCGACATGCTGGTCGATCGTAAGCAGCAAGTGATGGACGCCTGGAACCCCGCGCAGCCCCAATACCACGAGAGCGATCTCTCGAATTTCCTCGTCGCTATGATGGACCCCTTTGCCGCCATCGATCTCACAGCCACGATGAGCAAGAGCGAAGCGAAGAAAGTTGGGACTGAAACGGTACGTGGATATACCTGCGATAAGTATGTGATCAAAACGAAAGACGGCCCGGAACTTATCGACTACTGGGTCGCTCGGAAGCTTGGATTCCCGATCAAATTTACCGAGCCGATGGAGGGCGGCGCAACACTCGATGTGAGTGAGATCACGGAGGGTCCGGTTCCCGATTCCCTGATGCACGTCCCTGCCGGATATACCCTCGCGGTGGATTCGGGCGAAGCGCCACCCGCGTGGTCCGGCGATGTAGCGAACGCCCCGCTCGTTAGCCTGCCCTATCGGCATGTCATGTCCGCGGGGCAAATCATTCGCGTCCGGCCACGCATTGGGGAGAAGGTCGAAGTTGCCTGCAGCGATGCGGTTAAAGGCTCCCAATTCGTTGGGGTTCCCTTTAAAAACGGGAAGCCGATCGAGAATTATATGATGGATACATTCACGCTCAACCCCGGTGACAAATGGACGAAGCCGTTCGATCCATTCTCCACGGATGAGGACGAATTAGTGATTCGAATGAATAAGGGCCGCGCGCTGATCGTCGTGCGCCCGGCCACGGATAAAAAATAAGTAGGATCGTACTAATTTTAGAATTGTAATACGTGTCATGAAATTAAGCATTATTCTCTTTCTCATTCTCGCCGTGCCTGTAGCACGTCCGGCTCTCCGTGCTCAACAATCGCACACGTATTCGGTCACGATCAATCCTATCTCGTTAGTGTATGGGGACTTTCAAAGCATGGTCGAAAAGAGGTTTGCAAACAAAACGGGGCTGGCGGCAATGGAGTATGTAAGTTTCAACCGTGCGCCTGTTTTCTATAGAATTGGCGCCCTCTTGAAATACTATATCATCGGTTCCTTCGAACAAGGTGCTCAGGCTGGGGTTCAAATGTTTTACGATCACTTCACCTCCTCCGTTGATCGCAGGACAGAAGGAGTTCTTTTTCTCGCACCGATTGCAGGTTATAAGTACATTGTTCCTTTTGGGTTGACATTCGATCTATCGGCCGGAGCCGGGCCGGGTTGGCAACTATCCGGCCTCAATGGCAGCCGCTTCTTTACCACTTTCTTTTGGAATTTAAACGCTGGCTGGAGCTTCTAAAAAATCCTCGTCCCTTATCGGGTTGATTTTTAAGGTTTTGGAATCCAGTTAATCCCGAAAATCAATCCAGAGAATCCGCATTATCCGTGTAATCCAGGTTCTGGATTATCCCTGCATTGGCGCGGGCCCCGGCTGCGGTTGTGGCAGAGGATTCGGAGTACCGGGGGATGGCGTCGGATCGGGAATTATGCCCGGCTGATTCGGATTCGGTGGGGTGGCCGGCTGTTGCGGATGGCTCGGATTATCCGGCGCGGGATGGCCCGGAGGTGGATAGGGGATGGGTTGTGGCATACCTAAAGTGAAGAGCAATCACCATGCCCAATCGTTACGAAGAATTAAGCTTCTGGCCCGCACTCTCACAGGAATGAAGCGGTTAGTTATCTATAGAGGTTAGAGCATACTGAACTTTCGTGAAAGCGCGGAATGTTGAGAGTTTGATTTGAAATCATTCATTTCGGCACACGCCTTGCACGAAACATGATGCTCATTATCAGCGTACCAAAATCAACACACGTTTTTTCAGATTTCATTTCACGTTTTTAACGGGCTGTCAGGCTCGTCATCGAACATAGCACTCTACTCGGAATAGGACACCGGTTTATTTATGCAAAAACTCTTTTACAACCGCCGCCGCCTCGCCCTCACGGGGGGCATCCTCATTATTGTAAGCGCGCTCATGGGAGCCCGTATCGAGCGCGCATTTAGCGATGACCCCATCTCCCAGCAACTCGTAAAATACAACGATGTAATGAGGTTGGTTCAGTCCTATTACGTCGATGATGTCAGTCTTGCAAAGCTGAACGATGCGGCGATCGTTGGCATGTTGGGCCAGCTCGATCCGCACACGATCTATCTGCCGCCAACGAGTGTCCAGGAGCAGGACGAAGAATTCCAGGGTAACTTTCAGGGAATCGGCGTATCTTTTACGATTATCAAGGATACGATCACCGTCGATTCGCCGGTTCCCGGCGGGCCGAGCGACCTCCTCGGTATTCGCGCCGGCGATAAGATCGTTTCGATCAATGATTCCTCCGCGATCGGCTTGAAGGAAGACGATGTCCGAAAGGAACTTCGCGGCCCGAAGGGAACGAAGGTTACGGTCGGCATCGACCGCTATGGCGAGGCGAAACCCATCAGCTACACGATCACGCGAGATGTTATTCCGATTGTAAGCGTCATGGCGCATTTCATGGTCGATCCGACGACGGGCTATGTCGATGTTGGCCGATTTGCCGGAACCACGTATGATGAGCTTATGCAGGCTCTGCACGATCTGAAATCGCAGGGAATGCAGCGGCTGATTCTCGATTTGCGCGGGAACCCTGGCGGATATATGGAACAAGCGGTACGCATTGCCGATGAATTTATCGGAGGCAATAAGACGATCGTTTACACGAAGAGCCGCGACCGTGATTTCGATGACGTGCTCACGTCGCATCCGGGCGATGAATTTGAAAAGACGCCGCTGGTAGTGCTCGTCGATAACGGATCGGCCTCCGCGAGCGAGATCGTTACCGGAGCGTTGCAGGATTTGGATCGCGCGCTCGTGGTCGGTCAAAACACATTTGGAAAGGGCCTCGTCCAGCGGCAATATCCGCTACCCGATGGCAGCGCCATTCGCCTGACCATCTCGCACTATTACACGCCGAGCGGACGCTGCATTCAGCGGCCTTATGTTGGCGGACATTACCTCAAGAGTAGAATCATTGGCAATGAGGATTATACGATCGAGGATAATTACAACCATACCTACGATTCGCCCAACTTCATTTTGGATGGAAAAGATACCGCCCGCCCGAAATTCCATACCGCTAATGGCCGCACGATTTATGGCGATGGTGGAATTACCCCAGACTATCTCGTTCGCAACGATACCATCCAGCCGACGACGAGAAAGATCTGGGCGGCCGGCGTCCTCAGCGATTTCACCGAGGACTATGTGGCCCAGCATATCGAGCAAATCGAAAAAGAAGGCGATGCCAACTATTTTGTGAAGAACTTCAAGATTACGGACGCCATGTTCGACAATATTCTCGCTCGGGCAAAGGCAAAGAAGATCGATGTCAATATGGAACAATTCAACATCGATCGCCCGTGGCTTTCCGTCGTGCTTCGCGCCGAAATTGGGCGGCATATTTTCGGCGACGAAGTGCGCTATCGCATCCTCCTACAGGATGACCGGCAGTATCAGGAGGCCTATAACGTCCTCGATGAAGCCACGCACCTTGCGTCAGTGTTCAAGTAATGAAACACGCTCCGTAGGAGCGATATATTTGTAGCCCAGGGCGTGAGCCCTGGGAAGAAAAAAAATGAATTATTTAGCTCCGTAGGAGCGACATATTATTGCGGAAGCAGCTAATATGTCGCTCCTACGGAGCTTTTGGTTTCTACGCGAATCGCACCCCCCGGCTGACGCCGGGGGCTACAAATAGGTCGCTCCTACGGAGCTGGAATTACACTTACTTCAGCGGCGGCTGATATTTGGGATCCGTGATATGCGGAATATTCTTGCTATCGGCTTCATCGAGTTTCAGCACGGACGGGCGCGAGCCAGCGGATACCGGTTGTGGCGTAACGGATTTGACGGCGATCCCCGATTTCGAAGGGAGTGACACAGTCGTTGAAGAATGCTGAACCGCTGGCGCTGCCGATCGCACCACGGGCATTGCGGGAGCAATCGTTTTAGGCGATTGCTGGCTGAGAGAAGGAATGAAATAGACCGCGCCGCCGACGAGCAGCGCGCCGCCAGCGTAGAGCGCGAGCTTCGCTCCAAGTCCACTGAGCAGGCCGCGCGAAGCGGTCGAGAGCGCGAGCTTTGCCGTAAGCTGCGCATTCGGCACGGCGGCGAAACGATTGCGAGTCTGCTCGGCATCGCGCGCCAGCGTGCGCTCGATCAGCGAATCGACCGGGTGAATATTCGAATCGGTTGTCTCTATCATAAAAT
>DASRZC010000200.1:0-15147 GCA_035686785.1 Kapaibacterium sp. (SeqCode)
ACGGAAGTAAAATTCGGTTAACATAGCGTAGGCCAATTGATGTTATCTCGGTCGGACGCACATGGTCGAAATAAATATCCCATAAACGCATGGCAGCGGCGTAAAAAGAATCCCAATTATCATACCGTTCCAGCAAATTAAAAGTGAAGCCATCTGACCGAGCCTGGAAAATCCGTTGACCGTCTTCAGTCTTAAATCGGATTGCATTTAAACCGTGCTGCTCGACCGTTGGTGAATCGGATCGAAGGTTCGCTATAATACTTTCAAAACGCTGCTCTGCACGTGGAAAGTCGATTTTAACTTTCTGATGAATCGATCGCAGCTGCCCGAATGAAACCTCCGGGGGCAAGGTGACAAAAATGTCGAGAACTGCTTCGACAATTGGCGCATTCTCAAGTGTAGGCAATCCCATTGTTTACAAAACAATTCAGTTCAACTGAAAAATTCCAAACATCGATTGCGACTCTCTTCCATCGAATGGACCGACGTCACCTGGAACCCCGTCACGGGCTGCACGAAAATCAGCGCGGGGTGCAAGAACTGCTACGCGGAGCGGATGGCGAAGCGGCTGCACGCCATGGGTTCGGCGCGGTATCGCAATAAATTCAAGGTGACGCTGCACGCGGATTTGATCGACGCGCCGCGCTCGTGGCGGCATCCGCGCGTGGTGTTCGTCAATTCCATGAGCGATCTCTTCCATCCCGATGTGCCGCTCGAATTTATTCAATCGGTCTTCCGCACGATGGTCGAGACTCCGCAGCACACCTACCAAATTCTCACAAAGCGCAGCGAGCGCGTTCGGGAATTCGCGGCGAGTTTGCCATGGGCACAGAATATCTGGATGGGCGTGAGTATCGAGGATAAGCGCGTGTTGCATCGGTTGGGCGATCTCAAGCATGTCCCGTCATCCGTGCGATTTCTTTCGCTCGAACCGCTTATCGGTCCGCTCGACAATCTCGATTTAGATGGAATCGATTGGGTGATTGTCGGCGGTGAATCGGGACCGAAAGCGCGTCCAATGAAGAAAGAGTGGGTGGAATCCATTCACGCGCAATGCGATGCGGCGGGAGCGGAATTCTTCTTCAAGCAATGGGGCGGAGTCCGCAAGCATGATACGGGCCGCGAGCTTCATGGCCGGACATACGATAACATGCCGTTTATCGGCGCTCGGCAATTTGAAATCCCGCTCGTTCAGATTGCACTTCCATAGCCTGCTTTATCGAGTTTCCGTTCCGTGCCCCAACCTTTGTGGCGGAGGATCGTCCATTTGGCCATCTGAAACCCCAGGGCGTCACCAAAAGCCGCGGTTTTGATTCTCATCTATGGAATTAACGATTTGGTAATCTCGATTTCGAAACGGACTCGTCCCGGATTTACCTTTATACACCCGCAGAATCTTTTCTTTTTCATGTCCATCGAATCCGCAATTATCGAAAGCCTCCCGGGACCGGTCTCGAAGGCGCGCGCGTGGTCTCGAAAACGGAACGTGGGTGACCGGGTCTATAAAGCGATTCTCGCGGCCGCGGCCGTGAGCGTGCTGCTTATTATAGCCGGAACGATTTATGAGCTTACGATGGGTTCGCGGCAGTCCATTTCCGTGTTTGGCTTGCGGTTTTTCACGGACAGCGATTGGGATCCCAGCCGCAATCATTTTGGCGCGCTGCCGTTTATTCTGGGCACGCTGTATTCCTCGCTCTGGGCGCTCGTCATTGCGATTCCCATCGGCCTCTTCACCGCGATTTTTCTTTCCGAGATTTCTCCGCGCTGGCTGGAACGGCCCGTCTCCTTCATGGTCGAATTGCTCGCGGCGATTCCGAGCGTGGTCTATGGATTGTGGGGACTTTTTGTTTTGCAGCCGTGGATTGTAAAATATATTGAAGGCCCAATTAGCACCGGCCCGCTTTCGGCGCTTCCCATCTTCGGCGATACGCCGAATGGGTACGACATGCTTTCGGCTTCGGTGATCCTGGCGATTATGGTGTTGCCCTATATCACGGCCGTCTCGCGCGATATTCTTCGCGCGATACCCAAGGCCGTGCGCGAAGCTTCCTACGCGCTGGGCGCGACGCGCTGGGAGACGATCAAGGGCGTGGTGCTGCCGTATGCGCGCGCGGGCGTTATCGGCGCGGTCATGCTCGGCTTTGGCCGCGCGCTTGGCGAGACGATGGCCGTCACGATGGTGATCGGGAATGCCCCGGTTTTTAAGCTAAATCTTTTTAGTTCCGGTTACACGCTTGCGAGCGTAATAGCAAATGAACTGACCGAAGCTTCGGGACTCTACCGGTCTTCTCTTATCGAAATTGGCTTATGCCTCTTTCTCATCACCTTAGTGGTGAATGCCGGAGCGAAGCTGCTCATTTTTTATACCGCGCAGGATTTGAATAAAACCTGAACATGGACTTAGATGGATTTTCAGGATGTCGGCGCGTGGGTGTGGCGCGTGGAGTGTGGCGCCCTCGCCACACTCGGATGGCGGGGGCGCCATCCGCCACGCAGGATCGGAATCGTTTGACGAAGAATTAATTCCGAAATATAATTCGAATGTCTGATAAAAACACCCCATTACCCTCTACCCTTCTTCGGCCTTCGGCGCGCTCGCGCTATCGCCGCTCGGTGAGTGCGGTAATGGCCGGGATTGCGGCGGCGGCGGCGCTTCTTGCGGTGACGGCCCTGGTGCTGGTGCTCGTCTATATCCTCGTGGGCGGTATCGATGGGCTAAGGCTATCCATTTTTACCGAAGGCCCGGTTCCGATGGGGCAGCCGGGCGGCGGACTGCGCAATGGGATCGTCGGCACGCTTATTCTAATGAGCATTGCCTCCGCGATCGGTCTTCCAATTGGTATTTTGGGCGGCGTGTACCAACTCGAAACGAACACGCGGTTTTCCCGCACGCTCCGCTTTTTCACCGATGTGATGAACTCGATTCCGAGTATCGTCATGGGCCTCTTCGCGTATCTTATCGTCGTTCTGCCAGTCGCGCAAATAAATCCCGGCCATGCGTTCTCCGCGTTCGCGGGCGGAGTGGCACTCGGATTCTTGATGATTCCCACCGTCATGAGGACGACGGAGGAGATACTGCGGCTTGTGCCGATTACGCTGCGCGATGCCTCGCTGGCACTCGGCGCTTCTCAATGGCGGACTACACTCTCGGTTATTCTCCCTGCGGCGCGCGGCGGAATTGTGACGGGCATTCTCCTGGCGCTCGCGCGCATTGCCGGCGAAACCGCTCCGCTACTCTTCACCGCGTTCGGCAATCTCGATTTCAACGCGCGCCTCGACCGCCCCATCGACGCGCTCCCACTCAATATTTTCAACTACGCGATCTCGCCCTATGAAAATCTTCATCATCTCGCGCTCACGGCGGCGATCATTCTTCTGGCGATCATTCTGATCCTTTCCATCGCCTCCCGCTACGCGATTCGCGGCCAAACAACGGAATAGCCGTCCCGAACTTCCCGTTCGAAAATTTTGTAACTTTAAGGTAACGAAGATTTACTATCGGAAAGCGCCTTATGTCGTACGAAAAATTCTTGAATGACCTGCCGCCCGTCGAAGACTGGGGCGAGCGAATCTATACGCGTCCGGAGTTCGAGTATCCCGAGGAACTCAATGCTGCCGCCGAACTCCTCGACCGCAACGTGGCCGAGGGCCGTGGGGCGCGGCCAGCGATTTATTATAAGGATCTCGTCATTCCTTATGGCGAATTGCTCGCGGGCGTGAACAAAATGGGCAACGCGCTGAAAAAGCTGGGCATTCAGCCGGGCGACCGGGTCATGATGCGGTTCCCAAATAATCCGACGGCGGTCGCTGTCTGGCTCGCGACGCTGAAGATCGGCGGAGTTGCTGTAATGATAATGACGATGCTCCGCAGCCGCGAAATCAGCTACCGCGCGAACGATGCGGAATGCAAGCTGGTGATCGCGGATGCCGCGTCCTTCGAAGAAGTGGACAAAGCCGCGCCGGCAATGACAACTGTGGAAAAAATCTTAGTGACCGATGGATCCTATGGGACCTATCCGTCCTTTGAATCTCTCTGGAAAAATGAGCCAATCACGCTGGCTCCCGCGAAGCTTTCGCGCCACGATCTTTCGCTAATCGGCTACACCTCCGGTTCCACCGGCGATGCCAAAGGCACTGTGCATTTCCAGGATGACGTCCTCGCCATCGCCGATGGATATGCGCGTAATATCCTAAGGCCGGCCGAGAATGATATTTTCACCGGCCATCCGCCGCTGGCGTTTACCTTCGGCTTGGGCGGACTGCTCATATTTCCATTCCGCTTCGGCGCGAGCGTCGTTTTGCTCGATCAGTTCACGCCCGAAAATATGCTGAAGACAATCTCGCATTATAAAGCGACGATCTCTTTCTGTGCGCCGACCTGCTACAAATTGATGATGCGTCTCGATGAGAATAACGACTACGATCTTTCGCATCTTCGCTTGGGAGTGAGCGCCGGAGAGACGCTGCCGAAGCAAACCTACGAACAGTGGAAAGCAAAATACGGCATCGATCTGTTGGATGGCATCGGCTCGACGGAAATGCTGCATATTTTCGTTACCAACCGTCCCGGAGATATACGTGCCGGCGCGACCGGCAAAGCCGTGCCGGGATATGAAGCGAAGGTCGTGAGCGAAGAGGGACTGCCTCTGCCGCCGAACACGCCGGGCCTACTCGCTGTAAAAGGTCCGACGGCATGCCGCTATTGGAAAAAGCCCGATCGCCAAAAAGGTTACGTGATGAGTATCGGCGGTCCCGAGGAATCGAGGGATGCTGGCTGGAACATCCCCGGCGATGTGTTTATGATGGATGACGCCGGATATTTTTATTATCAATGCCGCAACGACGATCTCATCATCACCGGCGGTTACAATGTTTCGCCGCCGGAACTCGAATCGGTCATTAACGAGCATCCTGCGGTGAAGGAATCGGCCGTCGTGCCTGCGCCGGATGAATTGCGTGGCGCCATCGTCAAAGCGTACGTGGTCCTCAAGCCCGGCGAAGTGGGCACGCCGGAATTAGCGAAGGAACTTCAGGATTTCGTCAAACGGGAACTCGCACCCTATAAATATCCGCGCGCCATCGAATTCATCGACGCGCTACCGCGAACGGATACGGGGAAGGTGCAGCGGTATGTTTTGCGGGATCGGGCGAAGATGGAAACAGCCTGAAACTGGATTACGCTGATTAAAGCTGATTACGTGGACGATCCTTCGGCAGGCTCAGGATATGCTTTGCGGATTTGTCATTCCCGCGAAAGCGGGAAATTCAAAGGCCAAGGGAGATTGCGACCGCTTCTCGAATTAGAGCCAATTCGTCTGCGCGAATGCTACCGAGCTTTTTCGCGAATCGGTCTAAATCGAAGGAATGGCATTGGGCGGTATCCACTTCACTTGGTTTACTTAGACCGCTTTTCGCATCCGCAATCACTTCAACATACCAATAAAGATTGAGATGACGGCGCTTGTCATCCGTAACGGGCACGACGATCCTAAGCGGCAGATAGGTAAAGCCCGGTTCCGAAATCACCACGGCAGGCCGGCGCTTGTTCATTTCGGCGCCTCGGTTCGGCTCGAAATCGACCAGCCATGTTTCGCCCGGCTTGGGATCGTTAAGGAAGTTCAATCGTGGACACGCTGACTTGCGGGAATGATCGAATTGGGATCTTCGGCATAGAGCCGACCACCGAGCTTGAATTGCTCCTGCAAAATTTTATCCCGTTCCCGTTTCGGAAGCTTGCGAATTTCCACAGCCGTAAGCCCACGCGGCGTGGGCGGCTGCTTCTCTGACCTATAAATGCGTTCCATGATGGTGAAAAGTGATCCGAGCAGAAAAAAGTTCGGAACATCCCATTCAGGATTCCCAGGATTAAGGGGAATTGCACGGAAAATTTTGCAGATTTGTCATTCCCGCAAAAGCGGGAATCCCAGGAAATCATGGTTCAGCCAATTGCTTCATAAAACTTGGCCGCGCAATCGTCTGCTTCACGTCGGAAGGGATTGCAACTTCCATCGGCAATTCGGCATGGACGATATTCGATGGCGCACTCTTGTTGCCCGCTAGATCGTAGGCGCGAATATAATATTGATACGCGATGCCGGCGGCGGCGAGATGATCCGTCCACATCGAGGTGGTGATGGAATAGGTGTGTTGGAACGATTTGCCGCCATCATCCGAGCGCCAGATTTCGTAGCCCATCACGGCTTCGTTATCCGTCGCGGGCTTCCAGTTCAAGCGGATATTTCCCGAGCGGACGAGGACACTCAACGGACCACCCCCTACCCCCTCCTTGAAAAGGAGGGGGTTCCAAACAGGTGGCTCTCTATCTTCCGAATAGGGCGCTTGAATTTCATCCTTCGGCCACAGCCCGCAAACGACCTGATGAAAATTCTCATCGAGCGCCTTGCAGATATTCCAATAAATGCACTTTACGATTTTCTCGCTTTCGCCTATTCGTGCTTTTTTCGGAAGATCGGGATCGGCAAGTAGCGCGCGGGCCATGCCGATTAAATCCGCGCGGTCATCCTGCAACACTTCCTCCGCGAATTCCGGCGAGGGAATTTTTCCAGTCGCGACAACGGGCGTTTCCAATCCATGCCGCCGCAGCATTCGCCGCGCGGATTCCGCCATGTGAAGATTATTACCATCGGGATATTCCATCGGCGGCATACAGCGGTCGCCGGAATAGCCGGTGTAAGGATAGAGTACTTCGCCTTCTTTATGGACGGCATCCTCAAATTTCCCACCGGCGGAGAGCGAAATATAATCCACACCCGATTGTGCAAATTTAAGCGCGATGATCGCCGATTCCTCTGTCGTATATCCGCCCTTGATGCACTCCTCGCCGAGAAATCGGACTCCGATTGGAAAATCCTCGCCTACCATTTCACGGACTTTTTTTATGACCTGCAGCGGCAGCCGCATTCGGTTGTCGAGCGATTTGCCACCATACAGATCTGGCCGCTTGTTCCGCTTCGAAAGAAAACTCGAAAGCGTATAGGCGTGAGCCATGTGCATTTCGACGCCATCGTATCCGCACTCCCGCGCGCGCAACGCGGCGTGGCCATATTGCTCGACTATCGCCTGAATATCCGCAATCGACAAATCCTCGATCTTCTGCCGCCATCCGGAGCGCGCAATTTTCAGGAAGTGAATAATTTGCGGGACTGCTTTCGAGTCACTTGTGTCATGGATTTTTTTCGCAAGCTCCGAAAGTCCCGGCTTAAATTCATCTCCACAAATTCGCAGCAACGGTCCCGACTTCGCCGAATGCACCGCCATCGCTTCGAGCACGATAAGTCCGACTTCGCCCTTTGCAAAGCGGACGTAGCGGTCGGTAATTTCCTGATTGACGAACCCATCCTCGCCGGAAAGCCGCGTGACCATCGCCGGCAGCACCAGCCGGTTCGGAAGCGTCATCGAGTTGATTGAGTATGATGTAAAGAGTTTGGGAAACATAGATTATTTCTATTTCTTTATCTCATAGTTACTGAAAACAAATTCGAGAATGCCGGACCCATCATCGGCTTTGAGCCTCGTGGAATGAGGTAACCTTAAGCCGGAAACTGCCACGTAGTTATACTGAAAAATTGTGTGAGTAACTTTAGAAGGAGTTCCGGTCTCAACAACGGTGCAATCAAGGTTGGTGAGTAAAAATCCTTCCCCACTTTTCTCAAATTTTGGCACGGCACTGCCAGAATATGTTGGGGCAGTAGATCCACTTTCTCGGATCACGAAGTCCTTTGACATTCTCACAAAGGAATGAGCTTCATCATCCTGATAATAGACCCAATAATCCCCACAGCTGTCAACAACATTATAAAAACTATCCTCGTTGGGAAATAATGTATCGAGAGTAAAGTGCTGCAAATAGTTATAGCATACCGATAAATCGTTTTCAATGCCAGCGGTTGTGCGGTTAACTGAAATCGAGTCGGTAAACGGGTGGTCAAAGTGATGAGCTACCTTGACTTCATTACTGTCTGAATCCAGCATAACATCAAAATGTACTGCTTTATATTTCTTTACTGATTTTTTTATTTCATTAGGAGAGAGAGTGACGTGAGAGGCTGATTTCCACATCAGTTCCCAATTGACATCGGCTTGTGCGTGTAATTCCCTTAGTCCATGATTTCGCAAATTGTAATATTTTTTTCGAGCTTGAGCGAGTATGAAGTGCTTATCGATGGGCTTCTTATGACTAACAGCCGCGCCGCATTTCGGCAGAAAAATGGAAACAAAAAATAGCGCGACCATAGCGGCCCCGAGGAACGGGTTCGTGTTTCGGAACTCTCTCCGCATGACCCGAAAGTCTTCGGCGGCCTTATTAAGCCACCGTTTCGTAAGTGGCATCATAAAGTACGACTCCTTCCTTCATCACGTCCATCATAAAAAAATCATGTTGCTCGATCCGCCATTGAACGTCCGCAGCTTTCCGCACCAAAAGATCAAGGGGAAAGTGTGGATTGATCGAGGATTCAATTTCCACTGCTTTATACGCTCCGCGCCGTTCCGGGAAATCCATAATGACCAGCATATCGACATCCGAATCCTCATTCGCCGTCCCGCGCGCGTACGAGCCGAAAAGAATGATCTTCTCTGGCGCATACCGGCGGGCGATTTCGTCCGCGAAATTTCGAATGGCTTCTTCGGTTACCATAGCTATTGGATGAAAATGAATTACCCGGATAGATGGTTCAATTGCGTATATCCGAACAATAAAATCCCTCCTTCCGCGTCCCTATCGCGGGGAGCTATTTACCCCGCATTTCGTTTTGTCGCTTCGCTAAAACCGCGACCTGTTTTTCATGCCAGAAACTACTCAAAAAACCGATCTCAGCGCCCTGCGAATTCACCGTGACGGTCCATCCGTTACGACGACAAGCGACACCGCTACCCGCTCGATGAAGCCATTTATTTGGATCGTCGTGGCGATCGTTGTGCTCGCCATTTTAGGTTATTTCGCAAGTGGCCTTTTCTCCTCGCCCGAGACCGTCGAAACTGGCGTAGTCGCAATGGTCTCCCCCTCCCAGATGAACTCCGTTCTGACGGCCAGCGGCTACGTCGTCGCAAGCCGGAAAGCGGCCGTCGGCTCGAAGGGAACCGGCCGGCTGGTGTGGCTTGGCGTCGAAGAAGGCTCGCTCGTCAAGAAAAATCAGATCATCGGCCGGTTGGAAGATGCCGATGTCGAGGCTGCACTGAACGAGGCCCAAGCTTCGCTTGCAGCCGCGCAGGCCACGCTCCAAAGTGCGCAGGCCGGATTTGCGAATGCCGATTCCAACTTCCGCCGCGATAAAGTTCTCTATAAAGCGAATCTTATTTCCTCCTCCGATTTTACGAATGCCGAATCCGCATACAAACAGGCGCAGGCGCTCGTCAATACCGACGCCGCGAACGTCCTGCTTGCCGAGCGCGGAGTCCAGGCCGCGCAGGTGCAAATTGAATTCACGAACATCCGCGCCCCCTTCGATGGAACTGTTCTCACGAAGGACGCCGATGTCGGCGACATCATGACGCCCTTCGGCGCGGCGGCCGGATCGAGAGCCGATATCGTTTCGCTCGCCGATATGTCCTCGCTCGATGCCGAAGTGGACGTCTCCGAATCGAACTTAGAGCAGGTACACGTCGGGCAGCCGTGCGAAATCTCGCTCGATGCGGTTCCCGAAAAACAATATCGTGGCGTGGTCCACATGATCGTCCCCACCGCCGATCGCTCCAAAGCGACCGTCCTCACCAAAGTCGATTTCCAGGACATCGACAGCCGCGTCCTCCCCGAAATGAGCTTGAAAGTCCAGTTCCTGAAGGACTCGACGGTCGTCGATTCCAGCGGACCGAAGCTTACCGTCCCCGCCGCGGCGGTCGTCTCGAAAAATGGAAGCAAAGTGGTCTTTTTCATTCAGGGCGATCATGTCGTCGAAACCCCGGTCACGCTGGGCGCGAGCGTCGGCAATGGACTCGAAGTGAAATCCGGACTCAAGGATGGCGATAAAGTCGTCCTCAGCCCCGCGGATAAATTGCGGACCGGTACGAAGGTAAAGGCTGCGGAATAACCCCGCGCGCAAATCCCAAAACCCTTTCTTTCAGAAGTTTTCGAAAGGCAAATTCAACGCGCGCGCGTTTGTACTTCATTAATTATGTCTTTTTTCGCCAGCTTTCGCTAATTTCTTTGGCGCAAGTACTTTTCAACTGTGCGAGATACGTTTAATTTTCATGGAAGCTTTCATGAAGTCTTTTACTTTTCTCTGAGCCGTTTCAACTTTTTGATGAAAAAGCGTTCACATTTTGCTGCTTTTCATACTTCATAATTGACCGGTCCGTCAAGGAGGGAGAGAGATTTTTGGAAATATTCTCTAGGCCCCAGCGGGGCGGCAGATTAGTAATCCCGGATGTCTGCCCTGAGATTATGATCCGAGCTAGATCGCAAGCCCGGAAGTTAATTCAGATGGTTTTAGGTTAGCCAGGTAGCAATATGAATCAGGCACTCTTATCCAGGCTTTTCAAAGCAATCGACACAGAGGACACTATCAGCCTCCGAAAGATTGCATCGACGATTATTGCCGATGAGAAGAAAAAGGGACACAAGGTTAGCGCCACGCGTTTGGAATCGCTCCTCAGTGCTAGCATGTCCGGAGAAACAGAAGCGAAGCATTTTGAGGTAAGCAATAAGATGCTAGTGTCCCTTCCTCGTTCGCCTCGCGACCGTAGAAACCTTGCTTCCTTAACCGCGCACTCCGATCTTAGACACCACATGGTGCTCTCACCGGCGGTAGAAGAAAAATTTCAAAGGATTGAAAGAGAGTTCGCGGCCACCGATCGTCTCAAAAAATATAGTTTACATCCAAGAAGGAAGATACTTCTCTACGGCCCACCGGGATGCGGCAAATCAATGGGTGCAGAACGCCTTGCATGGAACACAGGACTTCCACTCCTGAAGGTTCGATTTGATAGCCTAATATCCTCTTATCTTGGTGATTCGGCTTCAAATTTAAGAGAGATTTTTGATGCCGCTCATAAACAAGCATGTGTGTTATTGCTAGACGAATGTGATATCATTGCGAAGTCTCGGATCGGACATCAAGATGTTGGCGAGATTCCAAGGCTCGTCAATATGTTGCTAATGCTGCTTGATGAGTATTCGGCTCCGGGACTCTTAGTGGCGACTACTAATTTACACCAATCCCTTGACCAAGCAATTTTTCGCCGGTTCGATGACGCTTTTGAGTTGCCGCTCCCATCTAAAACGCAAATTAAGCAACTCATCCTAATGACTCTATCGGCGTTTCAACTCTCGAAGGAAATTAATTGGCCGCGCATACTAGAAAAACTGGACGGAAACTCTTGCTCTATTGTGGTTTCCATTGCAATGAATGCAGCCAAAGCCAGCGTGTTGGATGAGTTGCCGTCCATTTCAGAAACGATTATAGACGCTTCGATAGATTCGGCACGAATTGCAAAATAATTATCATGCCTGAAATCGAATTTGCACATCTCAAACTGCCGTTGGTAGTCAGACAGCCCGCGTCAGGAAGAGGCTTTGGCACACGATCCGATATTACCGAATATAATCTAACTAATAGACAAGATCATGCTCAACAGCTTCGTGGATCTATCGCAAACGCAGCGCGTAATTGGTTTGAGTTAGTTAGGGAAAGAGAAACTGATGGCATGCCTACTCTGCCCATAGACATGCCACTTGTCCTTAGATGTGACCCTAACCTGCAAGATTACGAATTCTTAAGGGGACTGGGCTTCGAAATTATTGATGAGAGTGAGGATGGTGTCGTTCTCGTTGCAACAGATCCGTCCAGTTTTGAAAAACTTGAGCACGCCCTTCAGAAGTTCGAAACGTTTGCAAAGAAATCTGGTAGCGCAGCGAACCTTCATTCCGTTCTGGATCAAGAATCAACTGAAGAGCGACTTGCGAGAATCTTAAGTCCCGAACTACTGGAGCAGTGGGGTGAAATAGATAACGATCAGGATTATTTCCTCGAAGTGGGTATTAATTGTCAAGGCTCTCACAAGCTCTCCGCCAGTCCAGCTCGTAAAAAAGGGGAAGAAGAAGCACATTTTGACGTGCGCCTCGAAAAGTGGCAAGAAAAATTGCGTAAATTTTCCGAAGAGCAAAATGAGTTGATGCTAGAGCGCGAGCAACAATTTGAGTCGTATGTCTTAGAATCAGGTGGAGAGATACTAGATTCAAGCTTCGAGCAGTTGGAAGACTCAACCTTTGGTGATAATATTACATTCACGGTTCATTTAAAGGGACGGACGATTCGCGATCTCGTGCTGAATCACCCTTATGTCTTTGATGTGCAAAAATTAGAGGCTGCCGAAGAATATCGCACAAGCGAGCTTTCGGACGTGGCAGAGCCCCGATTCGAGGTGATCCCTCCATCAATTAATGCCCCAAAAGTTTGTGTAGTTGACAGTGGGTTACAAGAGGGGCATCGCCTAATCGGAGCAGCTATTTTAGGAACCGCGTCGAAAAGTTATGTGCCGAATAATACAAGTGTGGCAGACGAAGTGCGAGAGGGTGGTCATGGTACTCGCGTTGCCGGTGCAATTCTTTATCCAGATGGCTTTGACATTAAGGGAAAATACCAGCTTCCATTTCTCATTTTGAATGCTCGAGTCTTAGACGAAACTAATAACTTACCGCAGGAGAAGTCACCTTCTCATCTTCTGCGGGAAGTCATAACAGATTATTCTTCCGAATTCGGAGTGAGAATTTTTAACCACTCCATTGCTGCAGCTAATAGCTATTCGTGTCCCTCCTCAAGAATGTCATATTGGGCCCATACCATCGACGACCTTTCCTATGACAAAGATATACTCGTGGTGCAATGTACTGGTAACCTTTTGGGTAATTCTGAGATACCTTTTAGTCTCGGTGTGCTTCAACACATTCTGGCTGGTAGGCCATATCCCAATTACCTGCTCGAACCGGCAAGCAGAATTACGAATCCCGCTCAGAGTCTTCAGGCTCTTACCGTGGGATCGGTAGGACTGGCCACAATTGTGGAGAACGGTTGGATCTGTCTCGGTGAGAAAGACGCTCCCTCCGGCTTCACCAGGACTGGGCCCGGGCTTTGGGGGTCGATCAAACCGGATGTTGTTGAGTACGGCGGAGCTTGGCTGCTCCGAGAAGGGGCTAATCCACGTTTGCGTGAACATCCAAATTTATCGCCTGAATTGCTAAGAGTGAGTCCCGAGGGGCCTGCGTACGCGCGAGATTCGGTGGGCACTTCGTTCTCCACTCCGAAAGTAACTAACGTAGTTGCAACGCTTGAGGAACTATATCCAACCGGTTCAACCTTGCTTTACAGAGCACTCGTTGCACAGTCGGCCCGGTGGCCTCAGTGGGCATTGAGGATCTCGACAGAAGATGCATTGCGCATTCTCGGATACGGGATACCGCAGATTGACGTTGCAACTTCGAATCATGATTACAGGGTCACGATGATTCGCGATCAGCAAGAAATTTGGCCGCGCGAAGCCCACATATTCGAAGTTCCGATCCCACTGGAGTTCAACATACCAGGGGAGGATTACGATGTTCGTGTTGAGATTACACTATCCTATAGTGCAAAACCACGGCGAACTCGTAAAGCGAAGCGGAGATACTTGTCAACGTGGTTAAATTGGACGACCAGCAAGGTAAACGAATCAAAGTCACGATTCACAGAGAGAATCAAAGCTGGCAATTCAGCAAAATCCTTACAGTGGAAGTTTGGTCAGACCTCCATTGGGGGAAGAGATTCAGGTACACTATTAAAAGACATTGCTACTATCAAGTCAAACCAACTCCCTGACTCTCTCTGCATTGCAGTAATGGGACATGAAGGATGGGATACATCAATGCGGTTTCCCGCTCGCTATGCATTGGCTGTTAGCCTTGAAGTCGTAAATAGAGAGATTGCGATTTATGATTCTATCCGAGTTCGTGCCGAAAGCTTGATTGAGCAAGAAGTTGAGATCGAAGTTTAGCCATCTTTAAAGGCTTTACAATATAATCCCCACTTCCCCGTCCCCTCCAAAAATTTTCGTATTTTCGTAGCCTTAAACTTGTCATCTTATGCCAGATTCGATTGTAGAAGTCAAAAACGTAACGAAAATCTATAAGCGGGACACGATGGAGATCCCGGTGCTGCAAAGCCTCTCGCTCGGGGTTCCGGAGGGGGAATTTCTCGCGCTGATGGGGCCGTCCGGTTCCGGGAAGACCACGCTGCTCAATCTCATTGCCGGCATCGACCGCCCGACGAGCGGCTCGATCACCATTGCGGGAACCGATATTTCCACGCTTTCGGAATCGGCGCTCGCGAAATGGCGCGCGCGGCATGTGGGCTTCGTCTTTCAGTTTTATAATCTCATTCCTGTGCTCACCGCGTTCGAGAATGTGGAACTTCCGCTTCTCCTCACGCATCTTTCGAAAGCGGAACGAAAGCAGCACGTCGAAGCGGCGCTTGGCGTCGTGGGGCTTGCCGACCGAATGAAGCATTATCCGAAGCAGCTCTCCGGCGGTCAGGAGCAGCGCGTGGCAATCGCGCGCGCCATCGTCACCGACCCCACCATTATCGTTGCCGATGAACCAACGGGCGATCTCGACCGGACGTCCGCCGAGGAGATACTCAATCTATTAGAGCGATTGAATCAGGAATTTAAAAAGACGATCGTGATGGTGACGCACGATCCGAATGCCGCGGAAAAAGCGCACAAGACGCGGCATCTGGATAAAGGGGAACTTTCGGTGAATTGAACCTGGATTATGCGGATTGGATGGATTCACAGGATTTTTATAGAAATGCTTGAAATATTGCAATGTCATTGCGAGGAGCATTCGACGACCGAAGGGAGTCGAATGCGACGAAGCAATCTCCCTCTGAAGATAGGCAATCTCTTGCTCTCAAGGGGGAGATTGCTTCGTCGGAATTGCTCCGCTTCGCTCCACAATTACTTCTCGCAATGACATCATAAGAGTTATGAAAATCGTCAAACTAATTTTTCGAAACGTCTTTCGGCATAAGCTTCGCGCGGCGCTGACCATCCTCGGCGTGGCCGTCGCGGTGATGGCCTTCGGGCTGCTGAGCACGCTCGTTTCCTCGTGGTATTCCGGTGCCAACGCCGCCGCGCCGGACCGTCTTGTAACCCGTA
>DASRZC010000201.1:0-23167 GCA_035686785.1 Kapaibacterium sp. (SeqCode)
ACTGGGCGAATGTGTGCTCGAATCACGAATGGGAACATCGGGCATTTTCAACCTTAATACATCCGAATTGCCGGCGGGTATTTATTTTGTGGAGGTGCGGACGCGGGAAGGGCAATACCAGCAGCGCTTCATCGTCTCACATTAGCGGTCCGAAGAACCCTTGACATTTTCTATGTTGTCATTCCCGCGAAAGCGGGAATCCAGGCGCGGTGTTGTCACGGATCGAGTCTGGATTCCCGCTTTCGCGGGAATGACAGTGCAATTGTGCAGAAGATTATCGAATTCGCTGGATTTTACAACGCCAACTTGAACCCGAACACCAGCGATTGTTCGAGTGAGCGGCGGAGCGAGACGTTGCGGTCATACGTCAGGTTGCCGGAGTAGGCGATGCTAAGGAACTTATATTGGAGTCCAAATTCGAGCAGGGATGTGACGCGAGCATTTTCGAAAAAAGTCGTTGCCTCCGGCAGGGTGGGCGTCTGGACGCGATTGATGGCGACGGTTTTCCAACCTGCATTTACTTGCAGGTTCTCGCCGATCTGTTCCTGCAAGTTGAAATCGACGATCGCACTATATCCCGATTCGAGCGTGACCTCATTCTGCACGCTCGATAATGGATTTTGGTCTGTCACCACGAGTTGGCGATTCCCGCTCAGGACGAAATTTTGCGCCAGCGTTTCTTGCAGCGCATAACCCACACCCGCCGTCAGATCGTATTGCCAGGAACCATCGTCGGCCTGGTTGCTAAAGCGGCGGCCAAGAAAAAGAGACTGATAAACGAAAAGGGGATCGAGGAATTTGGTCGGAGAGCTATCGGCGGCGATGCCTTTTGCCATTTGGGTTTCGCCAGTAACCTCGAGGAAAAGCCGAATTTTTGGTCCAGCGATAATAGTCCGAGATGGGGTGACACTTACAATGAGATCGTCCTGGGTTTTGACAGGCGGCCCAGAGGCAGAAACTTGCTCCCCAAACCTCGCATATACTTTGCTCCCGAGTTGCCAGGGTTCGCCATCGCAAAATACATTTGCATCGAGGCCCGCGATCCAGAGGACGCCATAGACATCGCTATCCCCCGAAGTAATGGACTGACCGGTTACCCCGAGCGACGGCTGGATCGTGAGCTGGATATTCGAATGCTTCGGCGCGTTCGGAGTCGTGTCCGCGGCACTGGATGTTGCATCTTGCTGCGCTCTAACGGAATGCGCGAGTAGCGGCACCATCAGCGCGGTGAGCGTGAAAATGAGAATTTTGTGGATGCGAATCGCGCGAGCCAAGCCTGATTGTGGTTTACTTTTCAGCCATTCCGAAAAGCGTGATGGGTCATGCTGCATGATGGGTCATGCTGGAGTATATTACTTGAAACTATTTTAGATTATGAATGTTCCCTCATTTTCCAATTCTTTAAGAAAGGAGCATTTATGAATTACAATCGGAAGGTCAGCAGAATAATTTCGGCGTTTGCGGTTCTTATGCTGCTTGCGGTGAGCTTCACGGCAAGCCAGGCGGCAGTTGATTATTTTCTCAAAATCAAGGGGATTGGCGGGGCCGCGAGTGGCTATGAGAAGATAATTCAATGCGCCAGTGGCCAACATCTCAAAGTCGCCGGGCTGAAACCGGGAACTTACAGTGTGCAGCTCGTCGATCGTTCCGGGAATAAATTAGCCGGATATCGTCCAGGCAATAACAAGACCACCAGGATCAAGATCACTCGGGAATGGTCGAACGACGATAAGATGGCCATCAAAGGCCAGGGCGCGCCGTCGGGAGAGGCTCTCGCCGGAAGGCGGCAGCATCAGCCGATATTAATCTGGAAGGAGATCGACAGCGCGACGCCAGTGATGTTCACCATTCCTCCTTCCTCCAGCGGCAACGAACACGCGACGGAAGAGGTGGAATTAGTTTTCGACATGTATGAAAAGGGGTAGTTAGATAAGCTTCCTCACTCCCTCGAATTCCTCATAAGGGGCGAGTAGCATGAGCACGTCGCCGCCGAGAATTTGGTGCGCTTTCCCGTATTTTTGTGTGCCGTGATTCCACCGCTGAATCCCCGAACTTCGCCCGCAACCCTGCCTGCGTGGGTCGTCGTGCTCGCATCGATCCTGGCGATGTCAATGGCGAAGACATGGCAGACATTGCTCTTTCTCTTCGAGGAATCTGCTGGAAGCCGTTTTTAACAATCGGAACTTCCCGCAATTTTTGGTGATAAAAAGAGAGCGGACTTACTTCGAAGTCCGCTCCTAAGAATCGGTGAGATGAGTTTAGTTTGCGATCTCTTCTTAGGGTTTCCCTGTCTTAAAGGAACTTTACTTTGAGGCATAGTCGATGCCGAGTTGATAACTTAGGCGCGAAACGGTCTCCGCGATTTCATCGGGATCGAGATTGTCGACCGCCTCGGCCGCTTCACGAACGGCAATAGGCCGAATCGCTGTCTCAAGCCCGCAAAACGCCGGAGCAAGCTCTACCCGGACGATGAGAATTCCGCCAAGAGGCCGGCGTCTGTAATGCAAAACCACATTCATCGAGAATTGGCCGGAGATGGACTGCCTCGAGCAGCTTGGGAGCTTCCTCCCAAAGCTGACGGCTCTGCCTCGCGCAAGTTCTTCAAGCCGGCTTGTGATCTGAGCGTTTACTTCGTCCGCAGTGATTTGCTCGAGTTGACCGGAAATGGCCTGACGAATAGCACTTTGGGTGATCGCCTGCACTTCCTCGAAGCTCATGACGGCCACGTCCGAATTCGATGCTTGAAATATCAACGATGTCTGAATAGCGGAGTTCCGAGTCTGAACGTCCGATACGCCTTGCGCTGCAACCAGTGTGGGGCTGGAGGTTAGTGTCGCAAGGGCAACACTAAGAGTGGCAATTGTTTTCATCTGTTTCCTGCCTTGCGGCAGTGGTTTAGTAGCAAACGCCGGCGTCTTACACTAACGACGGCTTAATTTAACAATAAGCGGCAACTAAACTAAAGACTCCACCCGCGCACGAAAAAAAGTCGCCCCTGGAAGAGGCAATCGGAGCGGGCACTCTCCATTCGTGCGTTCAACTATTTATATAGACGAATTTTGCATCTGCTTTTTTCCGTAAATGGTCAAAAAATTTACAAAAGTCGAATGAATTCGTTACGACGTCTCATCGAAATTTTACCGGTGTATGGAAATGATATATGCCAATCTCATTTTTCGACATGGTTCTAATTATCTTTATCAGTTTGGTACATTTTTTTAGAAACTGTATTGAAATGCGACAAGATTTCTTAGGCTATTACAAAATGAAATGCCATGGATTACTAAGGCAGGAGAATGGAAAGAATTACTAAAGAGTCGATCCATTTCTCGTATTTTTGTGCGCCGTGACTCCGCTATTGACTTCTCGAACCGCATTCACAACCGCAAGCCCGTGGGTTATTGCGCTCGCCTTCGTGGCGCTTCTGATGCTGATTGCAACGGTCTGCTACCCTTTTGGGTACGACCAGGCCGTCTTCAGCACCGCCGGGGAGATGATACGACGGGGCGCGGTACCATATCGCGATTTTCTGGATACCAAGCCGCCCATCATCTTTTATATCTATGCCGCCGCACTTGGAATTTTCGGGCATCACGAATGGTCGCCCCACGCGCTTGACATTCTCTATCAGTGTGCGGCAGCGTTTTATTTTTTTCGAATTCTCCGGCGAGAATTCTCTCGGGATATTTCGCTCATCGCGGTTTCGCTCACGCTCATTCTTTATGCTGGCTCGGGATTTTGGATGACGGCACAGGCCGAAAGTTTCGCGATCCTGCCTTCACTCCTCCTCGCCGATGCAACAATGAGAGCTGTGGAAGTGCCGACGAAAGCGAACTATTATGGATTGCTTGCAGGCGCCGCGGCTGTGATGCTCCTGCTTTTAAAATTTACATTCGTCTTTGGCGCGATAGCCGCGATCGCATTCGTATTTTGGTTTGCGCAAATGGAATCCAAACCAAAGTGGCGTTTTGCAGTGGGATTCCTCATGTCTTCGCTGTTGCTTGCGGCAGCATCCGTGATTGCATTGTGGCGCATGGATGCGCTCGAACGTTTCCTTCAATCGCTGGCGTGGCTTTCTGGCTATGCTGCCATTATCCCGGCGCAGCATTCTCTTATCGAAGAAATATTCCTGGTTTTTCCGGAACGAGTCGTTTATTCCATGTCCATTTCGTTTCTCGTGCTTGCTGCGTGGGGCGTGGCTGGATGGATTCGCGGGAAAGACAGAGCGCCATTGCCTACGCTACTTTTATTGACTTTTCTATTCCAGCTTTTTGGAATACTCGTCGAGCGAAAAATTGAATTTCCCTATCAATACACTCGTGCGCTTTGGGCGATAACGCCGTTTATGGCGCTGGGGCTAACCGAGCTTATTAGAAAGTTGGTGAAATTGGGGAAATCGAGTAGAATCGGGATTATCCTATGGGTCGTATGTGTCCCTTGTGTCCTATTGCTATCGCCATTGCCAAGAATATTCACCCAGTCAATTCCCTGGACAAGGATCGCTCTCGAACATGACGATGCCGCCGCCGAAGTTCAGCGCCGCATTCCCGATTACTTCTCGGAAGAGGACCGGCAGGTGGCGAACTATCTCAGGAGTACGATGAAGGCATCCGACCAATTGTTCTTTTGGGGAAACGATGTAGCGATTTACTTCTTCGCGCACAAATTGCCATCGACGATCTGCCTGACGGCCACGCCATTACGAACCGCGTTCACTCCGCCTGAGTGGAAAGCAACGCTGCTCCATCAACTTGCTGACGCGCCGCCAAAATATTTTGTTGTGGAATTCGGCGACGCACGGCCCTATATCACCGGCAGCGTACAGGATTCTTACCAGGCGCTTCTTGCATGGCCGGAACTAAACACTTTTCTTCAGAATGACTATGTCAATGATACCACGTTCAGGCACTTTCATATCTTCAGCCGCGTGATTGCTCGATAGTAATCCGGGTAATCCATCTGATCCGCGTAATCCAGATTCAGATATGCGGCCTTCCCTCAAGCGGATTGCTCCACAAATTACTCGCGGGATTTTCCTCGAGCGCGGCAACGGCTTCGACTTCGCGCCAAATAAGCTGGCAAGGGAACCGGTTCTCATTGAGTGCTCGGCAAAGAATAAGCGAATCGAGCGCCGGCCCAAGTTCTTGCAGGCGCTTAAGATCGGGATACCCACGCACGCCGTGAAATGCCGTCAGCCGAATGCCCGCGGTTCCGGCGGCGGAAGTCATTGTTTGGAGCCGCTCCCAATCGAGCATTTCCATTTCCAAAGCATCGTTGCCAGAAATTTCCACGCCGATCCGCTCGACGCCGCGAGCGCGATACTCCGGGAACTTCCGTTCAAAATCGAAGGATGGGTCGAGTTTGGGAATGACTTTTCGGGAAGAGAAACTCGCGCAATAATGTAAATAGGCTGGTTCGGGCGCTTCCCGTGGAAGGAAAATCCGGTGAACGCCCGAGTCGAAGAGGAGCGTGCAGACTGCTTCATCCGGCGGCAAATCGGCCAAGGAAACGCCGATCGGGACATCGACGGCATCGCGGATTTCGCGAATGAGATCCATGCAGGATTGCTCCCACGGATCGCGGTCGAGAAATTCCAGATGGATCATTTTCGCATTTTCCTTGCGGAGCAGCCGCGCACGGTCCACCGGGCTTTGCGAATAAATATCCAATTCCGAATGACGCGCTTCATGCGCCGATAGCGCGATTTGCGCTCCGCACACGCCATGCGCGATCGGAATGGAGGGAATAATCAGCACCATAACGCGCGTAACGCACGCGAGGCAAATAAAGAATCCGTGAAGCGGCTAAGCCTCAACTTTATTCCGAATCGTCGCGGCGTTTCATCAGTTGAATGTGGCCTATCATACCGGTGGAATCAAAAAATAGTTTATCCTTCCGCGCGATCGCGGCGATGTCTTCGATGAATGGTTTCTCATCCGCAATGTAGGTGAAATGCTGGTCGCGGAGATAGTCGGCAAGGCGGCCTTGCTGGTGTGCGCGAAGCGCGTCGGCGTTTACTTTTCCATCGAGATTAATGATGTTCGGCGCGACAAAGCTTGCTATGCCCGATTGCAACATGCCGATTTTCTCGTTTGGATGGGCGTTCGCCCAGCCGCCCATGTCATAAAAATCGGAAGTCCGTGAGACGAGATAATAATCAGCCGCGAACCGGTCGATACTGAACGCAAGTCCGATAATGGCAGCCGCGATGAGAAGCGTTCGCGCGCGCTTCTCTCGCCAGAGGATGCCGGCGCCCGCCGCGGCGAGGATAGACCAAAGAATTCGTGCTGGCTGGAAATACCGCTCCAGAAAATGAGGCGCGCGGAAGAAGAACGTATAATAGAAAAAAAGGGTGATAGAAAAGATTGCTAACGGCACGAGAGCATTCATTCTAAGAAGCAACCGGCGAATATTATCGGTCAAATGCGCCCGATACGTCAAAAAGACAATGCCCGCCAGAAGCATCAACAACCAACAGACGCTTGCGAGAAAGCTTAGCGAGTGGGGCAAATAAAAGACAAGGGAGAGAATACCGGACACCGCCTGCGTGGCACGATAAATATTTTCGTGAGGCGGCAGCGGCCAGATATTTTCGGCTTGACCGCTCGTCGGCATCAGGCTTCCGAAATAAACCCAATTGAAAATCCACCAGGGCAGGCTGATGAGGAATGCTATCGCTCCCGTCACCATCGCTGCGCGAGGTTGCTTCCGCAAAAAAAGAAGGAGCACGAGGATCGCGACGAAAATCGCCGCGTCGATACGCGCCAGGACCGTGAACCCAAGCACAATGCCGAGCAGCCACCATCGTGAGGGAGCATCCGCTACGCCTGTCGATGGAACGTCCTCTTGCTTGGAACTTTCCTTTGCATACAGGATAAGCGCGATAAGCAGCAGGAGTGAGGCCAGACTGGTTTCGAGGCCGTTGGCCATTTGCACGAAAAGGGGATAGGTGAACGTCCAGAGCGCAGCGGCTACGACCGGAATGCTCACGCTTTTCGGATTAGGAGCGCGCTCGATGGTTCGAATAAACGCGGCAACCGCCCAGACGAAAAGCGCGGCAATAACACCATTGAGGATGAGCGTCCATCGGACTGCAAGCCAGGCATTCGTACCGCAGAGCCAGAAAATCGGAGCGTAGAGGAGGACGACGAGCGGCTGGAAGCCATTCGTCAGGTGCAGGCCATCGACACTAAATCCCTGCCCTGCGGCGAAGTGCTTTGCAATGGAAAAAAGATAAAAGGCGTCGTCGCCATACGGAAATCCGGCGAGCGCTCGAATAGGACGCAGGGCCAGCGGAATGCGAATAAGAAATGCAAATAGCGAGAACCCCGAAAGAATGGCGGTTTCCTTCCGGCTGAACATTTTGAACCCCATGATGGCGAAGGTAACGCAATTTTGGAGTAAATATTTCGGTGCCAGTTTTTTTTACTCCAAAGCCCTCCTGACGCGTATTCATCATTCATAATGGAAATTCACTTACGGAGCGGAACTCCTCTGCCTTCCATAGGATTTATACACTGGTCGTACCGAATGGGAAATGCGTGGCGGCATTCTTAGCGGGATTCCGGGGCGGCATATCGGAGCGGGTTGCATTGGCTTACGCTCCGCTCTAATATAGAAGATTCTTGGACCTCACGAAGTGTGCTTGCAATAAGGTACTTGCCAATTTTCAAAATCCCATGGCGTCAGAGCAAACGCTCTCAGCTTCAACTCACAAAATTTGATATCCGATTAATTTGTTCACCAGCTCATCGGAGCTTGCTCCACTAACGAGCGCTCCTTAAGAGCCATAGCTCATCGAGAGCAGCGAGGCGGTTGGGTTCTACATGGCCCGTTTCCTTCTTTCGATCAGCTCTTTTTCAAATCAACAACGGATGACCGTTCATCCTCGAATGACCGATCCTCCTATGAAATCTCAGTAATCGCCATTTCTGGCCCCTTTTTGCAATGCCCGTAGGTTGATCCGCTCACGTGGCGGACTTCCAAACGGCTACAAGAAAAAGCTCACATTAGATTAACGAACACACCCCCATGATTACCATTATTGGCGGCGGCTTTTCCGGCCTTTCCGCCGCATACTTTCTCCACCGCGCTGGTAAGGACGTAACACTCCTCGAATGGTCCCGAGGTTTAGGCGGCCGCGCCTCGACGCGCAATGTCGGATACCGCACCATGGATTCCGGCGCGCAGCGCATCGACCTTTCGCCGCTCAGCGCGAACCAACTCGAAACGGACGCTCGCGCGCTTCTCCGCGCCGTCGCGATCGAGCGGGGAGTGCTGCAGCAGGCGCTGCCGTTTCCATCCCCGGTTTTTCGTTTCGATGGCCGCTCGCTCGAAACCGCGCATCAGGTCGAAGTCCCGAACTGGTCTTACTTAGAAGGCGGAATGCGCGTCCTGGCCGACGCGCTCGTGAAAGATATTCCCGTGCGCACCCATACGCGCGTCAGCGATATAGTCTTCGAGAAGGATAGCTACCAGCTTCGCAATCAGCGGGGCGAGACGATGTCTTCGGACGGAGTCGTCATCGCGCTGCCCGCACCGTATGCGCTGGCGCTTCTCCTGCCACACGCGGCGAAGAACAAGAAGGTAAAGCGCATCACCGATCTCTTCAACGATGTGAACTACGAGCCGATGATCGGCGCGATGTTCGGCACGACCAAAATCAATTTCCCGGAGCCGTTCGCTGCGCTCTATACCGATGATGTGACTGCGCCGATCTTCTGGCTTTCGCAGGAAAGCCTGCGGCGGCCGCTCGGTGTTCGCAAGAACGAAATGGCCTTCGTGCTCCAGCTTGGAGCCGAAATCAGCCGCGATTATGTGCTGAAGAGCGATAAGGAGACGTTCGTGGCCGTCGAGCGCGTCTTCGAGGAAGTGCTCGATGTCGCATTGCCCGATATTATTTATGGCGAGATTCAGCGGTGGGCGGCGGCATTTCTATCGTCCTCGCCTTTTACGGTCGATACGATTAAAGAGGATGAGTTCAAGGTGCCGCTTTATCTCGCCGGCGATTACGTGGCGGGACAAAGTTCGATCGCGTCCGCATTCTGGAGCGGCAAGCAGATCGCCGACCGTCTTGCCGGAGTCGATACGTTTCAATATATCGAGGCGCCCGCGCGCGAACAGGCACGGCTCGCCGAGGCGGAATGGAAGGCCGTCGTTCCGCCGGAGAAAGCGCCGCGAAAGAAGCAGAAGCCGCAGCGCAAGCACGCCCAGAAAAAGTATGACAAGGAAAAAGGCAAGCGCGTATTCGTTCCCGCCGAGAAGAAAGAAGGCAGGAAGTATGGTTCCAAGCCCGGAGGTGCTCGTCCGCAAGGCCGCGGAAAAGGCCCGCAGCGGGCGGGCCAGCAACACCGCCCAGGTGGGCAGCGCGGAGGGGGATGGCAGCAAGGGGCACGGCCCGCGGGCGCTCGTCCACGGCAGCAACGCGCTCCGGGACAAGGTTATGCACCGCGCGGACAGGGACAAGGTTACGCACCGCGCGGACAAGGGCAAGGCTATGCACCGCGCGGACAGGGCCAGGGTTATGGACAACGTGGGCCGGGACAAGGTTATGAGCAACGCGGGCCGGGACAAGGCTATGAACAACGCGGTCCGGCGCGTACGTACGGTCAGCGCGATCAAGGCCGCGGGTATGCACCGCGGCCAAGTGGCGGACCACCGCGCCAGCAACGTCCCGCCGGGCCGAGCCGAAGCCAGTGGGGCGCTCAGCCACAAGGCGGACGCTCTTACGGACAGGGACAGGGACAAGGACAAGGTTATGGCCGCACTCAAGGAGGGTATGGACAGCAATCTGGGCAAGGCCGCTCTTACGGTCAGGGACGGCCGCAGCGTCCGCGCCCACAAGGTAATCCGCAAGGGGAGCAAGGCGGCTACCGTCCGCGCGAATATGGAAGGGGTTTTGGAAAGCCACAGGCGCCGCGCGAGCCATCCACGTATTCGACGAACGTTCCGCAGCGCCCCGCAACGGGCCGCGGCGATTACCAGCCGCGCACCAGCGGCTACGAAAGCCCGAATGCTCCGCGCCGCCCTCGACGCCCATCGGACGACGATAATATTGGGAACCGGTAACTCTTTCCAGCATGCTCGTTACAAACCGCCTTCCATGAAAATGGAAGGCGGTTTTAGTTTATTGTACCGAAAAGTCAAGTGTTTCCGAAAGATTTTTTAAAAAAATTGTCTGAACCTGACTTGTAACTTCCGCCGGTCTAATGTGTTTTATAATTTTAACAGCTTCTTCCGATGAGATATCAGAATCGTTTCTTCATTGCTTTCTTCACGTTCCTGTCGTTTAGCGCCGCGTGCAAGGCGGATGGCCAATGGGTGCAGACCAACGGGCCTCGTTTAAGCACACACCCGAACAGAACAGTATCTGTTTTGGGGGTATCCCAGAACAACGTGTTTCTCGCGACACCGAACGACAGCATCTTTTTTTCTCACGATGGGATAACCTGGTCGAAGACGGCCAAGCCTCTAAATTACCAGATTCGCTTCTTCGATACCAGCAGCACGAACCTCTTTGTGATAGTGAACGGTGGTATTTTCTTTACTACGGACGACGGCGCGTCCTGGACCGCGGCCAGTAATGGAATTCTCGGCCTGGATATTCGATCCTTCGCGGCGACTGGCGGAAATCTCTTCGCGGGCACTGCGAATGGCGGCATTTATCTTTCGACCAATAACGGAGCGAATTGGACGCTGTCGAACGCGGGAATTCCGAATTCAACGGTTCAATCGCTCGCCGCAATCGGCACCACCCTCCTTGCCGGCACCCAATATGGAGGGGTCTTTTCCTCGACCGATGATGGCGCGCACTGGAATGCCGCGAGCAAGGGGCTGACAAGCATCGGCGTTACGGCGTTTGGAATAAATGGTTCCACGGTATTTGCCGCAACGGTGGACAAAGGCGTTTTTGTCTCTACCGATCAAGGTGCCAATTGGACATCGGCCAACGGCGGCTTAACGAGCAATGCAGCCTTTGGATTTGCCACGAGCGGCGCAAATACGTTCGCGGCCACGAATAGCGCTGGAATATTTCTCACGACAAATAACGGTACGGCCTGGACTGCCGTGAATAATGGCTTGCCGACTACGATTCTCGGCGGATTCGCCGCGCTCAACGGTACTCTTTTTGCGCTCACGGCCAATGGTGCTCTATTTTCTTCCGCGAACAATGGTTCCAATTGGACATCAATCGATGTTGGTTATGATGTCAGCAAGTACCTTACGGTCCCGGCGCTCCTTGCAACCGGCAACGATCTCTTTGCGGGAACCAGCACGAACGGGGCATTTCGTTCAACCGATAATGGCGATAGTTGGACTGCGGCGAATAAGGGGATCGAATCCGCGAATATCACCGGGTTTGCAAAAATTGGCACGAATATCTTTGTAGGAACAGGATACGCGAGTAATGATAGCGGTGGGGGTAATGCCAGCGCGGCTGGAGGTGTTTATCTCTCCACCAATAATGGTGACAGCTGGGAAAAAGTCTATGCCGGATACAGCGCCGCTTACATTGGGGCCAGTGGATCGAATCTCTTTGTGGGCATTGACAGTAGCGTCTTTCTCTCGACGAACGACGGTACGAACTGGATCCCGGCCAATACCGGCTTGCCGGGAGCTAATGTCTTTACCCTTGCCGTAAACGGCACATCCCTTTTTGTTTGGACATACTACGGGGGGGTCTATGGTTCGACCAATGATGGAACCCAATGGGCTCCAGCACAAATCGGTTTGCCTGACCAAAGCA
The DNA here is from genome assembly GCA_035686785.1 of Kapaibacterium sp. (SeqCode). Taxonomy (GTDB): domain Bacteria; phylum Bacteroidota; class Ignavibacteria; order Palsa-1295; family Palsa-1295; genus PALSA-1295. The sequence goes on from DASRZC010000201.1 coordinate 11,747, forward strand.
ATCGGATTGGGTCATTTGCATGGATAGGGTCCACCGTATTCGCGGGAACGGGGGGTAACGGAGTCTATTATTCCACCAACACTGGCGCATCCTGGCTGCCGGTGCCGCAGGGCTCGACGCCCAACGGGATTCAATCCCTGAAAGCAATCGGTACGACCCTCTTTGCGGGAACCGCGGGTGGGCTTTTTCTTTCGAACAACAGCGGGACATCGTGGGGTCCATTCGGTAGTGGTTTGCCAAATTACATTGGTTCCATTGACTATGGCGACACGAATCTCTTCGTTGGAACTTCGGAAGGGGTCTGGCGCACCGAGGTGACCAGTTTTTTGAGTGCCGTTTCAGGACATTCACAAAGCTTGAATGGCGCGGCGCAAGCATACCCAAATCCCTTTCCCGATAAAACCACGATAAACATTTCATTACCCGAAAGTGGTGTGGCGGAGATTACTATTGTGAATATTCTTGGCAATACCATCGCTCGTCTATTCGATGGCGAGCTGCAACTCGGCCAGCATTCCTTCTCCTGGGATGCGAGCAATGTCGCGCCAGGCAACTATTGGTGCATCGTCCGCATGGGTGGCCGCACGGAGCGGATTGCGCTTTCGGTGCAGCGGTAGAATTTAGCATTTAGCTTTTGCCGCATACTTTTTTCGTATCTTTGTGTTCACAATCGAATTCATTCAAGACCATAATGATACAAAAACTCGCACTCTTCGCTTCGGTGCTTTCGCTCACGTTCGCCACCACGGCTCACGGCCAATGGGAGCAGACGAATGGGCCGTATGTCAATGGATCGAATGGGGAGTACATTAATTCGCTTGCCGTAATTGGCGCGAACTCATCTTCGCCGATGCTCTTTGCCGGAGCCGACATCGGCGTTTTCCGTTCGAGCGATAACGGCGCAAGCTGGACGGCGGCGAATAATGGCTTGACGGGCCATACTACTAAAGCCCTTGCCGTGATCGGCGCGAATTCACCCTCGCCCATGCTCTTTGCAGGAACGTATGGCGCCGGCGTTTTTCGCTCGACCGACAACGGAGCAAGCTGGACCTGGGCGAGCAGCGGCATTACGGGGGTTGCTTTCTCTGTCAATGCCCTTGCGGTGAGCGACACGAATTCACCCACTCCTATGATCTTTGCCGGAACGGATAGCGGCATATTCCGCTCGAGCGACAACGGCGCAAGCTGGACAGCGGCAAGCTCCGGCCTGACGAGCAATTATGTCAATGCATTTGCGGTAACCGGCGCGAACACAGGCTCGCCGACGCTTTTTGCAGGTACTTACGACGGCGTTTTCCGCTCGAGCGACCACGGCGCAAGCTGGACGGCAGCGAGTACTGGTTTGACATACAATGGACTCAATGTCCATGCCCTTGCCGTGAGCGACGCGAATTCATCGTCGCCGATGCTCTTTGCGGGAACACACGGCGGCGTGTTCCGCTCGACCGACAACGGCGCAAGCTGGACGGCGGCGAGTGCTGGTTTGGGGGACACTACCGTTATTGCCCTCGTGATAAGCGGCGCAAATTCACCCTCGCCGATTCTCTTTGCAGGGACGCTCGACAGTGTTTATCGTTCGACCGACAACGGCGCAAGCTGGACGGCGGCGAGCACCGGCTTGACGATCAGTTACATCACTGCCCTTTTGGTGAGCGGCGCAAATTCACCCTCGCCGATGCTCTTTGCTGGGACTACCGACAGCGTGTATCGTTCGACCGACAACGGCATCAGTTGGACGGCGGCGAGTACTGGCTTGTGCTTCCTGAACACGGATGTCAATGCACTTTTGGTAAGCGGCGCGAACTCAACCTCGCCGATGCTCTTCGCCGGCACACGTGAAGCAGGTGTGTTCCGCTCGACTGACAACGGCGCAAACTGGACGGCGGCGAAGACCGGCTTGACGACCAACGGTCTCTATGTCAATGCTCTTGCGAAGAGCGGTGCCAATTCATCGTCACCTATTCTCTTTGCCGGGACACAGGGCGGGGTGTTCCGCTCGACTGACAACGGCACAAACTGGGCGGCGGCGAGTACCGGCCTAACGTATCTGGATGTCACGGTGCTTGCGGCGAGCGACACGAATGCATCGTCGCCGATGCTTTTTGCCGGGACCGACGTCGGCGGCATTTTCCGTTCGACCGACAATGGCGCAAACTGGGCAGCGGCGAGTACCGGCTTGACGACCAATGGTTTCGATGTCCATGCCCTTGCGGTGAGCGGTGCGAACACGTCCTCACCGATGCTCTTTGCAGGGACGGACGATGGCGTGTTCCGTTCGACCGATAACGGCGTAAGCTGGACGGCGGCGAGTACTGGCTTGACGACCAGTGGACTTGCTGTCCATGCCCTTGCCGTGATCGGCGCGAATTCATCGTCGCCGATGCTCTTTGCAGGGACAGACGACAGCGTGTTCCGCTCGACCGACAACGGCATAACCTGGACGACTGCGAGCGCCGGTTTGGCGCTTACTCATATTGATGCCCTTTTGGTGATTGGCGGGAATTCACCCACGCCGATGCTCTTTGCGGGAACTTTCGAAGGCGGCGTTTTCCTCTCGACCGACAACGGCGTAAGCTGGACGGCGGCGAGTAGCAGTACCGACTTGATAAGCTTCGGAGGCTCGGCAGATGTCCTTTCGCTTGCGTCGAGCGGCGCGAACACACCCGCGCCAAAGCTCTTTGCTGGAACCGGAGCAGAGGGCGTCTGGCGGCGTCCGCTTTCGGATTTCGGTAATAGCGCCGTTTTGCCTGCCGCCTTGTTCACAGGTTCGGCGAGTAACTTTCCCAATCCCTTCTCAAGTAAAACCACGATCACTATATCGCAAGCGGAAGGCGGAATGGCCGAAGTTACTATCGTAAATCTTTTCGGCGATCCGATCGCGCAACTCTATGATGGCGAACTTGCGGCTGGCCCGCATTCCTTCACCTGGAATGCAAGCGGCGTAGCGCCCGGCAGCTATTGGTGCATCGCCCGCATGGGCGGGCGGGCGGAGCGGATTGCGCTTTCGGTGCAGAGGTAAGGCGCTTTTTGTCCCGGCCTACGTCCCTGAATCAAATTGAGGACATCGCTGTTCCCTCACCGCGTCTGAAAGTGCCCGCTTCTGGAACTGCCAGAAGACGGGCTTTTTAATTAAGAAGGAATAATTAAAAGCTAAGAATTAATAGCATCCGGCTGATGCGGAATTTGCTGCGGGTTTCCGTGTTAGGAGCCGCGGCTTTTAAAAGAATTTACTTTAGGTATTAGAATTTGAATCCATTAATCGTTGAATCGTTCGCGGATATGGTCCGCGAGAAGGGCATCGACCGGGACATCCTGATGTCCGTGATCGAGGAGACCTTCGCGCTTATGATCCGGAAAAAATACGGCATGGACGCGAAGTTCGACCTTGTCATGAATATGGACAAGGGCGACATCGAGATTTATCTCGAGAAAACGGTGGTGGAGAAGGTGGAAAATCCCGCGATCGAGATTACGCCGGCAGAGGCGCTCCAAAAATCGGGCGAGGAGTTGGAAGCGGGCGATGAGTACGTCGAGATCATCAACATGGGGAAGGATTTTGGCCGGCGATTGATCGTCACGGCGAAGCAGAACCTGAACCAGCGTATCCGCGAGATCGAGAAGGATAACGTCTTCGCCGAATATTCGCAGCTTGTTGGCGAGATCATATCGGGCGAGGTTTATCAAATCCGTCAGGGCGATCTTTTTGTAATCCACAACCGGCGCGAGCTTTTGCTTCCGAAGCAGGAGCAAATTCAGCGCGAGCGCTGGCGCAAAGGCGATACGATCCGCGCAATTGTAAAAGACGTTCGCCGCGGCGCCCCGACTTCTTCGCCGACGGTGCTCCTTTCGCGCTCCGATCCACGGTTCCTCGAGCGATTGATGGAGATCGAAATTCCGGAAATTTATGACGGCATCATCCTCATCAAGGGCGTCGCCCGCGAACCGGGCGAGCGTGCGAAGGTCGCCGTCGAAACGACGGACGACCGCGTCGATCCCGTCGGTGCGTGCGTGGGAATGAAAGGCGTTCGCATTCACTCGATCGTGCGCGAATTGGCGAATGAGAATATCGATATTATTCCGTGGTCGCCCGATCCGGTGCAATTTTTGGGACGCGCGCTTTCGCCGGCAAAGCTTATCGAAATTGAATTAAACGAAGAATCGAAGACCGCGACCGTGCTCGTAAGCGACGATCAGGTTTCGCTCGCTATCGGAAAGCAGGGACAGAACGTACGGCTTGCTTCGCGGCTGACGGGTTATCAGATCAATCTCGTCAAGGAAGCGCGTGACGAGGAGGACATCGAGCTTATCGACTTCCGCGAGGAAATCGGCGCCGATCTTTACAACGAACTCATTCGCTCGCGCATCGACACGGCGAAGGAATTTTTGGCCGCGCCACGCGAAATGCTGCTGCGCATTCCAGCCATGACGCCGGAGCGATTGGAGGAAATCCGCCGCATTCTCGAACGCGAGTTTGCGCAGGCGGACGAACTCCTCGAAAGCTCCGCCGAAAAAGCAGGCGTCTCGCTGACGACGCTGAAGCCCGGCCAAACGGCCGATTTAGAAGAAATCGCGCAGCAAACCGCTGCCGCTAATATTGAAACAACCACGGATGGCGAAGCCGCTTCGCAAGCGACCGAGGCACCCGTCGAAGAAAGTGTAAACAATGGATAAGACGGTACTCTGATGATTCGGCACGGTCGAGCCGGTCATGGGCGGATATCCGAGGTAATTGTTACCCCGCATATTCGGCGCTGTCATAGGACAGGGGGGCGCGCTTCCTTATGGGAAGGGCGATCATCCCCGTTAGCTCGTATGGGTGAACCTCACCCCAATCCCTCACCTTAGTAAGGAGAGGGGCAGGAGAGAGGTTGCCAGCGATGAATGGGCTAACGGTTTCGACCATTCATCGCATGGAGCAAAGCCCCGGCATGGTGCCGGTGCGGCTCAAAAGGAGAGCAATGACAGAAACCGATACAATGGCGCCCGCCGCGTCCAAAAGCGATACGGCAAAAAAGATCACGGTGCGAACCCTCGCGACCGAGATTAACGTCTCGCATGAGACGCTGATTGAGTTTCTCCAAAAGAAAGGCTTCACTGCTGTAAAAACGATCATGTCGAAAATCGAGCCGGAGGCGCTCGATATCGTCATGAAGCAATTCGGCAAAGAGAAGGACGTTACCGATAAGCGTCACAAGAAGCTCGCCGCGTTCAAGGAAAAGCGCGCGAAGACGCAGGAAGATTATCGCGCCGATCATCACGAATCCCGCGCGCCCGAAGCGCATCCAGTCGAAGTTCCGGTTCCCGCTCCGCCAGTCATAGCTCCCGCGCCTGCTCCGGTTATTCCAGGTCCGGCTCCGGTCGAACCCGATCTTATTGGCGCGGCCGTCACGCCAAAGGAAATCGAAGCGCCTTCGATGCCTGCGGAGATTCCGTCCGCTGCTCCCGAGATCACGGAAGCGGCAGCGCAGGAAACCACGCCGGAACTTATCGAAGCGGTCCCCACCGAACCGCCCGTCGCTCCGGCTGAAACCGAGCATGAAGTTCGCCACGGCCTGAAGCGGAAATTCCGAAGGAAAAATGTTATTGCCACGGGCGAGCCGATGGATTTGCGCGTCGCACTGCCGGGGCTTAAGATCAAAGGGAAGATCGATCTCGCTCCGCAGGAGCGCCAAGGCGATGGCCGCGCGCGCGGCGCTGGAAAACTCAAGACCCGCATTCAGGGACTTGTTGCAAAACACGAACCGGGCGCGAAGCCGGCCGGCGAGGGCGGCCCGGAACTTAAACGCCGACGAGGCAAAGCCGTCGATGCGCGCGAAGTTAAAGACACGGTCCGCAAGACGCTGGCCGGAATCGAGGAAGCCAGCACCACGGCGCGGCGCGCGAAAGCACGTCGCCTTCGACGCAGCGAGCGCGCGGAACAAACGGAGCGCCGCACGGCGGAAGCCACGGAGCGCGAGCGCCAGGTTATTCACGCCACCGAATTCCTGACAGCGAACGAACTCGCGAACCTGATGAATGTCAGTGTCGGCGAGATCATTTCCAAGTGCATTGCTCTTGGCCTGATGGTCTCGATCAACCAGCGGTTGGAAAAAGATACAATCCAACTCGTTGCCGATGAGTTTGGATACGCCGTCGAGTTCCAGGAAGAATTCACCACCGACGCGCTCGAAGATATCACCGATGCGCCGGAAACGCTGAAGGCGCGCGCGCCCGTCGTGACTATTATGGGGCATGTCGATCACGGAAAAACTTCTTTGCTCGATTATATTCGCAAAGCGAACGTTGTTGCTGGTGAATCGGGCGGAATCACGCAACACATCGGCGCTTACGAAGTGACGGCTCCGGGCCGAAGACCCATCACGTTCTTGGATACGCCGGGCCACGAAGCTTTCACCGCGATGCGCGCGCGCGGAGCGCAGGTCACGGACATTGTGGTCGTCGTTATCGCGGCGGATGACAGCGTCATGCCGCAAACCTGGGAAGCTATTGCCCATGCGCAGGCCGCGAGCGTTCCCATTATTATCGCGCTGAATAAGATTGACCGGCCCGAAGCGAATCCGCAACGTATTCGTCAGCAGCTTGCGGATCGCAATATCCTCGTCGAAGATTGGGGAGGCAAGTTTGGCTGCGTCGAAGTATCGGCGCGGACGGGGCAGAATGTCGATGGCCTGCTCGATCGCATCGCGCTCGAAGCGGAAATTTTAGATCTCAAGGCGAATCCCGACCGTGTGGCGCGCGGCGTGATTATCGAAGCGGAGGTCGATCGCGGCCGCGGTATTCAGGCGACGGTGCTTATCCAAAAAGGCACTCTGAAAATGGGCGATCCTTTCCTCGCCGGTGTGTATTCGGGACGTGTACGTGCGATGTTCGACGAGCGGGGTAAGAAAGTCGAGGAGGCCGGGCCATCGGCGCCGGTACAGCTTTTGGGATTCGATGGCATTCCCGCTGCTGGCGATCAGTTCATCGTGTTGCCGTCCGATTCGGAGGCGAAAACTATTTCCGGACGCCGCCAGCAATTGAAACGCGAGCAGGATTTCAAGCAAGTCCGGTTTATCACGCTCGATGACATCAGCGCGCAGATTAAGCAGGGCGGCGTGCAGCATTTGCGGCTCCTGCTAAAGGGCGATGTCGATGGTTCGGTCGAAGCGTTGGCGGATTCACTATTGAGGCTTTCGACCGAAGAGGTGAAAGTCGAGATGGTGCATCGCGCGGTGGGAGCGATTTCGGAGAACGATGTGCATCTTGCCGCGGCGTCTGGCGCGATTATTCTCGGGTTTCATGTGAGGCCCAATCTTGATGCTCGCAAATTAGCGGCTGCGGAACGAGTCGAGATTCGGCTTTACAGCGTCATCTACGATTGCATCAACGAAGTGCGCGACGCGCTCGAAGGCTTGCTTACGCCAGATGAGAAAGAAGAAGTTACCGCGACCGTCGAAGTCCGCGACCTCTTCAAAGTGCCGAAAGTTGGAACCATCGCCGGCTGCTACGTTCTCGATGGAAAGATCGCGCGCAATAATAAAGTGCGCTTGCTTCGGGATGGCGTCGAGGTATTCACGGGCGGTCTGGCTTCGCTTCGGCGTTTCAAGGACGATGTCCGCGAAGTGGATTCGGGCTACGAGTGCGGTATCGGTCTCGAAAACTTCAACGATGTCAAAGCCGGCGATGTCATCGAGGCGTTCAAGATCGTGGAAGTGAAACGGAAACTGGGAGCGGCGGTAGCGGCGTCCGCTCGGTAATTATGCCGTTAGCTCACGCCTTAGATTTCGGAGTTGAGCAAGCATGGGTGGAATATTATGCTCCGCAGCGTGCCAAAGAATGCTCATATCGAGATCGTCATAGCCGTGAATGAGCCGATTGCGCGTATCGGATGCTTCGGTCCATGGAATTTCCGGGTGTGCAGCCTGGAGTTCCTTACTTATTTTTGCAGCCGCTTCGCCGAGGGTTTCAAAAAGCCGTAATAGCGCGAGAACTCTCATCTCTGAAAGTTCCGAATCTTCTTCAACATCTTCGTGAGCGAATTGAATGATCTTCTCGCAAAAGGAGATCATGTGCTCGATCCGGTAGAGATCGTTATCGGGCATAGAGCGGCTGGGCATGCTGCTGGACCTGGAACCGGAATGCTTTATTAAGAAAACCGGGCGTATTGAGATCGACTTTTCTTCCAAAAAGTTCGCTCAGGGATCGTTCGAGCCGAGCAAGTTCGAAGAAGCCGACACCAAAATCGGGATCGAATTCGACCAGCAAATCCATATCGCTCGAGGGAGTATCCTCGCCCCGGAGCACGGAACCATAAAGCGATAAACGCAGCACATGATACGCCTGGCAAAGCGATTCAAGCTTCGAGCGATTGTATTCGACCGTTCGCATGGCTGCACTACAACAAAAGGAGAAGAAATGTTGCTAGCCCGCAGGGAGCCGTTCGTTCGAGGCGTTCAAGATCGTCGAAGTGAAACGGAAACTGGGGGCGGCGGTAGCGGTGATGTATGCTACCGATCAATAACGATGATCCTTGAAGCCCGTATATTATCCGATGCGATGCGGACGATGTAATGACCTGACGGCAACTTTGAGAGATTTACCGTATGAGAATTTTCCCCTGGCTGTTCCCAGTATTCAAAACCTAGCATTTGCTGGCCGAGGGTATTAAAGATCCGAAGCGTCACGTTTTCAGAGGCGTTGGAGATGAATTGAACCGTGAGCATTCCCGTTGTCGGGTTTGGATAGGCCCTTAACTCTGGATCGTAAGCCGGTATGAAGGGGCCATCATTCACGGAGGAATTATCACACGAAGTTGTCAGAGGCTGTTCTCCGCCTTTATGTGCTTTCGAATCTTGCGGGCAATAAAGTTTCTGATACATACACTTGTCATACGCTGTTAAATTCGGAGGATTACCAGTGCAACCCTGATTTAGGGAGGTGTCCATTAGGTCCATGCCGCTCGGATCGTGCGAACCGCAATCGGGCATTGGTGGCTGCGCGTGAGCCTCGGAATAGCTTGGGTGGGTATGCATTAGGCCAAGTAAGTGCCCGATTTCATGCGCCAAGGCAATGCAAATATTTTGTTTCGGAAGTTTCGTGCTGCAATCATTACCGGGGCAAGGATACACATCAGTGTTCGCGGCAGCATAATCGGAAGTGGCGTTTATGTCTATCAAGGTTGCCCACTCTAATGGTTGGTTATAAGGGTTACTCGGATTGGCTGGCACTAAGTCAGCAGACGTTGCCCCAGCAGCCGGACAATTATGCTGGACATTAGTTATCGCAATAACTCGACTTCGATCTGTCGGCGTTTCTCCGAATTCATGCGTGCTGGCCGAATATTGTTCATTGGTCGGCTGAATTTCAATAGGGACTTGATTGATATCCGTCGGATCCCAAGCATCTCTTTCGGAATAAAGCTGTCCATCGGAACCGCATAGCCGCTCCCACATGCAAAATGCATCATCGATACATTGATCGAGCGCCGCGGCGTTCACGCAGCCCTGTGAAAGATTATTAGTCGAGTAATGGATCGTAGCGCCATTAGGCCATTTCTCAGGCACGTCGGGCGGGAAGTCGTCGCTGTTCGGATTACTGGAGCAATGGTAAACCCAATAGCAACTGGTTGTTGTATGCGGATGAACGTACCGATAGCAGAACTTCATACCCGCGCAGGGGTCCTGTGCGTTCGCGACAGAGGCAGCGATCATCACTCCAAAAATTGCAATAAGAGTTTTCATTGTCTTCGCTCTTTAATGTGAAATGATGGAATTAATATCGGCTTTAAGATCGGATTCGAAGGTCGCAAGTGGGACCGAGTTTCCATACCCGAAATAATTATCGGTACTCACGACGTTACCAAGTCCATTAATCGGGAAAATTCCACCTTCCGAATTGAAGGCATTTTGAGGGACATACTCATAAAAACTGGTGGTTCCATTGTAATCTAGAAAATTATCCGCAAGGAAAACAATATACTCATGTCCAGGAATCAGCGCGCTTGTCCCATAGCAACTATCACAAAGGATTTGGCCGGTCGAATCTCTTATCGGACTGTGAATAACGTCCCCCATTCCCATCGCCTTTGCAGCCATCGGAGAATAATCGAAATTGATGCATCCATAATCCAGAGGACTTTTTTGTTTTCCGGTATGATATAACCCGCAATCGCCGGGACGGAGATGCATGCCTTTAATCGTATCGATGATTTCGGCGCTTACGCATCGTCGCGTCGAAGTACTCAGCCGATCCACTGAATCGTAGCTCGCCGATGTATCGAGCACTTTTATGTGAAGAATAACCGGCACCTCGGTAAGATAGATTTCTTTGGAGTGATTGCCGAGAGTATTATTTTGATTCATCAACTGGTACAACAAGTTTTCAAACCCTCCAGGCCCCTGGCGGTAATTCGTGTCGTAAGCGCCAGCTTGAATGAATTCTCTGAAGAGGTCCGCATCATATTCCTCCATTCGGTACTTGAATCGCATGAATACATGCAATGTATCCCACGAGTCGATTGAGTGGACTAAGGAATCGATAGTGTTCCAGTTATCCAAGCCAAAATTTGCGCGGCACAGGCTATCGAAATAGATGTATCCGAGCATGCAATCGAGCGGCATATCCGTGTGGAGTGTCGGAATCGCCGAAATCGGCGTTATGGCTTGCCGGTAGCAGCCTGTAGTGGATGGCAATCGGGTCGGACGCTGGCCAAATGCCAAGAGCGGTATTAATAGGAATGCACCTGTAAAGATCAGTCGAATTCTCATTTTTTTTACCTCATGTTGAACTTTAGCTGTAACTCAGCTTTAAGAGTAAGAGCACTTTCGCCCGAAAAAGTCGGCATCATTCCAAAATAAAATTCGAGAATTCATGGGCTACCCAATTTTTCTTCGTATTTTCGTGCTTCTTCGTTTTTCGCTCGGTTTTTTTTCGCTCTCGCTCTATGGATTACGAAGCTCAACGCGCCCTTTTACTCGGCCCTCTTCGCCGAGAATATCCGCATGACCCACCCGAATGGCTTGAAGATGCCGTTTCGGATGCGCTCGATTTCACCATTCCGCCCGCCGGCCTCACGGCGGAGCAGGAGTATCATTATTACCTCCAATCCGCCCGAAGACTTCTTTATCGTGAGGTCCGATTTCACCAGCACGAGCCGCTTCTCGATCCAAAGATGGATGCGGTGGATAAATCTATCCTTGACGATCAACTAAACGACGAAACGCGGGAATTTATCGAATGGGGTCTAAACCAATTGTCTCAACGAACCGCAAATATCATCCGGCAAAAGCGATTCGAAAAAATTCCGCTTCGCTTGGTAGCGAAGGAGATTGGCATGAAGACTAAATCGGTTCAGTCGATTTATACCCGCGGGATGAAAAAGCTCAGGGAGATTTTAAGTCGGGAACTAAACATGGGGGGGGGGGGGGGGGCAAAACGGGGGGT
>DASRZC010000202.1:0-17723 GCA_035686785.1 Kapaibacterium sp. (SeqCode)
CGCGCGGAAACGTGCCCAAGCTCTGCCATTCTTTCTGGACAAGCTGCCCGCGCGCGCCCGCGAAGGGAGCGGCAAGGAATAACAAAAGGAGTCCGTAACGCATTGGAGCAGGAATAACCACGAAACTTGCATAAAGTTACATGCCGAAGCTCAATTTTTGGCGCACTTCAGCGGAATTTTTCTCGTTTGAGGTGTATTCATCAACTCATCGTCTCTACCCATGAAGCGAATAGTTACGACCCTCTTCTTTCTTCTTTATGCAACGACCCTGTTTGCCCAGGGCTATCGCGGACGCGATTTCTGGGTCTGCTTTCCCGAAAATGCGGTTATCGAAGGGAACAGAGCTCTTCACTTGTCCCTCTATATTACCGCCGAAGCGCGAACAAAAGGCCGCATAGTGAATATGATGGATCGCAGCCGGCGTTCGTTCTCGGTCGAAACGGGCGCATCGACCGAAGTGGACATCGACACGGAAATTGAAATCGGCTCTTCCGAACTGGCGGAGTCGAAATCGCTGCACATCACGAGCGACCATGACATCACGCTCTACGCCGTTTCGCATCGCCCAGCCAGCACCGATAGCTACGCGGCCATTCCGACAAATATGCTCGGCACGCATTACATGGCCGCGGGATATGCGATGCTACAAAACGGGCCGGAGGCGTTCACCTCGCAAGCGGCCGCCGTAGCCACCGAAGATAACACGCTCGTTAGCGTTCATCTCACGGCAACTACCCGCGATGGAATCTGGAAGGCGCATTCGAAGGGGCAAACCACCATTATTTCATTGAACCGTGGCCAGTCCTTCCAAATACAGGGCGCGGATAACGATACGGATAACGACTTGACAGGAACCACATTTAGCTCCAACAAACCGGTCGCCTTCTTCACCGGGCACCGGTGCGCGCAGGTGCCTCCAAATTATTCGTTTTGCGATATGCTCCTCGAAATGGAACCGCCCGAACGCGATTGGGGACGCGAGTTTATCCTCACCAAGTTCGAAGGGAAGGATTTCTACGTCGCGCGCGTCATTGCCGATTCGGATTCGACGGATGTTTCGATCGACGGCCAGCACGCGGCAACACTCGCGCGCGGAAGCTTTTATGAAATTGACACGCTGCACAACGATGCCCTGGTAACCACCTCGAAGCCGGCGCTCGTGGCCCAATATGCCACGAGTTCCAACGCCGACAGCATCAGAATCGGCGATCCCTTTATGCTCCTTGCTATCCCGAACGATCGATTCATTCCGGCGGTGACAACCGCTTCGGTATCCACGGGCAGGTTCCGGCATTATCTAAATATTGTACTCCCCACTCCGGCGCTTCCTTCGCTCCGGCTCGATGGCGTGCGAATTGGAGCAACAGAAATTTCACGCTGGATGAAACCGGTACGCGAAAATATTGCTCCGGGCGGCGCCTACACCGTCCTAACGTTCGAAGCGCCGGAAGGGCGGCACCTCGTGCAATGCGCCGCCCCGATGGCTGTGTATTCCTACGGCTTCGGCATACTCGGCTCGAATTACGACTCCTACGGCCACGCCTGCGGAATGCGGCTGGGGAAATGATCGGCGGAAGTCACTCCGATTTGCCCTCCCGCATGGGCACTATTGCCCCACCCCGCCGCTTTGAACGTGCAAACATCATGCTCCCGAAACGGCTTCTCGCACTCACCCTCTTCACCGCACTCGCGGCAATGCATGCCGATGAGTTGCGCGCGCAGTGGGTGCAGACGAATGGGCCGTATGGTCAGCCCGTATATTGTTTCGCGGTCAGCGGCATGAATCTCTTTGCAGGAACAGATAGCGGAGTATATCGCTCGACCGATAATGGTATTAGCTGGTCAGCCGCCAACAATGGATATCCAGTCGGTAAAGTGGAAGCTCTATTCGCGTTCGGAGCGAAGCTATTTGCTGGTTCCGAGAATACTAGACATACTATTTATCGCTCGTCAAACAATGGAATGAGTTGGGAAGTCTCCGACTCCGGAGTTCCGGGCGTTTCGACTATCGTTGGCTTCGCCGAATGTCGAAGCAATCTATTTGTGGAAACCTGGTCTGGAGTATATCGCTCAACCGATAGCGGAACCAATTGGACTGCGGCAGACAGCGGTTTGACGGGCTTTCTCACTGTATTTACTGCGTGCAACGGAAATCTCTTTACAGGCGGCTCCTATAGTAATCCCAGCGGGTTATTTCGGTCGACGGATCAAGGAGCAAGTTGGAAGCAGCTACTAACTAACCGAGACGGCTACCCCCTTGAGGTCGTAGGTCTTGCAGTCATCGGCACGAATATTTTTGCTACTACGGCCAGTGGCATTCTCTTGTCAAAAGATAATGGAAATAGTTGGGATACTATTACCACCGGAGTCGAAAACAACGATATAGGACCCCTCGTGGCATGCGGCACGATGCTGTTTGCGACGACAGGCCTTTCTCTTCCTGGAGGTTCGGATGTTATTCGATCAATGGATAGCGGAGCAACTTGGTCAGATTCTCGCGCTTCTGTTTTTGAGCTCTATGCCGTTGCGATGATTGATACGAATATTTTTGCAGGTACGACCTGCGGCGTGTTTCGATCAACGGATAGCGGTGCGACGTGGAGTTTGAACAATGCTGGCTTGATGCGTTTTGCCGTCGGACGGCTTATGTCGAATGGTTCAAGTCTTTTTGCGGGAACTCTAGGAGGTGTTTTTCGCTCAACCGATGCTGGGGAAAGCTGGACGCCCCTCAATAGCGGACTGATTCAACCCTATATCACCGATTTTCTGACAAGCGGTTCGAATCTTTTTGCTGGGGTTGCATATAGCGGCGTCTTTCTCTTGACTGATAGTGGAACAACTTGGCGCCAATTACTCGGTAACGACGTTCATACTTTGGCGAGGATCGGCACGGATCTCTTTGCCGGAACAAGTCAAGGCGTTTTCCGTTCAACAGACAGCGGGTCCGCCTGGACCGAAGCAGACAATGGGTTAGGAATTGACTACTATGTCTCCAACCTTCAAGCTATTGGCACAGACCTTTTTGCAACGACCGATACTCTTCTTCTATCAGGTGGAAGCAGAAATGGTGTTTTTCGCTCTAACGACAGTGGAGGGAGCTGGACCGAGATCGATTCAGAGTTTGCAAGTGACTTTGTGACCATCGGCACGATGAGTTTTCTCTCGACAAAATACGGCGTATTGCGCTCGATCGATAATGGTAAAAACTGGTCTTCGGCAGCTATAACGGACAGCGCGTACCCTGGAACGGGAGCATTCGCAGTCTTTGGTACGAATCTCTTTGTCTCAGCTTACCCAGGCGTCCTTCTTACCACCGACTACGGTGCAAGCTGGAAGAATGTCAATAGTGGCTTAACCTCACGCGTTTCTTCTTTTGCCTCGGATAGTATATATCTCTTCGCTCTAACAGTGAAAGGAGATGCTTGGCGCCGTCCGCTCTCCGAAATGATCTCGTCAAGTGCGGTATTGGAGTCGCCGCCAGTCAAGCAAGATATTTATTCCTTCCCCAACCCCTTCTCCCAATCGACCAACATCACCTTCACTTCGCAAGCCGCTGGATATGCCGATGTCTCCATCGTGAATCTCCTCGGCGCGGAAGTCGCGCATCTCTTTTCCGGCGAGCTTGCGGCGGGAGAGCATAGCTTCGCGTGGAGTAATCCCGGCTTACCCGATGGGATGTACGAGTGTCTCGTTCGAATGAATGGGCGCGTGGAGACACTGCCGGTGGTGCTGGCGCGGTGATTTGCCTCCGGTAATGTGTGCTGGGAAGCGCCTGCTTCCCGGTGATGGGGTCATGGAAGCAGGCGCTTCCATGCACACGGGACGAGGGTGCAAAAATAAATTTTCAAAAAATCTTTCGGAAACCCTTGACTTTGCCATTTTTAGGTCTTATATGAATGGCGAAAATGAGCGATTTTGATAGTTTTCCATGAACGCCGAAAAGAACAACCACACAAAAGCGGCAAAAAAATACCAGCACTTCCGGAAGATAAATACCGTTTCATTGAAATAGAATGGTAAATCATTGACCCCGTGGAATCCCCTTTTATCGTCATCACCAAGATACTATCGACGGCGGCGATCCCGCTGATCGTGTTCGCGATCGTTGTCGTCGCGGCGGTTCGGAAGGTGAAGGTCTATGAGGAATTCGTGGAGGGCGCGAAGGAGGGGTTCACGACGGCGGTGCGGATCATCCCCTATCTCGTGGCGATGCTGGTGGCGATCGGGATGTTCCGCGCATCGGGCGCGATGGATATTTTAACAACGGCGATCCGCCCGGCGATGGATGCGATCGGGTTCCCAAGCGAACTGCTGCCGCTGGCGATCGTTCGTAATCTTTCGGGTTCCGGGTCGCTCGGCCTGATGACCGACATCATGCGAACGCACGGCCCCGATAGTTTTATGGGCCGGTTGGCGGGCGCGATGATGGGAAGCCACGAAACGACGTTTTACGTACTTGCCGTTTATTTCGGCGCGGTGAATATCCGGAAGACGCGGCACGCGGCGCTCGCTGGAATCTTTTCGGACGTGGTCGCGCTTATTATGAGCGTAATTCTCGTCCGATGGCTGTTCCCATAGGATGCTTCCTTTTTTTGAAGCTACTCCGTCCGATCTGAACGATGCGACCCATTCTTTTTGCCCTTAGCGTGCTCGTGATTTCAAGCGCCGCGCGCGCGCAATCCCTTGGCGATCGGATGCACTTGCCCGAATCGCCTTCGGACGCCTATCGCGGAGTCGCGCTGGGCGGCGGGACGACGATCGTCGACGGCCAGCCCTATTTTCTGCTCCATGCCGCGCCGCAATTCACGCTTGGCGAGTGGGGCTTCGGCTTCGATGGTAATATCCGAATCAGTCCCGAAGGGCAATTGCGAAAAGAGGATTGGACCGGCGCTTATTCCTACTTGCGCTGGATCAATTACGTGAGCTTCGATCACCCGAATGACGATTTTTATTTCCGTGTGGGCGGCCTGGAACATGCCACCATCGGAAACGGAACGATTGTGAGCGATTACTGGAATAATTCCTCTTACGACGACCGTCGCATCGGCCTTGCCGCGCGGCTCGATCTCGGATTCTTCGGCGCGCAGGGGCTTACGAGCGATCTCTTCCAGCGCAATCTCGTCGCGGTGCGCCCGTTTGTGCGCCCGTTCCAGGTCGTGCCCATCCTCGCTAATATATGGTTCCTGAGCCATATTGAAATCGGCGTGACGGGTGCGTTCGATTTCGATACCAATGCCACGCGTATTATTCCGAATAATTCCAAGTATGTCCGGCGCATACCAGATCCATCGAATCCGTCCGATACGATACTTCAAATTTTAGGAGATTCTGCGACTATTCCTTCCCCGCTCACCACGCTGGGCGCCGATATTTCCATGATGCTCTGGCAATCTCAAAAGACCGAAGGCCGAATCTACGCCGATTACGTTCGCTTCGAGAAATTCAACGATGGCGTAATCCTCGGCGCACGAACAAGCTTCGACATTTTCGATAGCGTGCTGCTCGATCTTCGTGGAGAGCGTTCGCTTTTTCGAAATCAATTTCTGCCCAATTATTACAACTCGTTTTACGAGCGCGACCGCTTCGACAATCAGGCCGGGGCCGATCAGTATATTACCAAGGTTACGCTGCTCAGCGATAGCGCCGGCGGCAACGGCAATGGCTTCCGCGCCGGAGCGTTTGTGAACTATTTCAACGAATTCGTTTTTCAGGGAAGTTATTCTCACTTGGATAACCTGGCGGGCCAGGATCTGATGGACTTAGAAATCGCGCTTCCCGAATTACCATACGGGATGTTCCTCCGGGTTCACTATGCCCGCGAAAATATCAACGGCGTAACCGACCTTTTCGCGCTCGATAACCGCTCACTGATGTATGGCGAACTTAGTTACCGTCCCTGGAATTGGCTGATTCTGACCGCCGTCGAGCGATGGACGTTCCGCGTCGATGATGCCGGCCAGCTTCACACGGAGTCTTTTTTCGAACCTCGCGCGGATGTGGTGATTCGTTTCTAAAAGCGACCCAAATATTACTTGTTGCAACATTTTGTGTGGTTGTTCTTTTCATGTTCATGGAAAACTATCAAAATCGCGCAATTTCTCCATTCAAGTTCCAAAAATTCATGAACCAGCAATTCTGTTTTTAATGAGCAAGAATATAATATTCAGGAAGACAATAGGTGCCTATTGAACACCCTTCTAAAGTACACAATAAAAATGACGAAGTCAAGGGGTTTCGAAAGATTTGTTTTAAAAAAGAGTATGCTTTAGGAAATACATTTCAGTTTTTGATTTTTGCGATTTTTCGTGGTACACTTTCCGAAATTATGTTGTAGGTTTGCAGTAAGCAAATGCTCTAACCGCCTGGCTGCTCACAAAACAGGCGACGGTTTCCCCATTTTGCTCGAAGCGAGTCTCGCTCTTGAGGTCTCTCGCCGATTAATTCACGGATTGGTTTCTAAAGCTCATTTAAAAATAAGGACTACAACCATGGAACTTAACCATTCTAATAATAGCTCGCACACAGCACACAGCACACAGCACTTTAGCCGCTTTATGCTCGCGCTCATTTTATCCTGCGCGCTCGGTGTAACCCAAGCACACGCGCAATCAAATACGGAGTATAGCTTCCGGCAGCAATCCGTCGCCGATGGGCAGGGCTTTAATAGTAACGGCGATCCCGTTCCCGTCCTAACCATGGACTGCCTTGCCGCCAACGGCTATGGACAGTGGACGCTGAGTTCCCAAGCTGGTCAGGGAGGCGACGGCTCGGGCGCGACATCCTATCCCGTTGGGTGGTACCTGCTCGCGAATGGACTTTATGCCCCTTCGACTCATTTTAGCGCGAGCGATCTCTCCCATTTCCCTGAATGTATTCCACCCGGCGTTGTGCAAAATGGGACGATGGCCGGCGGAGTAACGGTTGCGGAAACCAAAGCAACCGCGAATCTCGATGGCGCGGAGAATTTTGTTTGGCCAGATCAGGCGGGTGGAACACTCCATCAGGATTTTATCGTGCAGGGGTTTCGCAGCTCGAATGTCGATCTCTCGCTTTCGTTCCTCTCGAACCCCGTACCCCCAATGGACTTGATTCCTCCACCCCCTTCGCCGCCAGCACCGCCGGGAACGCTCGCTATTGCCAATAGCTATCCGATGGTATCCACCCTGAGTGGAGGAGTTTTTCATAATATCGTCGCATCGGGAACCACGCAGGCTCCCACATTTCCGGATGAATTCGATGTCTGCTCTGACGCATCTTATCTCTATATAACCTGGTGCTCGACGACCAATCTGAGTCACGGTATCCTCGGCAGCGAGGTATGGGCGACCGTTGTCGATATTAATACGTTTGTCGTGCAAGCGGGATTTCCGATGTCATTAGGCCAGGGAGAGCGGCCAACCGTCGCGTGCGATCCGCGCGATAACCGAGGCGTCGCCACGCCATGGTTCGAGGTGGCATATCTGACCGGACACACCTCGCCAAGCTCGATTAAACGCGCGTTTTGGAATGGAATGTCGCTTTCGGTCATTACGCTGGCGAACCAATTTATTCCCCCAACGTGCGGATTACCCTGGGGGTATACCTATGTAACTCATGCGCGAATGTTGGTAAGCAGCGTGAACGGGGAACCTGCAACCGATGCCGTTTACGCGATCGTGGATCAGGATGTCCATGCCGCCCACAAGGCAAAGGGTGCCATTACAGCAGGTTCACCGCAAACCACAACGCTAATCGAGTACACGCCAGTTCTCCCCGGGACATCGGCGAACTTTGTCGATGGGATTTATATCGCGCCGGAACTTCCCGTACCGGCAAGCACCGGCACGTATCCTGGCTGGCCAATTGTCGATAAGCCCATCGTAGCGATCTCGAATCCTTATGATGAGCAGGACTATCCTGGCGTCCCCTTCAACCAATTTCACTGCCTCTACCAATGCAATCAATCCGATATTGGCCGGCTCCCGATGATGATTGTACAGGGTGATGACAATGGTTCCTGTACCACAACCGATGAACGCCTCGTGATGAATCAGGTCTTTCCGGTGCCTCCGACAGCGGCATTGCTCCCGGACGACCCGGCCACATATTGCGCCGCCGTAAACCAAATGGGCATTCATGTCCACTGGCGCACAATCGAGGGTGTTCACTTTTACTCGCGTGATTTGAACCGTACCTTCGATGAAGATATCGACGAGAACACGTTAGTCACCGATCAATGCACGGTCAGTGATGGCTCAGGCCATGGGGGAAGCGTGGGATCAGCGACTGTGTGGGTGGATAATAACTCATGGAATCGACAGATAAGTGTATGGACGGACCCGAATTACGGACCTCCAAGCCTCGATGGGACGAGCGGCCTCTATTCGCCGCGACTTCTGGGAACTCATACGGAACCAGTTGGAAGGTTGCAATTTGTTGGTGACAACGTACTACTTTCTGTACAGGGTGACTTAATAGGAGGTGAAATAGCTACTTTATCCCACGCAACACTTGCGGTCATGCCCTTCTTTTATTTCGATTTTCTTGGCTCAGGGCAGGGCGTGAAGTGTGGAAGTGGCTCAACATTCGATTATTATGGCCTCTATGCGACTCATGATGGGACTGGAACTCAGACGGCGATAAGCACACCATTCACCGATGGAACTGGCGACGGTGTTGGAGGAGGAACCATCGATTTGGAAGGTTCCTCGGAGTTCCCATCTTTTCTTAATGTCCACGGAGGGGCGGACTTTTTTACCGGTCCGAGCGGAAACCTCACCTCTAATATTGGCACAATCAATGTTGACTTCGAATCCGCTGTCTATCCCGTCACATCCGGAACTGCGAATCCATCAGCTACTGGCCATATGACGCTCCAAGGTTTTACCTCGCTCAACGCATCTACTATTACAGGCGCGTTCCCGTCTGAAACGCCGGGAGGAACATATCCGCTCGTAAGACATGTCATTGCAACCGTAGAACCTTCACCTATTGCTGGACATCCTTCGCCTAGCCCCCAGTTCAGTTCAACCTACAACCTCTACCAGAATGATCCTCAAGAGGGGCTTTCGGAGCTTCTCTTCAGTGGGAACACAAGCAGTATTGCTTATGGTACTTCCTCCTTTTCGAACGACAATTTTAATGCTGGACAGCTGGTCATCCAAAATCCACAAAATAACTTCTCAGTCGAGGATTGCAGTTTCGACCACTCAAAAGATGCTTCGATGTGGTTTACCTTGGATCCATCCTTCACGACCTATGGAACCTGCTATATTTCAGGCAATACTTTCGGGGAAATTACGCGTGTCAGTAGCCTTGCGAATCCCGTGCAAATTGAATTCGATGATTTCTTTACACAGCATAGAGCGAACATTGATGTCGTGAATAATGTAATGACTACTAATAATGGTCAGGGTAATCTCGATGGGGCGATAGGGATTTACTTCTCATCTACTGATGGAGTGGCGGAAGGTAATAGTATTACAGCTTCGAAATACCAGTTCGGATTAGCTGCCGCAGGGGCCGAACCTGGATATGGCAATCAAAATACTTCTCTAATCTGTAGTAATACCTTAAAGAATGCCTGGAATGTGAATTTATTCACATACGGCTATACCGGTTATGTTAAGTTGAACGAAATCGCTTCTGGAGCGGAATACGGTTGGCAACATGGCGGAGGAGCAACGGGGAATGGAATCTTTAACTATATTCACGACTGTCAATACTCAGGAATATTGATTGCCAATAATACCAGCACAATACTCGATCTATCCGGTGTCCATTATGACCCGATAAACCATAGTCCCGGTGACTATGCGGCTTATGACACAATCAAAAACAACAATCAAGCTAATGGCTCTTCTTACGGTCAAATAGAACTAATCTACGCAAATCAGCAGGTTTGGGTGGGCAAAAAGCCCGGTTCGAGCTACACTGTTTTTGGCGAGGATAATATTGAGCAGGGCACAAGTACTTCCTCGAATTTAATTAAGGGAGCAAATAATACAACTACCTTGGACATTTCAAATAATTACTGGGGCGGTGCCGATCCGACGAGCCTTACACCACCACCGGATTGGCCCAATTTTAATTACTCAGCGACGAGCGTGCTCGGCGGCGAGTCGGGCATTACTGGGATTACCTGCGGTTCCTCCGATATTACAAAGCGAATTTCCTCACAGCCATTAAGCATTGAGAAGCAGCAAAACGTTGATTCGTGCCAGTTGCTCGATCTTATAGTTTCTTGGTACATTAATCAAGAGAACTTTGATACGGCCTATGATACGGGCCGATATTTTGTTCTGCATTGCCCTGGAAATCCGCGAGCTTTCAGTGATTTTGGGGGAACCTTTGCTGCCTCACAGGTGCAGACGATCCAAGGAAAGCTTGCCCTTCGGCAGTTTCTTCTTAACCTTCTTCCTGCAGCGACTGCAGGGGGCAACTTCTGTAGCTGTGTAGGAGATTTAATTTACACGTTTACTGGCACTGACCCCGAGTTGAATGATAAGATTCAACTCAGTATCATCAAGTTCCTCTTGGATCAGCAAGCCTGCCAGGGTAATAATGATGGCTATGCATTCGATTACCAAAATGCTCGAAGAGACCAGATCATCCATTGGATAGATACCGCGAAGATGGACAGCATGCAATACTTCGATTCAACCTTGTTTTCGATGCATGACCTCGGCTTGGACAGCGTGCTGAAATATGCCGGGCTACTGGGCGTTAAAGATGGAAAAGAGAGCATCGTTTCAAACGGGAGCGCCTACCCGAACCCCACGGGTGAGGGAACGATACTTTCCTTCGGCACAAGCAAAGAGGCGTATGTGCTCATCGAGCTTTTCGATGTGCTCGGCCACAAGATGGAGACCGCGCATTTCGAAAGCGTTCTTCAGCCGGGTAACCATGAAGTTCCCATTCCTCTGCAAGGGCTGCCATCGGGAACATACTACGCCCGCATCCAAACCACCTACGGCGAAGCCCAAACGGTGAAACTCGTAAAAGAATGAAGACACTTATTATCGTCGCGCTCTCACTGGTCGGATTTATTCCGGCCAGTGGGATGCTGCAAAACGTCGATTTCAATTTTTGGGGCATTGATGGAAGCGGTAACCCGATTGATCCGGCCAATGAAGGTCCATTAGGGGCTCACCATTGGAATAATGCTCTGACAACTCAACAAAATGCGAGTAATGTTACGCTTGGGATTCCTCTTCCCACAAATACTTTGGCACTTGAGTCTGGAGCCACCGCAACCTGCGGGGGCGGCTTGGCAATTGCATCTGGCAAACATGACAAAGCTTTGTCAGCGCCAGAGGACTCTGTTCCGACAGGGTGTCAATTGTCGTTCAATCGAGGTGATGCGTACATGCATGATGGTTTATATCAACGATCGTATGATACCTTGAAGGCTGCGGTACAAAATTGTCCAACCTTTCCAGATGCCCCGGGTGCTTTTGGTACTATGGCCAATGATGTCCAAAATAAAGGCGATGGTCCAATTCCACAAAGCTTACCTGACTTCCAGCATTGGCTCATTTCAGCGCTAGCCTGGAATCCCGGTAACTCTGATTATTTTTGCGCCGATGTCCATGCTATGATGGGAACCGTTGCAACGGGGAACATCGACACATCCTGGCAGCAGATGAATAATGAAGCGAATAGGGGAATGTCTGTTCTCTACTGGCTAATTCACAATCCAGTATGCTGGAACCCATCAGATACGGAACTATATGTAAATAGTCGCGGCTCTCAGAAGGAAGACTGGATTGACTGGCCAGGAATGGACACATCAAAAACCCCGCTCGATACGACCATCTATTCCATGCATGATCTCGGCCTCGATAGCGTGCTGAAATACGCTGGCATGCTCGGCGTGAATAATGCGAACACCACTAGCATTCTTTCGAATGCCACGGCTTCGCCAAACCCAGCGGGCACGGGAACGGAAATCTCCTTCAGCACGAGCCGCGAGGCGTATGTGAAGATAGACCTTTTCAATCTGCTCGGTGTGAAAGTAGGCAATGCCGGTTTCGAGAGCGTCGTGCAGCCGGGTAACCATGAGGTTCCTCTTTCGCTCTCCGGCCTGCCATCGGGCACCTACTACGCGCGCATCGTAACCACGTATGGAGAAGTTCAAACCGTGAAATTGGTGAAGGAATAACGACCTGGATTTTCAGGATTGTAAGGATTAGCAGGATAAATTCAAAGCCCCTCCCCTTTCGGAGGGGCTTTTTATTCCCCGGAACGGTTCGGGCTGCCACGGGTGTTTTGTAGGGCTTGAAATTTTACGTCTTTGCTGGCTGAAAAAGACGCTCTCCACGAGAAGCGTCTTTTATTTTTTTACTCTCGTTAAGGATGACCGATCATCCACCGAGGAATAAACGTTCATTCCGGTCAAGACTTTATATAGAATACCCCTGACATTGGCGACGAAAACTGCGACAAAAACACCAGCCCGGCCCCGCACGCGGCGGCGCTCCAAATACATTACTGGGCTAATGCTCTGCTCCGAGTGTACCCGCACGGCCCGCAAGGAAATCGTTGGCGAAGCCCGCACCCGCATGGCTGGCGAAGAGCCGCAGCCCATCGAAAGCCAAAATGGAGAACCCGCGCCGGAGAATTTGTGGGTACGTTGCACCAAGTGCCACAATACGATGCTCGTGAACCTGACCTCGCTCATGAGCGAAAAGCCACGAACGCATACCACGCTCTCCGCTGCGGAATGCACCCCTTATTCCCCCAGCCGCATTTATGCGCTTGGAGAAGCAATCTTTCATAAAGACTGGGATGACGTCGGCACCGTAATCGGCAAGGAAGTGACCGCGAGCGGCCGAAATGCCGTGCTCGTTCATTTCGAAAAATCCGGCGAGCGTAAACTTCTGGAAAATTTCCAGGCGCAATAGGAACTTGGATACCCATAACCATAGTTTAAACCCACCCAAATTTAAAAGGAGATAAGTACAGCGTGGTAGGCATTATTGTTCAGGAACACGAACCGATCGACCGGGCACTTCGGCGATTTAAGAAGAAATACGAGCGAGCCGGTATTTTGAAAGAATACCGCCGGCGGACGGCGTTCGAAAAGCCCTCGGTCACGAATAAAATGCTGCGCCAGCGCGCCGCACGCCGCCAGATGCGCATCCAGGAAGAGACCGCGTAATAGTCGGGCTGGAAAGATAGTAGTCGGGCTGGAAGCACCGACCTACGCGGCCCGACATTCCCGATTTTTTTAAGAACCCGTTCGGAACGAACGGGTTTTTTCTTTGAATCCAGCAAAAATCACGTATGCTTTTTCGCCTGGGTTTTCGCCGCGGCGTGCTTGAGAATGACATGGACCGTAGCCGCCGTTTTTAAAACTGGCTTTGGCGCCCCATATTTCTTCGCCTTCAGCTCTTCATAAGCCGGAGTATTCGGCAGAATGTCCAGCGGCGGATCCTCGCGTTTTCCGGTTAGATAATATTCCATCAGCTTTCGCGCAATCGGCGCGGCGTAGGTAGCGCCGAAGCCGGAATTTTCCACAATGATGCTGAGCGCGATTCGCGGATGGTCATACGGCGCGAAGCAATCGAACCACGCATCGTTCTTGCCATGCGGATTCTGCGCGGTTCCCGTCTTGCCGGCGACGAGGATATTTGAATTGGGAATCGCGGCGCTGTGCCCTGTGCCGCCTGGCTCCGTTGTGACGCCGAGCATCGCGCTCCGAATGGTATCGATCACCCATGTCGGCAGGTTCAATCGTCGCGTTTTATAGGCGACGGTATCCCACTTACCGGTCTCCTCGTTGTAAATAGCATGTGCCGCATGAGGCTCGACCCACAAACCACGGTTCGCCCACGTGGCCATGTAGGCGGCTTGCTGCATCGGCGTCACGCCGATCTCGCCTTGCCCGATGCCCTGGCTTACGGTGTAGCCAAGCGTCCAGCCATGCGGATAAAGCCGGTTCATCCGCTCCGTATTGGGAATGAAACCGCTGCCTTCGTGCCCAATGTCCACGCCGGTCTTCTGATCGAATCCGAACATGCGGGCATATTTGTACATCGAATCAATCCCAAGTTTCAGAATCATGTGATAGAAAAACACATCGCACGATTTTACGATCGCCGAATGGATATTGACCCATCCGTGGGCCGCATCGTCATGAAATGTATGGTTCCCATACGTAAAGGAGCCGGGACAATCCAGCTTGAAATCGAATGGAATATCCTTCGTCGTCAAAACTCCGGAGGCCATCACCATTTTCCATGTCGAGCCGGGTGGATAGCTCGATTGCGTCGCCCGGTCATAGAGCGGATGCGCCGGATCGAGCATAACGTCCTGATATTCCTTCTTCGTCGTCGTCCCGGAAAATAAATCGAGATCGAAATCCGGCTTCGAGACAAGCGCCAGAATATCGCCATTGTTCGGGTCCATTACGACGATCGCGCCATGATACGGATCGAGCAATTGCTCCGCATACTCCTGCAAGTCGATGTCCATGCCAAGCTCAATCGGTTCCCCATCGACGCTCGGCACATCGGTGATGCCCTGATTCAACCGTGACACCCGCTGCCCCTTCGCATTGACCGCGAGAAAATCAACACCCTTTACACCCCGCAAGTCCTTCTCATATACCTGCTCGATTCCCGTTGTCCCGACAATATCGCCCGGATGATAATAATCGCTGTCCGCCGTGCTGTCGAGGCGGTCGAGCGCGACCTGCGAAATTTCCTTCGTATATCCGAGCAAATGCGAAGCCCGAACCGGCGCAACATAGACCCGCTTCGATTCCGTAATGACATCGACCCCCGGAAGTTGATCGTGGTTTTCCTCGACCTGAGCGATAATCTGGGCATCGGCGTCGCTCCAGATTTTGATCGGTTGAAACTGCGTGTAAAATCCGCCCTGGTTGATCTTCCCCAGAATATAATTTGTATCGACGCCGAGAATTTGGGCGATTAGCGGCAGCGTCTCCTTTCGGTACGGCTCGAAATCCTGACGGGTGATCGCGATGCTGAACGACGGCACGCTCGCCGCGACGACCCTACCACGCCGGTCATAGATCGTCCCGCGAACCGGGATTTGCTCGACCCGTTTCAGCCCCTGCTCGATCGCCTGGCCCGAAAGCGCCGGACCCTCGATGATTTGCAGTTGTACGAAGCGGATCAAAAATCCGAGAAACACCAGAACGATCGCTCCCGCCAATATCTTCGAGCGCAACGGCGAAGCAAATTCGTGTTCTTTCAGGTCGGCCATACGTGGATAACACGGAGACTGCAAAATTCCATCCACTCGGATTGCTTAGGTAATTCCCGCGCACACGCGTTTGTGCTTCATGAATATCGCTTTTTTTGAACGATTTTAGGCAATTATGAATTTTTTGTTCATAATGCTTCCACTTTTTTCCTATTCTCCCCTCCCGCACCAGCGGGAGGGGAGAGGCGCACCTATGGTGCGCCGGGGGAGGGTGTGTCGTTTATTCAAACGTCGCACTTCACCGCGACACCCTCCCCCTTCGACAAGCTCAGGGCAGGCTCTAACCCCTCCCGCCGGTGCGGGAGGGGAATGTGAAAATTCGAACCGGCGTACGCGGATTTTTTTAAGTGCCAGAGGCCCGACGGGACGGCACAATCCGCGCGACGGGAAGCAACCCCCAAGTGGCGGAGCCACGAAGTACCCGCAGCTGAGTGGGACCGGTAACTGCTACGACAACGCGCCGATGGAATCCTTTTTTGGAACGTTAAAAGACGAGCTCGTGCATCGACATCGTTATGCTACCCGTGAAGAGGCACGGCAGAGTATTGCCGATTACATCGAACTCTATTACAACGCCGAGCGTATCCACTCTGCTCTGGAATATCGAACACCTATCGAGTGGGAACGACATCAATCACAAAACATCAATAACAATACAGGGTTATAGATGTCCACCGAATCGGGGGAAGGTCAGTTCCCGGCTCCCCGCACTTTTTCTATCGCTGCCAATACTCGCCGAAGCGGCCGCTGAAATGCGAGCTGGAGGCGTAGATACGCTTCGTCGCGCCGACGGCGCGAATGCGTTCTTCGGCGACGTGGTTCGAGGCTTCGACCGTCGTGATATTTTTTTCTTGCGCGAGCAGGAGTATCTTTTTCAGCACATCGTAAATGCCGTCGGCCTGCTTGAGGGCGCGGGACTGCGAATAGCCCTCCAACTCATTCGCCACATTGATAAGGCCGCCTGCATTAATAACGTAATCCGGCGCGAAGAGGATGCCACGGTCTTTCAGCGCCTGTCCGTGGCGTTCTTCATCGGCAAGCTGGTTGTTGGATGGACCGGCGACGATCGCGCATTTGAGCTGCGGGATCGTCTCATCGTTGATGACCGCGCCGAGCGCGGCGGGAGCGAAAATATCGCATTCGATGCCGTAAATCTTTTCCGGCGCCACGACCGTTGCGCCCGTCGCGCGGGCTACTTCATTAGCCTTATCCGGATAGATGTCGGTGATGGTAACTTTTGCGCCCTCATCCGTGAGGTATTTCGCAAGCGAAGCCGCCACGTGTCCCGCGCCCTGAATAACGACATGCTTTCCGGCAAGGGAATCGCTGCCGTATTTTACCGCCGCGCAGGCCTTGATGCCGACGTACGTTCCGCGAGCCGTCACGGGTGAAGGATCTCCCGATCCGCCAAGCTCCACGGGAATGCCCGTCACATATTTCGTTTCGGAACGAATCCAGACCATTTCGCCGAGTCCGGTTCCGACGTCTTCGGCGGTGATATAGCGTCCGCCCAGCCCTTCGACGAAGCGTCCGAACGCGCGGAAGAGAGCCTCGCTTTTGTCCTTGCGCGGATCGCCGATGATGACGGCTTTGCCGCCGCCCAGATTCAATCCCGCGACAGCCGCTTTGTAGGTCATGCCGCGCGAAAGCCGGAGCACGTCGTTTAGCGCCGCCTCGTCGCTCGCATAGGTCCACATGCGGCATCCTCCGAGCGCGGGGCCGAGCGTGGTGTTATGGATGGCGATGATCGCGCGAAGTCCCGAGCGTTTATCGTGGCAGAGCACCACTTGTTCGTGATCGCGCTCGGCGATCTGGTCGAATAGTCCGGCGTTCCCGGTTTTGGGTTCCGGCTTTGCCGTTCCGGAGGCAAGGGGCGAAGCAAGGGGCGAACTGTCTAATGAAATGCTGGTATCTAATGAAATCTTGGAAGCGCCATTCGTATGGCCATTGCGTGCCGGATTAGAGAGGATTTTCGGGGTGGAAGGAGTGTTCGTTGCTGCCATTTCCTTTAAAATTACGCGGTCGTTCATAAAGTGGGTAAGGACAGAAGAGCATTCACCCGCCAAAGGAATGAGCACTCTTGACTGCCTGGAGGTACCGTTTTCCGCCGCGCTAAACGTAGCACGCCGGTTCTCCGTTCCGAAAACTGGAATCCGGCAAATCCCAAATGCTATTCCCGCCGCACACTCACCACCTCGCGCCCTTGCGTCGTTTGAACGATGCAAAAATACGTTCCCGCCGGAACATTCGCGGCATTCCACGCGAAGGAATGCTCGCCCGCGCTAAGCTCGCCCTCATCTGTGGGATATTAACATTTTTGTGAAAATCCTTGACAATTCGAGAATCTTTGATTATATTAGTGGGTTAGGGTTTGAGATATGAAGCGCGGCAAGATAGCGGATATACGACTCAAAGAGACATCCGTTCAGGATGGTTATCAACTTCGCGTATTCGAAAATGCACGAGCAATAAGCTCCATAAATCGCGAATCAAAACATCTCGATTCAAAA
>DASRZC010000203.1:0-54318 GCA_035686785.1 Kapaibacterium sp. (SeqCode)
AACGACGAATCTCAATAATGAGATTACCCGCGCGACGGATAGCGAGAACACTCTTTTCGCTAATCTGGGGACGGAAACCACCCGCGCCCAGGGAGCTGAGGGTACGTTAACGACGAATCTCAACAATGAGATTACCCGCGCAACGGATAGCGAGAACACTCTTTTCGCCAATCTGGGAACGGAAACCACTCGCGCCCAGGGAGCCGAGGGTACGTTAACGACGAACCTCAGTACTGAGATTTCGCGAGCCGAAACAGCCGAAGGGGGATTGATGAAGACATGGGTATCCGTTCCAGCTTCTTCGACGGCTTCCGGCAATCCGGGCGATATTGCGCAGGATTCCAGTTACCTCTATATCTGTACCGCGACGAATACCTGGAAACGGGTAGCGCTTTCGAGCTGGTAAACTTCTCTTTTTTCCAGTTTTCCAAAAGCCCCACTTTGTGGGGCTTTTTCATTTCCGACTTGTTGTTACAGAAACGGCGACTATAGCGGAGGAATAGGCCGCATGGTTTTTTCCATCTCCGCGTTCGTTGATGCATTATGGCTGACGTTTTCATTTCGTACTCTCGAAAGAATTCTATCCTTGCCACGGAGTTTTCGGAAAAACTAACCGAGGCGGGGATTTCCGTATGGATCGATCGGGAAGGCATCGACCTCGCGACCAACTGGTCCGGCGAGATTGTCGATGCGATCGAAGCGTGTAAGGCGTTTGTCGTTCTTTTAAGCGCGGCCTCGGTCGAGTCCCATAATGTTTCGAAAGAAGTCTCGATTGCGTCGGAACTAAAAAAAAGTATCCTTCCCCTCGATATCGAAATGGTCGAACTCAGCCGCGACTTACGATATCATTTGGCCGGCTTGCAGCGTGCGCCTCTTTCGAATTTCGATGCGGTCCTCCGCAGTCTTGCCCGGCTCGGATTGGAGCCGCGCCGCAAGCATCCCGGAAACATCGGCGAGGCAACGCCTGCCGCTTCCACGCCGACTGCCCCCGTTATTCGGCATGTGGCGGCCATGCCTGCTACGGACGATCGAAAGAGCCTGATGATCTTGCCGTTCGAGGATCTTTCTCCGACCCGCGACAACGAATGGTTCGTCGATGGGATTGCGAGCGAACTTATTGCGGCGCTTTCTGGAATTAAGTCACTGCGCCTCAGCAATCAGCAGGCGACGAAGGAATTCAAGACGTACAAAGGAAAACTTTCGGACTACGCGTGGGAAATGAATGTACGATACTTTCTTCAGGGAGCCGTGCGCAAGGCTGGAGATCAGATCAAGATCACCATGCAGCTTTTAGATGTCGAAACCGGAGATCATCTCTGGCAGGACTCGCACAAAGGCATCATGGATGATATTTTCGAGATACAGGAGCAGGTGGCCACTAAAGTCGTGGAGGGTTTTAAACTCCATCTTACGAAAGCCGAGGCAAAACACTTAGCGAAGCGGGGTACGGAGAACGTCGAGGCGTATGAGCTATTTTTGAAAGGGATGGAATACTACGAACGGCGAACGCGGGAGCATCTGAATTTCGCTTTGCGCTTTCTCGATGATTCGCTTCGGCTCGATCCCGGGTTCGTCCGCGTCTATTTCCAAAAGGCGATGATGCTGACTGAGCTCTATCGCATTTACGACCGCAGTGAGCAGCATTTGGTGGAAGCCGAACGATTGGCTACTACGGCCCAGGCATTGGACTCGAATTTTGTCGAGATCAATAACGCCTTATGCGCCATCTATTTGCAGCAAGGCCGCCTGCCGGAGGCGGAAGCGGCGGCTCGAAGATTTATTGAACTGGCGCCCGACAACGCGAACAGCCATTTTTCCCTCGGATTCTTTTATTCTCAAATTGGCGAGCCGGCCAAAGCCATTCCGTGTTTTGAAGAGAGCATCCGGCTGGATCCCGATTTCCTCGTCGCGCATTGGAACCTTGTTTTGGTCTGCGACCGCGCGCACGATATTTCTCGCAAAATAAAAGCGGCGCTTCAGGCCGTGCCTTCCAAAGAACGGCGCATCCGGCTTTTCCCGGATGACGAATATGCGCGGGTGGAATATGCCAATCTGTTATTCTATGCCGGCGATGAAGCGACGGCACGAGAGTTCTTACTTCGCCAGGATAAAATAATGGATGGCGTCTCGCTCTACAATCTTGGATGCCTGGCAAGCAAGCTGCGAGAATTTGAACTTGCCGTCGATCTGCTTGGGCGGTCCTTAACGGCTGGCATGGCCTTCGTCGAGGCACTTCGCACGGATCCCGATCTCGATCTGCTTCGAGGCCGCGAGGATTTTGAGAAGTTGTTGGCATCGACGAATTCATTCCAGGATCGTTCGGTAGCACATTGAGGGGAATTGTTGGCGCTCCATTTCCGAATGGAGGGTGAAGGGATTTATATTCGTCTGTCTTCGTTCGACAAACCAAACATGATCAACTGATTTATGAGAACGAAAGTTGGAATAGGAGGCGGCTTGAGATTTCTATTACTATTAGTGCTCATGGCAGGCTGCGCTTCTACATCAAAGATTCGCCACTACTCCGGAGTCTCTACGGGTTCCAGTGATAACTTGATGGGAAGTATGGGCGGCGGTACACGAGCCAATCCCTGGCATCGGGTCGATGCAACGTTTGAAATGGGTGATACTACTGCGATTCTTTATGTGTACTCATTAGAATACGGTCGGTCTGATACCTTAGTTTTTCACAAACGAGATTCAACCTGGCATTGGGCTGGTGCGCCGCTTTGGAAAGCTCCGGCCACCATAACTCAATCGAACGACTCGCTTTATGTTGCATTCGGTTGGGGCTATGGCGGTGAATCTTTTTATCTGAAACAAGATCGTTAAGTATGAAGAATTGGCAAGATGCGGCGGGAATTTTCCTCCTCTGCGCGCTGGCGGGCTGCTCCTACTCCTACATGGCTGCCGCCCGGCACTACTCGGGAACTTCCATCCGTTACAGTGATCAGCTAATCAATGGGAACGGAACTTATTCAGAACCCGTCGAAGCGACCTATATTGAATTTCATTCCAACCCTACGCTTTTTTCTCACGAAATTCAGACCGGTCTTCGGGATACCTTTTCGTTCCAACAGCGCGACTCGGCGTGGCGATTGACTGGCGACCTTCACGGCGAGGTGAAGATTCACCGCACTTTCGATTCGCTCATGGTTTCTCTCGTCTGGGGTTATGGCGGGGAAGCTTTTTATTTGAAGCAGGACTCAGAGTGGGCGGTGCCGGTCATCATGATGCCGGTGTCCAGGTTTCGTCTTTGGTGAAGTACACGATGCGGGAATAATGCTTGAGAAGTCGAAAAAAAGTTGAATTTTCGGGAACTCGGCAGTTTGCATGAAAATTAAACCTCTCTCTCTCTCTTTTTCATAAAACTTTTTTTCTCGGCAACCTGAATCGATCAGAAATGCTAAAATTTTATAAATTGGAAGATTTTCGGAACGCGGCGGGGTGGTCCTGGGTTTAACGCCCCGCAATTCCAACCGCTGACCCCCGCCGCTGCTTCTATAGTAGCATAAAGGTTTACCCCGAGGGGCTCTCACGAGCGGGAAATGATGAAGTATGAATTATGAAATTCGCGCTTCGTTTGTCGGGCTGGAAGCACCGACCCACGCGACCATCAAGAAATAATTAAGAAAGTTAGCCAAGAACGGAACTTCGGGCGCCTGACCTTCGGTTTAAGGCTTCCCGCCCACGAACGGGGCAATTTTCCAGAAGTAAATAAAAAGAATGACACGGGTGTGACCACCCCCTGCCCCCTCCTTGAAAAGGAGGGGGAAACTTTAGGAGTGGGATCGGTTCGACTCCGATGTATTCGCAAGCCGCAATGCTCCTGCCGCGAGGTAGCAGCGAATACGGCGTGGATGAGCGATCATCCACTAAAAAGTTCAATGACAACTGAGCGGTGACATTCGATGAATGGCTTAGTAAGCGATCAAAACGGATCACGAGCGGAAACGCAACGTGGCACGCGCCCAACGACGTTCAAAGAGTGCACAAAGAAAGATCAAATGCGAAAAAATGGGTAACTCGATGTAGCGCAAACTTTAGTTTGCGACACGTTGAGATACACACAAGTATCGAGCTAAGGTTGATGGCGTTGAATCATGAGCAATCATGCGGAAACGCCAAAGACAATGCAGTTGGCTGATGCGCTGTGAAGCGTGTCAGACATCAAACACTGTAGTGATGCACCTAAGTAGCAGTTGCGATGTGAATCGCGGCAGCCAAACTTAACGCGGGCGATGCGAATCGTCCGCAGCGAATGACGCTTAACGCATGAGCAATCATGGGCGTTATTCGGCACTGTATCATAGGTTTATGATGAAGTTACCAAGAGCGCATGGTGGATGCCTTGGCACTAGAAGGCGATGAAGGACGTGGTTACCTGCGATAAGCCGGGGGTAGGTGGAAGCTACCTGTGATCCCCGGATCTCCGAATGGGACAACCCATACCGAGTAATGTCGGTATACGTTACGGTGAATACATAGCCGTATCGAGCTAACCCACTGAACTGAAACATCTAAGTAAGTGGAGGAAGAGAAAACAATCGTGATTCCCCGAGTAGTGGCGAGCGAAACGGGAACAGCCCAAACCTTATGGTTTTACCATGAGGGGTTGTAGGGCCTTTGGACGAGCAATCGTCAAGAAGTTACCAATCATTTTGATAGCGGAAGTCTCTGGAACGAGACACCATAGAGGGCGATCGTCCCGTACGCGAAATCAAAATGACTTCTGAAGGTACCCTGAGTACGACGGAATAAGTGGAAGTCTGTCGGAACCCGCGAGAACCATCTCGTAAGGCTAAATACTCTCTAGTGACCGATAGTGAACAAGTACTGTGAAGGAAAGGCGAAAAGAACCCTTAAGAAGGGAGTGAAATAGATCCTGAAACCGCGCGCTTACAAACGGTGGGAGCGAGTCCGGCATTCGTGCCGGAGGAGTGACCGCGTGCCTTTTGTTTAATGAGCCTACGAGTTACTGATCTCATGCAAGGATAAGGTTCTCAGAACCGAATCCGTAGCGAAAGCGAGTCTGAATAGGGCGAACATAGTATGGGGTCGTAGACGCGAAACCTTGTGATCTATGGATGGTCAGGATGAAGGTTGGGTAAAACCAACTGGAGGTCCGAACGGGTGTGGGTTGAAAACTACTCCGATGAACTGTCCATAGGGGCGAAAGACTAATCAAACTGGGAGATAGCTCGTACTCCCCGAAATAGCTTTAGGGCTAGCGTCGGATAAGAGTCTTGCGGAGGTAGAGCACTGATTGGGCTAGGGCCGTCACAACGGTACCAACCCCAGACAAACTCCGAATACCGTTAAGATGTTCTCCGGCAGTCAGGCTATGAGTGATAAGATCCATGGCCGAGAGGGAAACAACCCAGATCGTCAGCTAAGGTCCCCAAATCATGGTTAACAGACAAAGGATGTCAAGTTGCATAGACAGCTAGGATGTTGGCTTAGAAGCAGCCATTCATTTAAAGAGTGCGTAATAGCTCACTAGTCAAGCGACTCGGCGTCGACAATAATCGGGACTAAACCGTGTACCGAAGCTACGGCATCATCCGCAAGGATGTTGGGTAGGGGAGCATTCCGTTCTGCGTTGAAGGTGATGGCGTGAGCCTTGCTGGAGCGTACGGAAGAGAAGATGTAGGCATAAGTAACGATAACTAGGGTGAGAATCCCTGGCACCGTAAACCTAAGGGTTCCTGAGCTACGTTCATCGTCTCAGGGTTAGCCGGATCCTAAGCCGAGGCCGAAAGGCGTAGGTGATGGACAATCGGTCAATATTCCGATGCTTGTTTGCATGAGTCTGATGTCAAGGAGGGACCCAGGAGTGAAGCCCCCGCGCACGATTGGATGTGCGTTGAAGGTCGTAGGCGTTGAGAGCGGTTGGCAAATCCGCCGCTCGAGCTGAAAGCCAACAGTACGGGGAGGTTCGCCGAACCGAGTGGGGTATAATCAGACTGGCGAGAAAATCTTCGTGACTATTATGCAAGCAATCCGTACCGTAAACCGACACAGGTGGGTGGGTAGAATATACTAAGGTGCTCGAGTGAGCCGTCGTTAAGGAACTCGGCAAATTGACCCTGTAACTTCGGGATAAAGGGTGCCTAACTTGAGCAATCAAGAAGGCCGCAGTGAAATGGGCCAACCGACTGTTTAACAAAAACACATCTCTGTGCCAACCCCATTGAGGGGACGTATACGGAGTGACACCTGCCCGGTGCTGGAAGGTTAAGGAAGGGGGTCAAGGCCGCAAGGCCCGAAGCTCTCGACCGAAGCCCCAGTAAACGGCGGCCGTAACTATAATTTGGACCACGTGAGCAATCACGTTTAATTGTAGTTGTAAAATTTGGCTATATGCTGGAATATCCGAGAATCTTCTGCTACTCGTCCGCTTTTGCGGGCAGTGACAATGCAGGAAGTGCGGACAATCAGCAGGAAAGGTTTCAAGTGATTCGACTCGATCAAATACCAACGCATATCGGTTATTACCTCGCGGGATTCGCCGACGGCGAAGGGAGTTTCAACATCTCCTTCCGTCCTCGAAGCGATTTTAAGATTCCTTGGAAAATATCCGCGTGTTTCAATATCTCGCAAAAAGACGAAGTGATCCTTGCGCTCTGCAAGAAGCACTTCCAATGCGGGACGATGAGAGCGCGGCCGGACGGAGTCTGGTACTACGAAGTGAATAACCTGACGGCTTTGCATGAGAATGTAATCCCCTTCTTCGAGAAGTTCGGATTCCTCTCGGCGAAGAAAAAGCGCGACTTCCAAAAGTTCAAACTAATCGTTGAACTGATGCGAAGCGACGCTCATCTCTCCAAGGACGGAGTAATCGAAATACTTCGAATTCGGCGGGAGATGAACGATGGTGGAAAGAGACGATACACAGAAGAAGAAATTCTCCGGACATTTGAAAAATCCTCAGAGACTACACGCCAGACATCAGCTTCGGCTGATGATGATATAGTCCGTTCTGCATAGCGATATGCAGAGAGCAGCGGAAACGACTGCTTCACGATCCTCAGCAATGAGGATCCAAGTAACATTAAGAACGGTCCTAAGGTAGCGAAATTCCTTGTCGGGTAAGTTCCGACCTGCACGAATGGTGTAACGAGTTGGTCACTGTCTCAACGACGGGCTCGGTGAACTTGTGGTACCGGTGAAGACACCGGTTACCCGCATATGGACGGAAAGACCCTATGCACCTTTACTGCACCCTGGCATTGGGTTCGCCCAATGCATGCGTAGCATAGGTGGGAGTCTGTGAAGCCGGGGCTTTGGCTCTGGTGGAGACAACAGTGAAATACCACCCTTGCTTTGGTTGAATTCTAACGTTGGCCCGTGAATCCGGGTGACGGACAGTGTCAGGCGGGTAGTTTGACTGGGGCGGTCGCCTCCTAAAGAGTAACGGAGGCTCTCAATGGTACTCTCAGCATGGTCGGTAATCATGCGCAGAGCGTAAACGTAGAAGAGTGCTTAACTGCGAGACGGACAGGTCGAGCAGATGGGAAACCAGGAGTTAGTGATCCGATGGTTCCGAGTGGAAGGGCCATCGCTCAAAGGATAAAAGGTACGCTAGGGATAACAGGCTGATCTTGCCCAAGAGTCCACATCGACGGCAAGGTTTGGCACCTCGATGTCGGTTCATCGCATCCTGGGGCTGAAGAAGGTCCCAAGGGTTTGGCTGTTCGCCAATTAAAGCGGTACGTGAACTGGGTTCAGAACGTCGTGAGACAGTTCGGTCCCTATCCTATGCGGGCGCAGGAGATTTGAGGAGCCTCGACTTTAGTACGAGAGGACCGAGTTGACCGGACCGACGGTGTATCTGTTGTCACGCCAGTGGCATCGCAGAGTAGCCATGTCCGGAAAGGATAAGCGCTGAAAGCATCTAAGCACGAAACCTACTCCAAGATCAGATCTCCCCGGGGGGTAACCCCCATGAAGACTCGTAGTAGACTACTACGTTGATAGGACCACGGTGTAAGCGTAGTAATACGTTCAGCCAACGGTTACTAATAAGTCGTTCGACTTCATCTTAAATTTATTTTTTACGTCCGTTTATTCGAACGCGAAAAATAAGAGCAAAACCTATGATAGAGTGCATAAGTCTGCATCGCGTAGCGCGGGCGTCTCGCCCGTGATTCGTGAAGCTGTTACTTAAGCCTCACTATAGTGTTTGATGATTCGATACAATCGTAATCTTTCTTTTTCACCGCTCTCTTTGTCATCGATTTGTTCATTGCAATTAGCGCTCCGCGCTAAAAGGCACGCGTAACGCGTAGGTCGGCGCTTCCAGCCCGACCGTCGAACACGAGTGTACCTTTTGGTGACTATACCGCGAGGGTTCCACCTCTTCCCATTCCGAACAGAGAAGTTAAGCCTCGCAGGGCCGATGATACTTGGTGGTTAACACACGGGAAAGTAGGTCGTCGCCAGGGGTTTTTTAATATAGCCCGCCCACGCTTTGCGTGGGCGGGTTTTTTTATTTGGCACAAACGTTAGCAAGATGACGTTCTTAGCTTCATGCAGACATATCCTATTCCAGCTCAATCCGATTTATCCCGTTTAGCGCATCTGGCCGCGGAGGGCCAGGAAGTACTGCTTACCGAGAATAATAAACCACTTGCGAAGCTCGTCCCGCTCGATGAGGATGAGGCGTATCGCCGCGAAGTTCGTTCGTTAATGGGATTCGCGAAAGGCATTCCTCCGTTCGAGCGCGAAGAAGATGAGGAGCGGGGATGAATGTCCCGGACTCTTCCGCGTGGATTGAGCATTTTAGCGCAGGACCGCTCGCCTCGATCTTTCTTCCGATCATCGAGGACCGAAAAAAACTAATCGTCCCGACCATTGTATTGTTCGAAGTTCATAAGTGGCTCTTAGTGTATCGAAGTGAGAACGATGCTCAAACCGCGGCATCCACCATGATGAAAAATAAAATTGTTCAGCTTACTCCGTCGCTCGCATTCGATGCTTCGAGACTTTCCGTTAAGCATAAACTTGCAATGGCCGATGCCATCATCTATGCGTCCGCCATCGCCAATGCCGCCGAAGTTTGGACGACCGATGGTCACTTCAAAGGCCTGCCGAACGTGCGGTTCTTCGAAAAAAATTGAAGCCGCCTATTTTTGTTGTATTTTTGTAAAAGCAAACGAGGCGGCCCTGAGCGAAGACGAACGGGTCGTTGCCGGGGGTTTTTTAATTCATAGCTCCGTTTGCTTTGCAAGCGGAGCTTTTTTATTTTTAATTGAATTCCAATAAATAATGAAAAAAGCTAATCCCATTGCAGGAGAATATTTTGTAGCCGCAGAGCTCCTTCGAAGGGGATATCAGGCGTCTGTTACGGTGGGAATTCCAAGAAAGTTGATATTCTTGCGGCTGGGCCTGATGGAGAGAATCCAATTTCGATTCAAGTTAAAACTACTGCTCAACCACGATATAAGAACGGGAATCGTTCCTGGATGCTTCATGAAAATTGCGAAGAACACCATCCGAACCTGTTCTATGTTTTTGTAGCACTCGAAGCTGAAGATCAGAGGCCAGCATTCTATGTTGTTCCATCGAAGGATGTTGCGGAGTATGCGAAAACCTCCAATGATGCTTGGAATAATGGAGTAAAGAGGAATGGTCAACCGCGAAAAGCAACTTCGATGAGAGCTTTCGATGTTGGACCGTGGAATGAGCATTCTAAAGATGCGTGGAGCATTCTCGGATTAGATAAGAACGTATGAGAGAATGGCTCCTAGTAAGGATGACTCATGACTGACATCGAAGAAACCGCCACGCTTGAGGATCGCCTCCTGGTCTATTTCGACCGAATCGTCTTGTGTCGCTATAGATCGCGGCCCGATTTGTTCAGCGTTGTAGAGGATGACATGGGCGGCGAGCTTTCGGTGGTTTCAGCATACACCGACAATGCGCCCGCTGAAACGGCGTACTTCAAAGTGGGATTTGGATTTCGTGAGCTTGCCGACGGCAGAGTCTGTGTGGCTGCATTCGGTCCAGACTTCCAAAACGTTCCTGAGTCTGAGATGAGTGCTTGGCATGCAGATCACATCGCGTCACCCACATTCGCTTCCCTCGATCCCGCGTTCGAAAGATGGATCCAGCGCAATCTATATGGAAATTGGAACTCAGAGGATGGACCGCTCCGCAAGATCGAGCAGGAATTGGGGCTGATTCAGGCCATGACTCGCTTCGAGTTCGGTGAACCTTTATTTCGGGACGCAGACAATCCTGCATTGAGATACCCGGTGGCGGAAAACTCCGAGGCGTACACACTCGCGCAACTCGAACTATTCCGCTTAGTCATCGACGGATTGTCGCTCGACGTGCTGGTATCTCTATCAACGAAGTTGAATGTTACGTTGCCCACGCTCAAGGAAGGTGAACGACGTGGAACCATGAACACGTTGAAGGTCATTCTTCCAATAGAGTTGCACGAGACGGTACATGAGCCGCTACGGGCGTGCTCAATAGAACGGAACAAGCTGCATGGTGTTCAGCCAGCACACGCATTCGCTGCCTTCAAGGAGTTCCATCGGCATGCCAAGGCAATACACGCGTCGATTGCTGGATTGCGGCAATGGTTGGAGTGTGTGCTCCTGCTGAACAGTAAAAAATGTTTAAACCGAGAACAAGCGATGGAATACTTTCCTAGATTCGACGGACCACTTCGACCAGGGTCCAAACATGCGGATTTTCAACACGCGGTTGGCAAGACGATTGCCAAAATTGAGGCTGGTGAGTTTATACCGGGCGAGGGTTGCCATCGGCGTGAAGCTCTTGTGCTTCACTTCACCGACGGCTCAGCACTTTCGATCGACGTCGGGTCAAATGCTGGGAACCTCCAATCTGACTTCAATGGGCTCGATGCGTCGATGTTTTCGGCTGATCTGATTCCAACATGGGCACCGAATCCTCGCGTGCAGGAAGACATCGAGCAGAAAGAGGACGATTAAAAAACCGCCTTCGCAGTCATTCCACCTCTTCTCATTCCGAACAGAAAAGTTAAGCCTCGCAGGGCCGATGATACTTGGTGGTTAACACACGGGAAAGTAGGTCGTCGCCAGGGGTTTTTTAATATAGCCCGCCCACGCTTAGCGTGGGCGGGTTTTTTTATTTCGATAAGGATCTGTCACGCTTCTTTGGGCTGTCAACGCTAATCCCCTTACCGATTGTTGGAGCCGTCGCGACGAAAAACAGCGTCGATTTCTACTAGCGAAACACGATCATTACTTAACCAATTGACAGGAGTAACCTGGGCGAGTACGAAACCTCGGTCGCGCATATAGCTTAACGAGTCATCGAGCGACCATGTATCCTCATAGAGATGCACGATCGGCAACTCCATTTGGACCCCTACGATCTGCTTCAACGCTTCGGATGAACCATCTAGGACCTGCCGCTCGTAGCCCTGCGTATCGATCTTGAGAAAAACTGTTCTGTTGTGAAACGGCTCAAAGAGATCGTCCAATCGTGCAACGGAAATCTCTTCACGTCGAATAACGAGAGCATTCGAGTCGAAATTCAGGGCAGATGGTGTCTGTTCGAGCAGGGAACTAAAGTCGGTCGAACGACTAACGTTGATAACAGCGGTTCCCGAAGCGGATCCAAGCGCCAACTTACGCGCCTGCCAATTTCCGTCGCGCTGAGCGAGCTTCTGCAGATCTCGAAACACCGACTCAATCGGTTCAAAGGACACGAGTTCTCCTCGGTAACCTCGAGCGCGCAAACTTTTCCCAAATTGCCCGTAATTAGCGCCGACATCGAGCACTACGTCCACATGCCGATCAACTAGAAAATCCGTTAGATCCGGGGACCAGCCCGGACCTACGTGCCGGATATCGACGGCGAATTTTCGTAGTATCCTCCTGAGTAGTGCTTTCATAACGTCTGGTGTGCCAGTAAAAGATCAAAAGATCGATGCCAAGTTTCATAAGCCCAGAGCCCGCAACGTTCGCGAATAAGCGATCACGATGATCCACGTCCTTCCTCGGTGAGCGTCTTTCCCTTTGGCTGTGAAATATCATCGTGCTCACCTCCGCATCCCGGTTGAAACAACGTAGAATGCAGCCCTCACCGGTATCGTGCGTGCCGGATGCTTAGGAGTAACATCATGGCACTTAATATTGACTCCATGTATGTTGGGACGCAATCAACCATATCTGTCCGGAGCACTCGGGCAACGTTCAAAGATCGGTGCGGATCGCCGGTGAGCTTCATCGCTTGGCCGGAACCGTTAATGCTCGTTGTGGCTGATTTGTCACGGAGGAATTCTTGCAGCCTGCGAGGGGGATCAGGATTGCTTGAAGTATCGCAGAGAGAGAGAAAAAGGGGGATGTGACCTTCATCAGAGCAGTTAATCGATGCAAATAACTCGAGCAATTCTGAAAACCAAAACAATCTCGCGCTGAACACCACATAGTTCCGACGTGGTTCCACCTCTTCCCAATCCAAACAGAGAAGTTAAGCTTCGCAGTGCCGCTGTCTCCCGCAGCGGGTTGGCGGGCTTCCCACGCGGGGAAGTGGTGAATACTTTGGTTTGCGCCCAGGCCCAAGCTAAAGCATGGGCCACACTAAAGCGTCATTACAGGAACAATTCCCTAAACTCCGCCGGCTTCATTGCTTCAACCGCTGCGGCGATCGAGGTTGCCGCATTTTTGATTGTATCCCAATCGTTTGTCGATAGCATGAGAATGGCGAGCGTGCGTCCTGCGAGGTTTTGTTGATAGCTCAGATTCTGGTCGGACGTGATAAAGAGATCGAAGCGGCCTTCGGCTAATCGTAATAGCTCGCCATTCAAGTAGCTTGAGTACCCTAGTTCCTGGACCGTCTGCGCTTCGTGTCCGGGAAGGAACCGCTTGATGCGGCGTGGAACACACTCGTCGATGAGAATCTTCACGCGTTGGCGTGTTCAAGAGTGAATCGCTCGGCCTGAGCGAGAAGGGTAATCGCTACTTCCCGAGAGACCGAGGGGAATTGATCGAGAAACTCTTCGAGCGAATACTTCTCCAGGTATGAGAATAGCGTGGATACCGGAACCCTCGTGCCGCGAAAGACCGGCGTACCGCCGAGCACTTCGGGGTTAATTGAAATAGGTAAATCGTGACCGTTTTGTTGCACGTCCGTATAACGGAGTTTCGCGAATTTCCATTCCGAATCCACCGTAGCGGGTTGGCGGGCTTACCGCGCGGCGAAGTGGTGTGGCCCGCCGCCGCATGCTTCAGCTTGCGCCCAAGCCCAAGCTAAAGCATGGGCCACACCGAGCCCCGTGCTTATTTACTCCGGGCGGCGACTACGCAGTCGAATGAGCTGTCGATAACAGCCTCTTCAACCGCGCGCCATACACGACAAGCGAAGCAGCCATCAATACGACACTGGTCCATTCCAGAAAAACGATCAGGGAGATCAGTGTGCGTGGGTTCCCGGAAATACCGGCCCGGATAACCATAAATAGCAGCGTGAGCGCGACCGTGATCACGGCGATCTTGCCCGGATAATTCGAAGGCAGCACAACGCCGAGCTTTTTCTTTGCCCACCAGCCGCCCGCCAGAATTATGAGATCCCGTCCCAAAATAATTCCAATGAACCAAAGCGGGATCAGGCCATAGACCGCCATTGCAATAACGACAAAGCCGATGAAAATCTTATCCGCCAGTGGATCGACAATTTTTCCCAATTCGCTCACGGTATTCGTCTTGCGCGCGATGATGCCGTCCAGCACATCGGTCAGCGCTGCGGCGACGAAAATGGCAGCCACCAGAAAATAAAGCCGAGTATCCTGCTGCGAGGCGACGATACAAAAGATGGCCGGGAGCACGAACATCGCCCGCATAATGCTGATGAGGTTCGATGGCGTGAAGATCACGTCCTTCGCGCGGTAGGGGGCTACAGGATCGCTTACCATGGTGTCGCTCATACTGCCTCCACCGCCTCTCGTTGCGCGCCACTCGTGATGCGCTCGGGAATCTGAATATTGGCCGGCCAGCTATTCGGATAAATAATGCAGCGGACTGCGTGATCCGGCGAGTCCTCGGCAAGCAGCGGATGGACGGACGAGCATTCCGGCATGACCTTCGGGCATCGGGGATGGAAATAACATCCGCTCGGCACGTTCGCCGGACTTGGCACATCGCCCGTGAGCACAATGCGCGAACGCTTTGCGCGAGGGTTCGCGATCGGAACCGCGGAAAGCAACGCCTCCGTGTATGGCGCTTTCGGGTCGGCATAGAGCGATTTGTAATCGGTGTTCTCGACGATTTCGCCTAAGTACATCACGGCCACCCGGTCGGAGATATGCTTCACCACTGAAAGATCGTGCGCGATGAATAGATACGTAAGCCCAAGCCGTTCCTGCAAGTCCATTAGTAGATTCAGGACTTGCGATTGGATCGAAACATCGAGCGCCGAGACCGGCTCGTCGCAAACGATAAATTTGGGTTCCACCGAAAGCGCGCGCGCGATACCGATGCGCTGCCGCTGCCCGCCGGAAAATTCATGCGGATACCGACGAGCGTGGAGCGGGCTTAGTCCTACCGTTTCCAGGAGTTCATTCACGCGGTCTTTTCGTTCGGCGTCCGAATTACGAAGCTTGTGGACCTTCAGGATTTCCGTCAGCATTCCGCCGACCGTGATGCGCGGATTGAGCGAGCTATACGGGTCCTGAAAAATAATCTGCATTTGCCGCCGCATTTCACGGAGGCGATGCGCGGGCATCGTCGTGATCTCTTCACCATTGAATTTCACGGAGCCGCCCGTTGGCTCGATAAGCCGCAGGATCGCACGGCCCGTCGTCGTTTTGCCGCAGCCGGATTCGCCGACCAGGCCGAGCGTTTCGCCCGCTTTAATCGTAAACGAGACGTCATCGACCGCCTTAACATGGCCGACCGTCTTCGAAAAAATCCCCTTTTTAATCGGGAAGTATTTCTTGAGATGCGATACCTCTAACAGGTTTTGATTCATGCGCTTAAAATTCCCGACTTGTTGTAGCCGTGACCTTTGGGTCACGGTGTGAATTCGATGTTGATTCCGATGACACCGTGACCTAAAGGTCGCGGCTACAATCGCTCCGTGATTGGTACCCTGAAGGAGCCTGCGATAACGCCGCAGGAAGCGAAGAGAGTTCAGGCAGCGGGGCTTTTTTTCATGGGGGCGTTCTGGGGGCTGCGTGGTAAATTGTCGGAACCATGATATTAAGAGATTGATGAGATGGGATTCAATCAAGCGAATCTTTTTAAATCTCATAAAATCATCATTCAGACAATGCGTTGGGATTTTTAGCTTGGTTCGGGGGTTAGGCAAAGCCTATGAGCAAAATTGAAGACGATGATATTGAGAGCTTCGAGTTTGGAGAAGATGCAAAGATCGACATCTTTCGGCAGTATGTTGACCTTGTGCTCTATGCGTTCGGCTTTTCGCCGGACGAGGTACTGTGGGTTAGCGATGAGAGCATCGTCGCCGATTTCATCGCGGATGACGAGGACCTCCTCGATGCCATCCAGCGTCTTGGATTCGAATTCGAGGAATCGGATTATGTATGGGAAGTAGCGGCCAAACTTAAAAAAACCAGTGAAGAATGAAACTTCATGTGATTCTCACCGGCGCGACCGGCATGGTCGGCGAAGGCGTACTGATCGAGGCGCTGGCGCAGCCGGATGTCGAGCGCGTGCTTATTCTTACGCGAAGGCCCAGCGGGATGAGCCAT
This sequence comes from Kapaibacterium sp. (SeqCode), assembly GCA_035686785.1. Classification (GTDB taxonomy): domain Bacteria; phylum Bacteroidota; class Ignavibacteria; order Palsa-1295; family Palsa-1295; genus PALSA-1295. The sequence continues at coordinate 15,713 of DASRZC010000203.1, forward strand.
CCGAAGCTGAAGGAAATCCTCGTCAGCGATTTTTACGATCTCTCTAACATCGAATCTCAGCTTGCGGGATACAACGCCTGCTTTTTTTGCCTCGGCGTTTCTTCGATCGGAATGAAAGAAGATGCTTATCGCCGCGTCACGTATGATTTAACGATGAGTGTTGCGCGAACGCTATCGAAATTGAATTCTGGCATGACCTTCTGCTATATCTCCGGCAAAGCGACCGATAGCTCTGAGCAGGGCCGGATGATGTGGGCGCGAGTGAAAGGCAAAACCGAGAATGATTTGATGAAGCTGCCATTCAGGCGCGTCTTTGCGTTTCGTCCCGGAATGCTCCGTGCGACTAAAGTCATGAAGAATACGCTGAAATATTATAAGTATGTAGCATGGCTCTACCCGGCATTACGCTTCCTTTACCCATCGGGCGTTTCGACATTGAAGGAGCTTGGCCTTGCAATGATCCATGTATCGGCACGCGGATATGACAAACCGGTGCTCGAAGTAAATGATATTGTTGCCGCGGCTCGGGAGGAACTACGAATTATCCCTTCAATGCTCCGGCCGTGAACCCGGCGATGATCTTGCGCTGAAAAATCGCGAAGAGGATGAGGACGGGAATGGCGCTCATGCCGGCGCCCGCCATCAAGTGGCCCCAATCGACCGATTGCTTGCCGAGATAAAATGCGAGTCCCACGGGCAACGTTCGCATCGAGGCTTGATTCACGAAAAGAAATGGAAAGAGAAACGCATTCCATGTCGTCAGGAATTGATAGATGAATAGGACGACCAGCATCGGCGTCGAAAGCGGAAAGATGATTTGCCGCAGGATGCCGAGTGTTTTCGCGCCATCGATTCGCGCGGCTTCTTCCAGCTCTTTCGGCAACCCTTGAATATATTGCCGCATCAGAAAAATACCGAACGGCGTTACGATAAAGGGGAGCGTGAGCGCGAAATACGTATTGATCCAGCCGAATGTCACGATCTCGCGGTAGAGCGGGATCATCACAACATGCGGTGGCACCATAAGCACGCCGAGCACGCTCGCAAAGAGCAATCCCTTGAAGCGAAATTCTCGTCGCGCGAATGCATACGCAACGGTCGTGGAAAAAATCGCGCTGCCAACGGCCACCACCGTTGCAACGACTACGGAATTGATGAAATAAATTCCAAACTGATCGGATTGCAAGGCATCCGTATAATTCGAAAGTGTAAATACACCATGAAGCAATTCGCCGAACGTTGCATCGCCCGGAGGATTCGTGTTGATCGAGAGCAGGATCATCCATACGAGCGGAAAGAACATGGTTACGCAGCCCACGATGAGGATCGTGTGCGCGGCGATGCTCGATTTTCCTCGGAAGGTGGTTATCATGGCAAATACAGCCCGTGTTCAACAATATATTCTCGTACGGCGTCAGGCACAAGATAGCGAATGGACTTTCCCCCTCGAACCCGTTCCCGGATATCGGTCGATGAAATTTGAAGGAGCGGAATATCCATAAACTTCACGCGGCTATCGTAGAGGGATGTGGCTATCGGATATTCCAAAGGACGCGTCATCACGATGACTTCGGCTTCACGCAATATTTCTTCCGGCTCGCGCCAGGTGCCGAACGCCGCGAATTGATCGCTGCCGATGAAGAGGAACATCTTTGTCGAGTTCCATTGCGTTTTCAGGAGACGAATCGTATCGATGCTGTAGGATATTCCGGGCCGAGATAGGTCGATCTCGGAAATATCGAAGTGCTGGTTTCCCCGGATTGCCAGCCGCGTCATGGCAAGCCGATCGGATGAAGAAGAGAGCGGTTCCGATTTATTCGGCGGGATATTTGCGGGAACGAAAAGCAATTTGCCGAGCCCGAACGCTTCGACCGCTCGTTCGCCGGCAATCAGATGCGCGAGATGTGGAGGATCGAATGTGCCGCCCAAAATTCCTAATCGCATTGCTGTTTGGTATTTAAGGAAATTCCCCGCGTGCAAAAGTGGCGTGGAATGAAGATAGTTCATGCAAGATTCTAAATCACGTCGGTTTGAAAGCGTTGGCCCAATTATTGAAAGCATAGCTCAGCTTTATGTCAGCCGCCGGATTGCCAGATGATACTCGCCAGTTTCTTCGCGAGCACGTAAACTCGATCGAGCAACTCGAGATCCTGCTTCGGCTTTACGAGATCGCGCCACGCTCGGAGACGAGCGCGGAGTTGGCGAGCGCGCTGTATCTATCGCCGGAATCGATCGAGCGGAGGCTGAATGCCTATGCCGAGAAAGGAATTCTGGTCCATTCTGGCCCGGAACCGTGGCATTATTCCTTAGCTTCGAAAGAATCGGGTTACGGCCAGCGTATTGGCAAACTGGCGCGGCTCTACCGGGAGCGGCGCGTCTCCGTGATCAATGAGATTTTTTCGAATCCCATTGCCGCGGTCCAAACCTTCGCGGATGCATTCATCATCGGAAAGAAGAAAGAATAATCGGGAACGAAAGGAAGCGTTATGGCGAATGTTGTCTATATTCTCTGCGCGGTAACGAGTATTAGCTGCGCGGTGCTTCTTCTGCGGAGCTATCGCGCATCCCGTGTGCGAATGCTGCTCTGGAGTGGCCTCTGTTTTTCGTTTCTTGCTCTCAATAATATTCTGCTGGTGCTCGACTTGACGGTATTGCCCGAAGTCGATCTTTCGACCGTCCGGAGTATTCCGGCGGTGATCGGGCTTGGGCTCTTATTATACGGATTTATCTGGGATGAAAAAAGCACATGAATAAGCTATCCATGATCATCGGAATCATCGTAATGGGGTATGCCATCGGCGCGCTCTTTTTCTTCCGTTTCTGGCGGGAGAGCCGCGACCGCTTGTTCCTCATGTTCGGAATTGCGTTCGCCGTGCTCGGCTTGCAGCAACTCCTTTATGGATTGACCGATGAAGCCTCCGAATCACCCGTGCTGCTCTACCTCATCCGTCTCATCGCGTTTGTAATCATCCTCGCCGGCATTCTCGATAAGAATCTCAAGGCGCGAAAAGGGTAGCGCTGCGCAGGCAAGCAGAGCTTGCCTGCACACGACTAAATAAACCGGAACTCTGTTCGCCGGTTGCGTTGACGGCCTTCTTCGGTGGCGTTCGAAGCCTTTGGTCTGGTTGCGCCAAAGCCCTTAATCTTCAGCCGCTTGGCTGCAATCCCGTGCGAAACAAGGTACGCCCGAACGGCCCGCGCGCGCGCTTCCGACAGCCGCATATTATAGTTTGCCGTGCCGACGGAATCGGTGAAGCCATCGATCTCGATGCGGAGCTTCGGATATTTCTTTAACAGCGTGACCCAATAGTCCAGCTCGTTATGCGATTCCGGTTTCAGGATCGATTTATTGAAATCGAAAAAGACGTTGTGAAGCTCGATACCACTGGTGTCGATATTTCCGAGATTATTTCCGCTCTTGCCATTCCCGTTCTTGCCATTTCCATTCTTGCCATTCCCGTTCTTGCCATTTCCATTCTTGCCATTCCCATTTTTGCCATTCCCATTTTTGCCATTCCCATTTTTGCCATTCCCATTGTTGCCATTCCCGTTCTTGCCATTCCCATTGTTGCCATTCCCATTCTTGCCATTTCCGTTCTTGCCATTCCCATTGTTGCCATTCCCGTTCTTGCCATTCCCATTGTCGCCATTCCCATTGTTGCCATTCCCATTCTTGCCATTCCCATTGTTGCCATTCCCATTCTGACCGTTTCCATTCTTGCCATTCCCATTGTTGCCGTTTCCATTGTTGCCGTTCCCATCGTTTCCATTCCCATTGTTGCCGTTTCCATTCTTGCCATTTCCAAGGCTACCAGCAATCTCCGCCGGCAGCGGCGAGAGCGGAAGATCGTGCTCGATTTCACGATACGGAATCGTATCGGGTACGGAATAATGGTCCGAGTAAGGCGCGAAGCCGGGGGCCGTTGCGGTGACGCCGTAGGTTTTGCCCGTGCCGAGCGTTATGTAAAACTTGCCGGTAACTTTATTCGCGTGATACACGGCAACGAGCGCATTCGTTTTGAGATCGTTCACATCCACTTCTCCGCCGACCGGCTCGTGGGTGTCGCGGTTATAGACCGTCCCGGCAATGAGCGTGACTGGCCCCGGACGGAATTGCAAAGGAAGTTTCGCCTCATATAAATGCAGGGGCGCGCGGGCATCCGCGCGCTGGCTTGAATATATGATCTTGTCCCCGCTGGCGGGAATGGTGAGGAACACATCGTCTCCATAAGCATTAATCGGGCGCCCGAGATTGATGGGCACGCTCCAGGTTCCATCGGAGAGCTTTCGCGTCATAAAGAGATCGTGATTGCCGAAACCGGGATGACCGTTGGAAGAAAAATAAAGCGTTCTGCCATCGGCGGAAATAAACGGGGAACGGTCGTTGAAGCGCGTGTTCACCGGCTCGCCGAGATTATGCGGCGGAGTCCATGTGCCATCCGTGTTGCGATAGGCGGCGTACAGATCCTCGGAGCCATCGATGGAACCGGGCCGCGTGCTGGAAAAATACATGGTGTTTCCATCCGCGGTCACGCTTGGCTCCGCATCCCATGCGGGGGAGTTGATCGGCCGTCCAAGATTTTGGGGCGCGGTCCATTGGTTTCCCCCAAGCTGCGATTCATAAATATCGCAATCGCCCACGCCGCCGGGGCGCCGGCAAAGACTCATAAACATCGTTTGCCCGTCGGCGGTAACGGTGGCAGCACCTTCGTCTTCCAGCGAGTTAAGCGGAGGTGGAAGCGGCGCGGGAGTAGAAAAATGTCCCAGCGAATCGCGGTGGGTAACGAAAATATCCTCGCCGTAGCCGCCGGTTTCGATCACTTCTTTTTTATTCGTTCCCGGGCGGCTGGAGGTAAAATAGAGCGTGCTCCCATCGGCGGTTTCGCTTGGCGCAAAGTCATCGTATTTGCTATTGATCTCGTCCAGCGGCACCGGCTTCTCGGTGTTCTCCGGTTTTGCCGCTTCGACGATGCAGCCCAAGTTGAATTTGATCCACCAGTCGGCATCCTGCATGGCGACGGTATCCGCATGATTGACGGGCATCATGCGCTTGATAAATTCCTTCAGGTTGAGGACCGCGCTATCGTATTTTTGAACGACGTGAAAGCAGAGGCCGAGATTGTAATAATTATAAACATCGAACGTCGAATCGAGGTGGACCGTCCGCTCGTAAAAATCGATCGCTTTGGGATAATTTTTTAGTTCCTGATACATGCCACCCATACGCTCGACGGGATAGGGATAGGTTGGATCCAGCTTCGCGGCGGTGTCGTATTCGAAGAGGGCGTATTGATATTCTTGCTTTTGCTCCCACTCGAATCCCGCGCGGGCGTGCTTCAGCGCCTCCGGCCGTTGGGCGAAGAGAGGAGTAGCGGCGAAAAGAACGATACAAGCGCCGAGGAGGCGCGATGGAAATCGCATGAATATTGCTAAATGAGTTGTGTGGCGCCGGGAATACATTCCCGGCGCCACACAACGAAATCCTAATGATAAAAAATCAGTAGCGAATACTCATGCAGTTTGGTTTACTGTAACATCCTCCCGTGGGCCGGTCTCGTGGTCGGCGTCTTCGAAGCGGACTTCGGATATATTCATCCTTCCTTTTTTGGTAACAACGATACGCACGCCCTGTGTTTCGCGCGTTTCGCCCAAATCGGGAATATGTTCGAATAATTTGTTCACAAAGCCGCTGACCGATTCATATTCCTCATCCTCCGGAATATGGAAGTGCGTGAATATTTTTTCAAGCTCGCTATTGGCGTCTCCGATGGAATAATTCGCCGAGAGGGTAATTGATTTCCTGTCCTTCCCGACCCGCACGCTACGCTGTTCGGTATCGTATTCATCCTGGATATCTCCGACGATCTCTTCGAGAACGTCTTCCAGCGTGATAAGCCCCGCCGTGCCGCCAAATTCATCTACGACGATGGCCATGTGGAGTTTCTCCCGTTGGAATTCCCGCAAAAGCTCGCCCAATAGTTTTGTTTCGGGCACGAAAGGAACGGGTCGGACGATGTCGTAGAGAATAATGAGTTCCGGATGCTCGATGAGGGCGAGCACGTCCTTCGAATAAATGACGCCGAGGATATTATCGAACGTGTCCTGATAGACTGGCAGCCGGGTGAAGCCCTCGGAGATGATGCGCTCGATAAGGTCCTTTCGCGGCATGTCCACATCGAGCGCGATCATTTTGATGCGCGGCACCATGACTTCCCGCGCCGTGCGGTCGTTGAATTCGAAAATGTTCTCGATCAGTTCATTCTCGGTCTTGTCGATCGCTCCACTCCGGGCGCCTTCCTCAAGCATCATGCGGAATTCCTCTTCCGAAATGCGGCTCTCGGTAAAACTCGTGCGGTCGCGGAATGGCCCGAGAACGAGGTTCGAAATGAGGACGGGCAGGTGGGTTACGGGTTTCATCACCGACATCAGCGCTTCGAGCACGCGCGCGATGCCGAGCGAGATCGGCTCGCTCTCGCGCAGCGCAATGGATTTTGGAATAAGAGCGCCAATGGTAAGATCGAGCACGGTGACGATGATAATCATCACAATGAATGCGACGACCAAACTAAAATTCGAGGCCCATCCCAAATCCAGGTGAAGCAGCGGCCAAACCTGCTCGTAGGTGATGAAAGCCGTGAACGTCGCGGCAAGGAAGCTGAAAAATACCGAACCGGATTGTACGGTGGCGAGGAAATTCTCGGGCTGCAACTTGAAGGATAAAACCAGTTGCGCACTTCTGAGCTTCCACTCCGGAGTTTCCTCGTCGTCCAAAAGCTCACGCAGGCGGCTCTTGCGGACGTTAAGGACGCTGGTCTCCGCCAGCGAAAAAAACGCGTGAAGAACCAGAAACAGAATGACAAGAAAAATTTCTAATCCAAGCGGTATCATCACATACTCTCGGGCGCACTTACGCCCAAAATTGCGCAGCCGCCGGCAATGACGCGCTTCGTGGCGAGTGCGAGCATCAGGCGTGGAAGTTCGAGTTCCTTCGGCCCGCCGACGATGCGGCATTCCTGATAGAATTTGTGGAATTGTGCCGCCACTTCACGCAAAAATTCACAAATATGGTGTGGCGCCAGCGCCGCCGTGGAACGCTCGACGACGGTTGGGAACCGAAGTAAAACTTTTATCAAGCGAATCTCTTCTTCATGCCGAAGCACATCGAGGGACGTTTCGTCGGAATCAGAAATATCGAGCTCCTGCTGAACGGCAAATCGCAAAATGCTCGCGATGCGCGCGTGAGCGTATTGCACGTAATAGACCGGATTTTTCTCCGATTGCTCTTTCGCGAGTTCTACATCGAATTCCAGGTGGCTGCCGGCGGCGCGCATGTTGAAAAAGAATTTCACCGCGTCCGCGCCAACATCTTCGATGAGTTCATCCAGCGTGTACGCGCCGCCGCTACGTTTCGAGAATTTAATTAATTCCGAACCGGAAACGAACGAGACCATCTGGTGAATCACGACTCGGATCTGCGAAGTATCGTATCCCAAGGCACGCAGGGCCGCAAGCACATCGGGGATGGTGGCGATATGATCGGCGCCAAAAATATCGATGATCTCATCGTAGCCGCGCGAGAGCTTATTGCGATGATAGCAAATATCCGGGAGCCGGTAAGTCGGTTCGCCGGTGGATTTGACGATCACGCGATCCTCTTGCTCTCCCATTTCGGAGAGCTTTAGCCACAGCGCGCCATCTTTTTCATACGCGAGTCCGCGCGCTTTGAATTCTGCTATTGTTTCTTCGATCGCGCCGGAATCATATAGGGAATTCTCGTTGAAGAAAATATCGAAATGCACTCCGAGCCGTTCGAGCGTACTTTTAATATGCCTGAAATTCTCCTGTTCTCCAAACGATTGAAAAAATTCGAGCGGCGCGGAGCGGCTTTCCGCGCCAAATTCTCGCGCGATCTCTTTCGCGATATCCACGATCTCCGAGCCGCGATAACCATCCTCATCCAACTCGATCTCATCGCCCAACTCCTGCAAATATCTTGTGCGCACCGACTTGGCCAAATTCGTCATCTGGTTGCCGGCATTATTAAAATAATATTCGCGCGTCACTTCAGCGCCGGTCCAGTCGAGAAGATTTGAAATCGCTTGCCCGAGGCAGACCTGCCGTCCGTGGCCGGCGTGCAAGTTCCCGGTCGGATTTGCGCTCAACCATTCCAGATTGATAGATTTTCCAGCATTTGTTTCGACGCGGCCAAACTCCGGACCAGCGGCGAGAATATCCCGCAAGCCGCTCGTGAAATATTGCTTATCGAAGGTAATATTGATGAAACCCGGCCCCGCAATTTCAATCGCTTTCAGGTGTCCATGATCGGCATGAATGTGGCCGATAATTTCCTTCGCCACCTCGCGCGGCGGGCGTTTTAGTTCCTTCGCCAGCGTCATCGCGACGTTCGTGGAGAGATCGCCATGCTGCTCATTCTGTGGAATCTCGAACTTCACGGACGTGTCCGCTGGCGCGCCGATTTCCATCAGCGCGGACTCGAATATCTTTTCTAAAAACCGCTCCATAAATTCAACGTTATTTTTTCATCGTCATTGCGAGGAGAAGAAAGCGACCCGCATGATCGCTCATGCGAAGGGAGATTTCTTCGACGAAGCAATCCGTTGTGATCAACCGAGGGATTGCTTCGTAGCATTCGGCTCCCTTCGGTCGCCGAATGCTCCTCGCAATGACAGTATAAGAGACTTAATAATGCTCTATTCTACATGCTTGAAATCGCTAATCACCTTAATCTTCGCAGGCGATCTCTTGACTGCTTCTTTGCTTTTCGCCGTGCTCCGTTTCTTGCGAACGGGTTTTGCCGACTCCGCGTCCTCTTTCACTTCTTCCATCGGCGCGTCGGCCCAGAGGCGCTCGATGTTGTAAAATCTTCGCGCTTCCGATTGGAACACATGAACAACAAAATCGACGAAATCAATAATGACCCATTGCAGGCTATCCCAGCCTTCGCTGCGCCAGGGTTTCGTGCCTTCCACATCGCGCATTTGGCTCACCACGTTTTCCGCTATGGCCTTGACCTGCCGGTCGCTCGAACCGGTCGCGATCACGAAATAATCGGTCATCGACGTGATCTTCGTGAGATCGAGGACGTGAATATCCTCCGCTTTCTTTTCGAGGGCGTAGTGGGCGGCCTTCAGCGCGGATTGATGGATTAGTTCCGTCGCCGATGGCTCCGGCTTCCGGCGCGGCCGCTTGACGGCGGATTTCACCGCCGCGCGTTTTGCGGGAGCTGTTTTTGTAGCTTTCGTTGCTGTAACTTTTTTTGTCCGGGGGCTCGATTTCGTAGATTTCGTTTTTTGGGGTCTCCTATTATGTTTAGAAATTCTGAATAACTGTCATCCTGAGCGGAGTTTTTCCAACCGAAGGAAGGAAAAACGGAGTCGAAGGATCTCGTGTAGTTTGGCTGTGCCGGTGAGTTACCGGAGATCCTTCGACTCTGCAATTCTCCCTTCGGTCGAATTGGCCCAGAGGGCACCCTGCTCAGAATGACATGCACTATTAATATTCTTTTCTCACTTCATTGGATTCAAAGCTGGATAATCCCTTCCGATCACCAGATCGGCCTTCACATATTCTTCCGAATCGATCTGGCGGTGGACCATCGCTGGGTCCACACCGAGCGCGTAGGCGATCTTTTGCGCTGAGGTGCTATCGCCCACGCGGTCGATGATGAAGGTGTGCGCGACCGTCGAATCTTTGTAATTATCCATCTGCACGACATCGAATTTTCGTGCCCGAAGATAATCGGTAAACGTTTGCGCGAGCCGCATGCGTCCGGAGCCGTTCAGGACGTTCAGTTGAATGCGCTCGCCTTTGCGAACGAGCATATCGGGCCGGTCGAGTTCCCCGCTGACCGGGTGCGTGAGCATTGTCCGGTCAACAAATTGCCAGCCAAGTAGTACGACAAAAAGAGCGACCGATGCGACGAACGTCCACGATAGAGTCTGGATGGCGGCGTGCTTCCGGCGGCTCCGCTGGCGCTCGCCCGAGCCAAGAATTTTATCCCGAAACCGGCGTTTGGACAAGCCTTACTAAAAAAGCCTAATGGAGTTGCACGTTCGCTGAGGCAGCGTGGGCGCCAGGAGCGGCAAACGGCGAATTATAAAACGGATTAGAGTAATACGGACTGTACCCGTACATCCCCGCGCCGGAACCGCCCACATATTCCACGCGAAGGAACGTGTTATCGCTGAGTTTCCAATCGAGCTGCGCGTTCGTAAGGTAGAGGCCATTCATCTGGTTTTGGAACGCGCTGCCGAACGTGCTGAACGGGGAATAGACCATCGAAACGTCCGCCGAAATATAGAGATCGCTCGAAGGACGGTAGGCGAACGTGTTCGTAAACATGCTGAGGCCCATGCTGCCGCCGGCGCCGCCGACATAGCTCATCGAGACGCTTTGGTGCATGCTGAACCGCGCCGGATCGAAAATGCTCGAAAGGAAATTACTGCCGCTCGACATCGCGCCCGCCGTGTTCAGCGGCGGCTGCGCCTGGCTTGCGTCGCTGCGAAATTGCGCGCGTGAACTCGTGCTTACGAGCGCGAGGAGGAGAAATGCCGCGATTAGGTGTTTCATACGAATTGACCGATTTATTCGTAATTCTTAAACCAAAAATCGGGGAAGAAGTTTCAGGATTTGAATGGTTTCAGGCAAATATTCGTGTCTTTATCCCCGAAATGATAGGCACCAAATCGGGCAAGGATGTTACCGGCTCGTGAGAAGGGGGACAAATTTCGAAACCGAAACGGATTTCGAAGAAGCGCGAGTTATTTTTTCTGACCGGAATTCTCTTTCTTCTGATCGGAATTCTCTTGCTTCTGATCAGAGTTCTCTTGCTTCTGATTGGAATTCCCTTGTTTTTGATCGGAATTCTCGGTAATAATAAATTCGATGCGGCGGTTGGTCTCGCGGCCCTGATCGGTGGAGTTGGTGGCGATGGGGCGCGTCTGCCCATAGCCGCGAGTATCGAGGCGCGTAGAGCTGATGCCATGCTGGACGAGCCAGTCGCGAACCGAATTGGCGCGGTTGATCGAAAGGCGCTGGTTGGCAACGGAATCGCCCTGGTTATCGGTGTGTCCTTGAATGGAAATTTTCGTTCCCGGATATTTTTCCATGAGTCCGAGCAACTGATTGAGCGGCGCGAAGGATTGCTCTAAAATGTCCCACTTGCCCGTCTCGAATTCAATACGGGGCAGGGCAAGCCGCTGGCCGACTTTATAGGGAACTTCCGGGCAGCCATTGTTCCACTTCGGTCCGGGTTCGAGCGGGCAGCCGTCCTGGCCGTCCGGGACGCCATCGCCATCGGTATCGGGATTGAGCGGGTTCGTATGGTACTTATGGACCTCATCGCCATCGGAAATACCGTCTCCATCGGTATCGGCCAGCAGAGGATTCGTATGATAAATATAGATTTCCTCGTAGTCGCTCAGGCCATCTCCGTCGGTATCCTTTTTTAGAGGGTCGGTATGATCCTTATGAACTTCATCGCCGTCCGTAAGTCCATCGCCATCGGTATCGGGGTTGAGCGGATCGGTCTTATATTTCAACACTTCCTCGCCGTCGGTGAGGCCATCGCCATCGGTATCGGCCAGTCGCGGATTCGTATGATACTTATGGACTTCATCGCCGTCCGAGAGGCCATCGCCGTCCGTATCCGGATTGAGCGGATCCGTGCCATATATCCGAACTTCATCGCCGTCACTCAGGCCGTCGCCATCCGTATCGGGATTATTCGGATCGGTATGGTAGATCATGATTTCTTCAATGTCGGTCAAACCATCCCCATCCGAATCGGCGAGCTGATTGAGAATAGCATCCCCATATTCGAAGTAGCCATTGTCCTTTCCGAGAGCGATCGCGTAGGTCATGGATAGATAGGCTTCGGGCCGGTGGGGTCCGCGGGAGCTGCGAGGAAATAGATGCTCGAGCCGGAGCAAACCCGTCTCGATATCGAAGTGATCTAAATTGCGAAGGACAATACCGAAATTGACATCATCGCCAGCGACATCCAATTCCCCGATAAGGTTGCGCATACGATACCGGACGATGGCTAACGGATTGAAGCCGGGAAATCCTTTATCGGTATAGACATTATAGGTACTGAAGAAATTGAGATAGCGCGAAATGGGGCCGGAACCGGAATATTTCCCGTTCCCCAATCCAAGGCCCACGCTGAATCCATCGCGTGTCGAGTAGCGTATGTTTCCACCGGAGCCGGGGAGGACGGGGCCTGCGGTGGTAACATCTTCCTCCATATCCTCCGAAGTTGCTTCCCGCAAAAATTTTCCAAAATCGCTTGAATCGGGCGGATGTCCCAGCCAATAGGTAATAAGAAATGAAAGGGAATTCCGGTCAGGATAGATACTTTTATCGGCCTGGCCATCGCCCAGATATTCATTGGCGTCATGTTTGGCAAAGAGGTTCTCGCCGCGAATGCTCATCGCGAGACGGGAAGCATCTCCGCCGACGACGAAGCGGTCGATCTGAAACTGTGGGTTCCAGTCGATGAAGGGGAGCATGTTCGAAGGGAAGACATAGGACATCAGGCCAAAGCGAAACTGACCATACTCAATGGCAATATACTGATTGAAGTTAATCTGCTTATTAACGGTGGGGGCGGTCGAATGCGTAAAATCGTTCCACTGCGAATTCGGGGGCGTGGAAGCTCCCCACCCGATCGTGAGACGGTAATCGCTGAACCGCTCGAACGGTGTGCGCAACGCCATGAACTGCGCTCGTGCCGTGCCCTTACCCAGCACGCATACGAGCGAAATAATGAACAGCGTCCTCCATGCAGCACGGATGATCTTCATCGTCTATCCCCGCGCATGCCTCCCGCTCAACCGGCAAACTAAACCGATCATAGAGCGAAGAACCATACGACCCTGGTCTCCTTACCTCCGATGAAGCCCAATTCACGAAAAATGGTTTCCATGCCTCCGCCGGAAATGCCCGCACCCTCAGGGCCGGAGCATAAGCCCCAACTGCCGGGCCATTTCCCGCGTAAGCTGGCGGCGATCGAACGATTGGACAAATGGGATATTTACATTATGGGGCAAAAGTGACTTGTGCCATTTGTGGTACAGCTCCAGAATTGCCGCTGCAATCGCCGGAATATCGTTGGGTGGAACGATGACTCCGGCGCCATAGTCCTTGAGGTGTCGCTCGGCCTGAGACCCACTTGGCACCAGGCCGAGAATCGGCTTGTGTGTGCCAATGTATTCGTAGAGTTTGCCAGGAACGCTGTAATCTTCCGGGATGGTCATCCACAATACGTCGCTCGCGAAGAGCAGCGCGACCTCCTCGCGGTGCGGAAGATAGCCCATGGGCCGCAAGTTTGCGGACAGCCCCAGTTTTTCGGCGGTTTTGATATATTCCTTCTGTAGGACGCCGGCGAAGGCCAATTCAATATCACCCGCAAGTGCGGAGTCCTGCTTAATTGCGAGTTTTACCGCCTGGAACAACGGCACGGGCGAGTATCGAAACTTTCCGGCGCGGCCTGCATGGAACAGGCCACCATAGGTCATTCGAAATTTTTCCCGGTCGCGATATTTCGCGGATGCTGCCTCGCCACGGACCATGTCCACAGGATCGTAGCCGTGGTGAACGATGACGACGTCTTCGTGCCTGAGATAAGGATAATGCCTGAGGAGTACTTCCTTCAAACGGCGGCTCGCGACGGTTATTGCGCTCGACGCACGCAGGCAGCTATCCTCCAGCTTCCGTGCGTAGGCCTTGTGAAATGGCGTTGCGTAAAAATTATGAACGGGATTCGAGACCCAACCATCACGGTAGTCCATGAGAAACGGCACATGGTGCTTACTCGATAGGTCTCGCGCAATGAGGAAGTCGGTGAAGGGCGGTGCCGTGGCATAGATGGCATCGATGCGCTCCTCGTGAAAGATTGCTTCCGCTTCGGTAAGGGCGGGTCGCCTCCACTTGATGCGGCTATCGGGCTGATAAATGGTTTGGAGCAGTTTCGATCCCATCCGCTGATACCGCTCGCGCGGGAGCTTGAGCGTCTGGCCCTCCTTCCGCGCCAGTCTTGTCGAAGGAGCACCACTCTGCTTGGTGCGAACAATGCGGACCAAACCACCCTCGACGAGCGGCTCGGTTTCTTCGAGCAGCGAAGGGTCGTGAGCGTAGTAGGGCGTCTCCCCGGCAGTGAGCACGATGGGCCGCCAACCGAATTCCGGGAGGTACTTGACGAACTTGAGCGTTCGCTGCACGCCGGAAAGTCCCATTGGAGGGAAATAATAGGCGAGGACTAATACATTTAAGCTCGGCGGCGCGCCGGGTTCCAACATTTCGATGTTCACGACTGAGATTTATTGGATTTGAGGAAGATTTGTGAGATGGGGATTTTGTATTCCAGTGGGTTCAAGGATGTCATTGCGAGGAGGATTTTTCGACCGAAGGGAGAAAAATCCGACGAAGCAATCCCCTGCGTTAAAATCCGCGGATTGCTTCGTCGAGCGAATCTCCCTTCGGTCGATTCGCTCTTCTCGCAATGACGGCAAAAATGGCTTAATCAGAGACTCCTTAATTAAATATGAGTCACACTTATCCATTTTGTTCCTAATTCCGTTCCGCGAGAGAACCCGAACGGAGCTATTCGAGGTTACCAAAGAGCATCTAAAGATCACAATCGTTCATCTCAGGAATTACCTCTTCGTTCATCTCGGGAATCACCCGGAAATCTCATAAATATCAGTACGTGCCACAAGAACTTTACAACGAACTCCTCTCGCGTCTCTCGCGCCTCCGAAGGCGGCGAGAATCCGTCGCGCTATGGAGCGGCATAGCCAACGGGCTGGCGGCGGTGGTTGTCGTGGCGCTGATTGCTATTGTGGCGGAACTGCTCGGACATTTTTCCATCGTTGGGCGCACCTGGCTTTTTTATTCGGCTCTGGCAATTCTCCTCGCCGGATTTTTTGGATTTGTCATTCCACCGCTGCTCGTTCGAACAGGCATTTCCAAGCGCGTTTCGGATGATGAGCTGGCTTCCGCGGTTGGCGCGCATTTTCCTGCCGTCAGCGACCATCTTGTCAATACGTTGCAACTGGCCCGGCCCATCTTTTCCGAGGCTTCCGCTTTTTATGGTTCCCCGAGCTTTGCGCTGGCGGCATTTTCCAACGTGTATGGTTCCGCGCGAGCAGTGGACTTCATGGACATCGTGGACGACCGGCCGCTGAAGCGGGCGGCGCTACTTTTTCTTTCGGCGCTTCTGCTCGGCGTTGTGGCATTCTTGGGAGCGAAGAGCGATATGCTCGCGGCCACCAACCGGCTCGAACATTTTCGGACGTTCTACCAGACCCCGGCGCCATTTACCTTTTATGTATTTCCGGGCGATGTTCGCGTAATGCGCGGCGATTCCGTGCAAGTACGAATATTTACGAAAGGCGAACAGCTTCCGCAAATCGAGCTTCGAACGCGCGAGGAGGGACAAAAAAATTTCGATGCCATCACGCTTAACTCCTCGCCGTTCGACACCGCATGGGCCAATGCCCATAGCTGCAAGGCTGGATTCACCTATATTATTCAGGCCGAGCATCCAATAGAATATTTCGTGGATGCACGAGAAATCGAATCCGCGCATTTCAATATTTCGGTGCTCGATCACCCGATCGTTCGCTCGCTGATGGTTACCATCGAGCAACCGGCCTACACGCGCATCAAGCCGGTCGTGCTGCCGGAGAATATCGGGGATATTTCCGGCGTCGCGGGAACGCGAGGCGTGTTTCGCGTGGTGGCTTCGAAGGCGCTGGCGAAGGCGGAAATTGCATTTAGCCCTGTGGCAGATTCAGGGGCCAATGCGTCACATGGGACCCATTTGTCCTATGCTTTGTCGATCGAAGATTCTATTGCAACGGGCAGTGTAACCTTTTTGAAATCCGGTTCCTACCATATTGCGCTTGTCGATCGCGATTTCGTTTCCAGCGAACACCCAATCGAATATGCAGTTTCCATCACGCAGGATCAGCCGCCGGAAATCGTGCTGCTGGAGCCTTCGGGCAACGCCGATCTTCCGAACGATATGCGGCTCGATATGCTCGCGCATATTCACGACGATTTCGGATTTCGCGGCGTCCGCTTAGGGTACCGCCTTTCGAAATCGAAATATTTGCGGCCCGATTCGACCTACACCTGGCTCACGGTCCCACTTTCGAATTACAATACGCAGGATTTGGATGTGCCCTATATTTGGAACCTTACTCCGATGGCTATCGGGCCGGAAGATGAAGTGAGCTACGTGATGGAAGTGACTGATAACGATGCCGTCACCGGGTCGCACACCGCGCGCACGCCGGAATACACCGTGCGCGTGCCATCGGTCGAAGAGATTTTCAAGCAGGCGGACGAGCAGGCCAACAAGTCCGAGCAGAACATGAACGAGATCAAGCAGGATGCCGAGGAGCTTCAGAAAAAAGTCGATGCCGCCGTCGATGAAATGAAGCAGCTAAAGCCGAACGACCTCGCCCGGCAAGCGCAGAACTTCTCCAAGCAGAAGGACATGGAGCAAATGCTCGACCGGCAAAACCAACTCAACAACCGCATCGATCAGGTCGCGAAAGATTTGCAGGAGATGACGAAGTCGATGGATGAGCAAAAGGCGCTCTCGCCGGAGACGATGAAGGAATATCAGGACCTGCAGAACCTTTTCAAGCAGATCGACTCGCCCGAACTCAAGAAAGCGATGGAGCAGCTTCAGCAGGCGATGCAGAAGAACGTCGATCCGCAAAAGCTCGCCGAGGCGATGAAAAACATGAAGCTGAATGAAGATCAGTTCCGAAAATCCATCGAGCGGACGGAAAATATTCTACGAAAAATTCAGGCGGAGCAAAAAGTCGATGAACTGATGAAATCCGCAAGCGAACTGGCGAAGCAGGAGCAAAAATCGGCCGATGATGCACACCAGAAGATGGATCAGGGCAAGCAAATGACGCCCGAAGAAAAGGCGGCCGAAGCCCGCAAGCAGCAGGACGCGCAAAAAGAACTCGACCGCATGCGCGATGAGATGAAGGATGTTGCAAAGGAGATGCAAAAGTTACCCGAGCAAATGCAGGCGCCCGATCAGATGAAGGCTGCCGCCCAGGCACTCGCCGATCCATCGACCGATCAGGAGATGCAGCAAGCCGCGCAGTCCATGCAGCAGGGAAATATGCAGCAGGGCGCACAGCAATCGCAATCCGCCTCCAAACAAATGTCGGAGGCGGAGCAAAAACTCGCGGCTTTGAAACGCCAGATGTCCGAGAACGAGCGGCAGCGCACCATGCGCCAGATGAAGCAAATTCAGGATCAGCTAAACCAACTTTCGAAAGCCGAGGAGCAGCTAAAGAATCAGGCGAAAGACGCGCAGCCGAATTCCAGCGTCTTCCGCCAAATGGCCGACCAGCAATCGGAAAAGAAAGACGAACTTGGTCAGACGGCCTCGCAGGCGATGCAGCTCGCGCAAAAATCGACAGAGGTTACGCCCGAAATGGGGAAGCAAATGGGCAAAGCATTTAGTGAAATGCAACAAGCCGAGGATGCCATGACCGACCGCAACCAACCGAGTTCCCAGCAGAGTGCGCAGTCGGCGATGACTTCGCTCAACAAAGCTTCGAGCGCATTCCAGAAGGCGTTGCAGCAAATGGCGCAAAATGGGCAGCAAGGTTCCAGCGGCTCCGGTGGCGAGGGGCAGGATGGGCAGTCGGGATCGGGTTCCAGCGGAGACGGCGGCGATATGCCCGGTTCGAGTGGGCAGACTGGCAATAGCGCGATGCAGCAATTTATCAATCAGATAAACCAAATGGCCCAGCAACAGCAGCAGCTAAACGACCAGATGCAAGGCATGATGGCCGGAAAGGGTGGCGGCGGGGAAGCGCGCGAACAGGAGTTGATGCGCGAACAGTCCATGATGAGCAAGCTCGAAGCGCAGCAACAAGCCGTCAAGAAATCGCTCGATCAAATGGCGGACGAGCAGCGTCAGGCACAGACCGGACTTCACCAATCGGCTGACGAGTTGCGCAAGATCGCGGATGATATGCAGCAGTCCATCGGCGATATGAAATCTTCCGGGATTACGCCTTCCACGTTGCAGCGTCAGGAACGAATTCTTTCGCGCCTGCTCGATGCCGAGCGTTCCGTCCACACGCGCGATAAGGATCAGGAGCGCGAATCGACGCCGGGGCAGGACATCGTCCGCCCATCCCCGCGCGCGCTCGACATTGCCTCCCCGGAAGCGCAGAAAGAATTGCAGCAAGAAATCACGAATGCAAAAGAAACCGGCTACACCCCGGACTACGACGCGCTCATCCGAAAATATTTCGAATCGCTGGAGAAGAAATAGTAGTGGGGTGGAGCAAGTTTTAGCTTGCTCCACTCAAAAACTAGAACGCGCTAAACCGGGGGAGTCTAATGGGAACAATATTCCGATTGCTATACGGATGTCGCGGGATTTAATGACGGGGAAGTTTGCTATGGGTAGCATCTTGTCAATATTTACAAGCCCCAAAGCATACGACGCTTCAAAGAATAGCATGGGACCGGAACTTAAAGCAATTGAAACGCCCGCGCCAAAGAGAGCAGAAATATCCGGTGAAGTGAGTTCCGAATCTGCAAAAGATGTTTTGGTTTCAAGCGAACCATTCACTTGCTCATAATCTGCACCTGATAAGAATATACCGATGCTTGGGCCGGCAAAGACATACGGCGCGAAATCCGCACTTCCAAATCTTGCCTTCACTAAAATCGGAATTTCGAGATAATTGAGGATATCATTTCCGTTCCCTGATTCATGGAATGCGTTTATATCGGTGAAGTCGTAGTGTTCCCCTTTTTGATCGTAAAGGACCTGTGCATCGAGACCCCACGATGTGCCAGACCAGTACTTATATGCCGAGAACCAGTATTCATACTCCGCACCGCCCAGGAACCCGGCATGAATGGAGTGCGTGAAGCCGGGCGGCAAGGTAATCAATTGATCCGCAAGATTTGCGCCCGCGCGGATGCCGAGGTAACTATGCTGCGCGTCGGCATTCCGCACGGAGAGCGCAAAAAAACTTAAAACGACCAAAGAACACAGCAGCTTTTTCATAAAAACATAATTTTGAATTTTTACAAAGTTACGAATATTTCGAAGGGATCAATGCGAATCCCGTCGTGAAGGGACATAAGGAAATAGCCGGCGCTGCGAGGCGGCACAATACCCGAGGCCAGGAGGCCGCCGAAGGGGGTTATAGGATGTATTGAGGAACCTCCTGAAACCCCATTCATGTTAGCGCGTAGCACTCACACCAACAGAGTGCTAACAGCTGAGTCATTTTTCTCGATTTCAGCCCAATTTTACCACTTAATTACCAAATCAATAATACACTATGACATTAAAACCACTACACGACCGCCTGATCGTTCGTCCGGCGGAAGCGGAAGAGAAGACCAAGTCCGGCATCATCATACCGGATTCGGCGAAAGAAAAGCCCGTCCAGGGCGAAGTGCTCGCCTGCGGGCCGGGCAAGTTCGATGAAGCCGGAAAGCTCACGCCGATGGGCGTGAAAGTCGGCGACTTCGTGCTCTACGGAAAATATTCGGGAACCGAAATCGCGCTCGAAGGCGAGGACGTCCTTATCATGCGTGAAAGCGATGTTTTCGCGATCGTCGAAAAGAACGGACAAGCGAAGAAGAAATAATTACGAATTACGAATTACGAATGACGAATTACGAATGAGGGACCGCGCTTTTTTCCCATGTCATCCTGAGCGTAGCAAAACGAAGCGAAGCGGAGTTTTGCGGAGTCGAAGGATCTCTTGTGGGACAGCGGCGCGGTGGTAATCGAAGAGATCCTTCGACTCCGTTTGTCCTCCCTTCGGTCGGACAAACTCCGCTCAGGATGACATTCCTAATTTCTAATTCGAAATCCTAATTAAGAAAACCAATCAATTTTAATCAAAGAACTAACACAATCATGGCAAGCAAGACAATCGTATTCAATACCGACGCGCGCGCGAAGTTAAAGCGCGGTGTCGATCAGTTAGCAGATGCAGTGAAGGTGACGCTCGGACCGAAAGGCCGCAACGTCGTCATCGATAAGAAATTCGGCGCTCCGACGATCACCAAGGACGGCGTGACCGTCGCCAAGGAGATCGAGCTCGAAGACCCGATCGAAAACATGGGCGCGCAGATGGTCCGCGAAGTCGCATCGAAGACTTCCGACGTTGCCGGTGACGGCACGACGACCGCGACCGTGCTGGCACAGGCGATCTTCCGCGAGGGACTGCGCAACGTAACCGCCGGCGCGAATCCGATGGATTTGAAGCGCGGTATCGATCTCGCCGTCACGAACGTGATCGAAGAGCTGAAAAAGCTTTCGCGTCCGATCGAAGGCAAGAAGGAAATTGCGCAGGTCGGTTCGATCTCTGCAAATAACGACCACACCATCGGCGATCTCATCGCGGAAGCGATGGAGAAAGTCGGTAAGGACGGCGTTATCACCGTCGAAGAAGCGAAGGGCATCGAGACGGAACTTTCCGTTGTCGAAGGAATGCAGTTCGACCGCGGCTATCTTTCCCCGTACTTCGTGACCGATCCGGACACGATGGAAGTGGTTTTGGAAAATCCGTACATCCTTATCCACGATAAGAAAATTTCGTCGATGAAGGACTTGCTGCCGATCCTCGAAAAGGTCGCGCAGGCGGGACGCCAGATGCTAATCGTTGCCGAAGATTTGGAAGGCGAAGCATTGGCTACGCTCGTTGTGAATAAACTTCGTGGCACTTTGAAGATCGCGGCCGTGAAGGCTCCGGGCTTCGGAGATCGCCGCAAGTCGATGCTCGAAGACGTTGCGGTCCTTACGGGCGGCACGGTCATCTCGGAAGAGAAGGGCTTTAAGCTCGAGAGCGCAACGCTTGGCTATCTGGGAACTGCTTCGCGCATTACGATCGACAAGGACAACACGACGATCGTCGAAGGCGCGGGCAAGAAGGAAGACATCAAGCGTCGCATCAACGAGATCAAATCGCAGATCGACAAGACGACGAGCGATTACGACCGTGAGAAATTGCAGGAGCGTCTTGCGAAGCTTTCGGGTGGCGTAGCGGTCATTAAGATCGGCGCATCGACCGAAGTTGAGATGAAGGAGAAGAAAGCCCGCGTCGAAGACGCGCTGCACGCCACGCGCGCGGCCGTCGAAGAGGGAATCGTTCCGGGCGGTGGCGTTGCGCTGCTTCGCTCGATGGCCGGTCTCTCGAACGGACTCTACACCAACGAGAAGAACCTGGACATCAAGACTGGCATCGACATCATTCGCCGCTCGCTCGAAGAGCCGCTGCGACAGATCGTCAATAATGCCGGGCTGGAAGGTTCCGTCATCGTCAATCAGGTGAAGTCCGGTAAGAACGACTACGGCTTCAACGCCGCGACCGAGGTGTATGAGAACCTCTTCGCTTCCGGCGTCATCGACCCGACAAAGGTAACGCGCACCGCGCTGCAAAACGCAGCCTCCGTTGCCGCGCTTCTCCTCTCGACCGAAGCAGTCATCGTCGAGAAGAAGGAAGACAAGCCAGCCATGCCACCGATGGGCGGCGGCGGCGGGATGGGGGATATGTATTGAGATAAATAATTTATTTATCGACGAAAGGGCGGCTATGAGGCCGCCCTTTGTATTTTTGTGGTATGGGATTAATGCAAGATCGCGGATACGACTGCTTCGAGTGGGACGAGGGTAATACCGGCAAGAACTTGAAGAGCCATAACGTCTCGGACCGCGAGGCGGAAGAGGCCTTTTTGAATATTCCTTACTACGATTCTCAGGCGATAAAATATCAAGGACCGGAGAAGCGGCGAATCGTCTTCAGTAAAACCAATGCTGGAAGGATGCTGTTCGTCGTTTATACCGAGCGAGGGACCTGTATTCGCGTCATCTGCGCGCGGGATATGCACAAATCAGAGAGGAAGATCGATCGTGAAAGAATTGAAACCAATCCCTGAATTCAAATCCGAAGACGAAGAATTCGAGTTCTGGTCCACAATCGACAACGTGTTCGATTACGTGGACGCGGACAGCTTTACGCGTGTGCCACCGCTGGCAGCGTCGAAAGACTTCGTGCTTCATCAATTGCTCGCAGGAATGACCGACCAAGTGGAACGTCTCTCACGCGAGCGCAAACTCACGATCGAAGAAATGGTGCGCCAGCTTGTCGCCGCGGGATTGAAGCAACAAGGATTGCAGCCGGGAGCATGAACCATGAAGATTTCATACGACAGTCACGCTGACACGGCGTACATTCAACTTTCCGACGTGGAACCGGATTTTGCAGAGGAAGGACCGGATGGTATTACCTTCGATATGACCGAGGACGGTAAGCTCATGGGAATCGAGATACTCGACGCATCGAAGAAATTTCCGATTGCGACATTGCATAAGTACGAATGGGAAGAAGAAGAGCTTGAAGAGGAACCCGCCTAACCCCACCATGCCACCCGGCGGCGGGGTGGGGGATATGTATTAATTCTTTTGGAATTAATGTTATGGAAGGGCCGTCGAAAGATGGCCCTTCTTATTTTGTGACATGGGAATTATCGAACGTTACGATGGAATCGAATGGGACGATGGGAACGTTTGGAAAAATTGGGAAAAACATCACGTCGCGCCCTATGAGACGGAACAGGCACTAAGAAACGAACCGTTCGTCGAATACGATGCGGAGAAATATCCGGGACCTGAGAAGCGCCGTATCGTAAAGAGTCGAACCGACTCCGGACGCTACCTGTTCATCGTTTATACCGAGCGAAACGGCCGATTGCGGCCAATTTGCACACGGCCAATGCACGAAAGCGAAAGAAAACAATATCATGAGCAAACTCAAACCAATCCCTGAGTTCATAAACGAGGACGAGGAATTCGAATTCTGGTCCATGGCGGATTCGACGGAATACTTAGATCCGGCGGGATGGCGCCGCGTACCACCGCCGATCATCGCTGGCGGCGAGGATGCCGTTTTTCTCAGGATGCCTCACGCCTTGACCGAGGAAGTCGAGCGGCTTTCGCGCGAAAAAAAAATGAGCGTAGAAGAGATGGTGCGCCAGCTTGTCGCCGCGGGATTGAAGCAACAAGGATTACAACCGGGAGCATGATGATGCGCGAGAAGAAGGAAGACAAGCCAGCCATGCCACCCATGGGCGGCGGCGGCGGGATGGGGGATATGTATTAAGATAAATAATTTATTTATCGACAAAGGGCGGCTATGATGCCGCCCTTCGTATTTTTGTAGTATGGGATTAATAGATCATTACGATGGCTTCGATTGGGACGAAGGCAATCGCGGTAAAAATTGGAAGAGTCACAAAGTAACCGATCAAGAAATCGAAGAAGCATGCCGCAATGAGCCGTTTTTGATCTTTCCAGATGTCGAACACTCGGAAGGTGAAGAGCGGTGGATTATTATGGGTAAAACCGATCGTGGCTTTCCATTGTTTGGAAGCTATACTATTCGGAACGGTAAGGTCAGACCGATCTCATTCAGAAAGATGGATCGTAAGGAACGAAAGGAATTCGATGAAGAAATTAAAAGTGCTTCCTAAATTTAAGAACGAGGATGAAGAGCGTGACTTTTGGTCCACGCATTCATTCTTAGATTACTACGACATTAAGAAATTTAAGCGTATGCCGCCACCGGTTACGTCGAAAGATATGGCCTTACAGCATGTGCTTGCGGGAATGACCGACCAAGTGGAACGCCTCTCGCGCGAAAAAAAGATGAGCGTGGAAGAGATGGTACGCCAGCTCGTAGCGGCAGGATTAAAGCAACAAGGATTACAGCCGGGAGCATGATGCCGCGCGAGAAGAAGGAAGACAAGCCAGCCATGCCACCGATGGGCGGCGGCGGGATGGGGGATATGTATTAATCTCCTAATCTGTCGATTTCAAGGGCCGCACAAGCGGCTCTTCGTATTTTTGTAAGATTGGAAGCAAAACAAAAATATATCGAGTTCTTTCGACACACTGACGGGCTCTGCCCGGTCGAAACTTGGCTTGATACACTGCCTAATGAGATCCACGCCACGGTATTGAAGCGGCTAGACCGGCTCGAGCAAGGCTCCTTAGGCGATTGGAAGCCCATGGGTGAAGGTGTGATAGAGCTGCGAATTCATGCTGGACCCGGATATCGCGTTTACATCGGCACCCGTGCTGACCATGTGATTGTCCTTAACGGATGTGACAAGTCAGAACAGCGACGAACTATTCCAGTGGCAAAATCACTTTGGAAAGAGTATAAACAACGAATAGCATGAATAATCTGCCATATCAGGAGCATTTGA
Source organism: Kapaibacterium sp. (SeqCode) (assembly GCA_035686785.1). GTDB lineage: Bacteria > Bacteroidota > Ignavibacteria > Palsa-1295 > Palsa-1295 > PALSA-1295. The sequence goes on from DASRZC010000203.1 coordinate 40,025, forward strand.
ATCGGAAGTTACAGGATTCCGAATTCGCGGCCCATTATCTGGCGACCTATCTCGAAGATGGGACGCCCGAAGAAATTGCAACCGCGATCTCGAAAATTCTGTATGCTCGAAAAGAAGCCGAACTGCCAAAAATTTACGGATCGCTCATCGAGCACAATCGAGATGTAATTCGACAGTCGGGTGTGCGAGTATGACATAACAATGCTATAATGAGCCGATACGAAATTCTCATCTTCTGGAGCGGGCAGGACGACCGATTCATCGCCGAAGTGCCGGAACTTCCCGGCTGCGTGGCCGACGGCAAAACCTATTCCGAGGCGCTCGTAAATGTCGAGGAAGTAATGCGCGAGTGGATCGACTACGCGAAAGTATTAGGCCGCGAAATTCCCGAACCGAAAGGACGATTAGTGTATGCATGAGCGTGCTTGCCGCGGCGGGAACGTTTGAACGGGGATTGGTGGGATGCATGGGATTTTTTGGGATGGGGATAAAACTGTCGTAAATTTGCATTGTGAAGATTGAATTTTCCCGGCATGCTCGACAGCGATTAAAGCTCTATGGCCTGTCGCGCAATGATATTCTCGAAATTCTTGCTATCGACAAGGCCGATCAGCAGCCGCTTAACGTAAAGCGAGAATTAATCTCGAATGATTATGTTGAAAAATATGGACAGCCGCTTTTAGTGGCTTATATTCGGGAAATTGGCGGTATAACCGTTATTACGAATTTCCCATACGATCAGGAGACGAATTATGAAGATATCCTACGATAAAGAGGTCGATGCCGCATACATCTCGATCTCGGGCGAGAAACCGGCTGCGGCGATTAAAGTCGCGGATGGAGTATTCGTTGATCTGACAGCGGATAAACATCTTGTCGGCATCGAGATTCTCGATGCCTCTCAAAAGTTGCCGCTCAAGTCGCTTTTCACCCTTGAGTTCGACTCAGAGTTGGTCGAGGCATGAAAATAATCTACGACGCAGGAAGTCGATATTCTCAACATCGAACTCATCGAGAATCAAACCGAGGAGAGCGATGAGGATAAGCCCGTCGTAATCCTCGATTACGACGCCGATGGCAATCTCGTGAGTATCGAAATTCTCGACGCCTCGAAGCGGATGCCCATCCCTCGGACGGTTGAAGTTGATATGGTGGGTTAATTCTTCATGTCTCCAGCGCTGCTTGCCTCGGCGGGAACGCTTGAACTGGGATTGGTGGGCTGCGTGGGATTTTAGCTCGTGTAGCACAGGCTTTTAGCCTGTCTGCGGGCTTTCCAGCCCGTGCGGAGATGACGCGGACTAAAAGCTGCCCTGAGCCTGTCGAAGGGTCCGCCGACAGACTGGAAAGTCTGTTCTACACGGGCGGCGTGAACGTTTGAGCGGGGATTGGTGGGATGCGTGAGATCCATTCGACAAGCTCAGGACAAGCTTTTTGGGATGGGGCGATGCAGGCTTTCTCTTACCGCTGAACGATAAGACTCACGAAGTGTTCGACGGTTGAATCGAACACCATTAATATCTAAGATCATGTCGCACAATACTGTCATCAAACTACTTTTTGTTTTACTCATTTGCTCGGCTTTTGGCTGCAAATCGAGTACGAGTCCGAATTCGAGTTCCACCCCTTCCGGCACGTTAATTTTCGGCGAACCGATCGACGAGGTGGTCGATGCAGGGCTTGGAAGCAATACAAGTTCTGTTCTTTTTCACGGGGATGATCCGTCATTCGCGCCGGGTGGACGCATTATCTGGACTACCAATTGGAATTACACATCCTCCGGAACGGCAAGCGTTGTCGTTTCCTCCCTCGACGGACAAAACGCGCAGACGGTTGTTGATTTTCAAGAGGCCATCGGAACCGTTCCAGCACACCCCAAGATGTCGCCGGATGGGAAATATGTCAGCGTTAACTATTCGGATTTTCTCGGCGGTCAACTAGGTACTCACTTTGGTACACTTATTTATTCATCGAGCGGCACGCAATTGTGGTACATCGATAGCTTATGGGATGCGAGTTGGGCGCCGGATGGCTCGCTGGTTTTATCCGGAAGTGTTACCGGGACTGATTTAGTAACCCGTACGTATATCTCACAGGGGTTATTCAAGGTGGACAAGAATTTCTCCTCTATTACTTCCATCGGCAGTGGATTAACACAACCACAATTCCCATCCGTCAGCCCGGACGGCACGAAGATATCCTTTGCAATGAACGGCCATATCTGGGTGATTGGCATGGACGGAACGGGTCTAAAGCAAGTGACGAGCGGGCCTAACACCGAAACCTACTCCGCATGGTCACCGGATGGAAGCGAAATCGCTGCCGAGTCAGCAGTAGCCACCGGCACTGCGCTGGCCATTGTTAGCACGAGATCCTCAACTCCGACGGACCTTTCTCTAACGAGTGCCGTTTGGGTAGCGGACAAAAATAACTCCGTTGGATTGATAGATCCGCAAGGGAACGTGGATTGGAGGCAATAGAATTAGTTTTAGAGAACATGCTTTAATCTTTAGCATCTCTTAGGCTTTCCAGCATCGCTTTGCCGACGTTGCTTGTCGCGGTGGGAACGTTTGAACTGGGATTGGTGGGCTGCGTGGGAGTTTTTGGGATGGGGTGCGGTGTTATTTTCTGGAGAGGTACATTATGCACGGAGTAGAAATAACGGAAAAGGATCATAGACTTCTGATAACGGTCGATACCGATGTCATCGACCGCAATCGAATCGAGCGGGCTTTGAGCCTGCTCGATTCCGAATCGCTTCTTGACGAAGGTCTGGCGCTGGCGATGGAAGAAAGTGCAGACGACGAAGAATTCGATCTCGAAGAGGCGAAACGTATTATCGGACGGAAGTGAACGTCCGAATCAAGAAGACATTCCTCAAGGACCGCGACCGGCTCTTGCCGGAATACCAGTCCAAAGTTGATGAGCTCGTCTTCGAGATTTTACCAAAATTGAACCGGCTTGCGGACCTGCCATCCGTTAAGTATATGAAAGGGCACACGGGATATTTCCGAGTGAGAATCGGCGCCTATCGTGTTGGCATTGAGAGCCGTGGGGATGAGATAGTTGTGCATCGGGTGCTTAATCGCCGCGAGATTTATCGTTACTTCCCATAAATGATCTGTGTTGCAAGATCGAAATTACCTGCCCAGCCCGCATCGCTGGCGCTGCGTGCCGCAGCGGGAACGTTTGAACGGGGATTGGTGGGCTGCGTGGGATTTTACGCCGCCATACGCTCCGAATTAATCATCATCGGCGCGCCGCCTAAGACGGTTTCGCGGGTGATGACCACTTTCTCTGCTCGCTCGTTTTCGGGCAGGTGGAACATGATGTCCATCAGCGTTTCTTCCATGAGCGAGCGGAGCGAGCGGGCGCCGGAGCCGCGCTCGATGGCTTTTTCGATCATGAGATCGAGCGCGGCGCGCTCGAATTCGAGTTCTACTCCTTCCATCGCAAAGAGCTTGCGGTATTGCTTGACGAGCGCGTTCTTCGGCTCCGTGAGCACGCGATAGAGCGCCTCGCGCGAAAGTCCGTTCAGCGGAGCGATCACGGGAAGGCGACCGATAAGTTCGGGAATGAATCCGTATTTCAGCAAATCTTCCGGCTCGACAAATTGGAAGAGATCGACGGCCTTCTCATCGACGCGCGAGGGAATTTTTGCGCCGAACCCGATCGGAGTCTGATGCAGGCGCTTCAAGATAATTTTGTCTAATCCTTCGAAGGCTCCGCCGGCGATAAAAAGAATGTGCTTCGTATTGATGTGAATGAGCGGCTGCTCCGGATGCTTGCGTCCGCCCTTTGGCGGCACACCGGCAATCGTTCCTTCGAGTAATTTCAGTAAACCCTGCTGCACGCCCTCGCCGGAAACATCGCGCGTGATCGAAGCCGAATCCGATTTGCGCGCGATCTTATCGACTTCATCGAGATAGACAATTCCGCGCTCGGCGCGCGCGACATCGAAATCCGCCGCCTGCAAGAGCGCGCTCAGAATGGATTCGACATCATCGCCAACGTAGCCGGCCTCGGTGAGCGTGGTGGCATCCGCAATCGCGAAGGGCGCGTCCAGAATTTTCGCGAGGGTCTGCGCGAGCAGCGTTTTACCGGTGCCGGTCGGACCCAGGAGCAGAATATTCGATTTCTCGATCTCCGTATCCTCGAATCCTTCTACGCCAACGAGGAGTTCCGAGTCGATGCGCTTATAGTGGTTATACACCGAGACCGCGAGAATGCGCTTGGCGCGATCCTGCTCGATGACATGCTCCGAGAGCGCCCGTTCGATCGAGCGCGGGGTAAACGTAGCAAGTCCCGCGCGGCGAACGTTGCCCTTCTTCGCAAATTGCGGCAGGTGCGCGCGGAGAAGATCGACGTGGTTAGCGGTGCAAACATCGCAGATAAACGCGCCGCCGAACGGGGCGGAAATAAGCGTCTGGACTTCCTCGGACGCGCGTCCGCAAAAAGAGCAAAAGACCGGACGGTCGCTGCCGCCGGGGGTAAAATCCTTCGGAATGTGTCGCTGTTCAGCCATGAGGGAGAAACAACGCCAATTCTATCGTCTTAATTTCGCCAGACCGAATCCTTCTCTATTTCTCCTTGGTCATCGGAAGAATCCTCGAACCCTCCGGGGTGCGCAGAATGGCGAAATATACGCCGGGCGCGAGGGCCTTCGTATCGAGGCTCACTATGTGAGGGCCGGCATTCTGAAATTGATCGAGGGCCACGGCGACTTCCGCGCCGCGAGCATCCACGATCGAAATCCGTACCGGGCCATCCTGCGCGAGATCGTAGGTTAGCCAGGTCGAGTTCGTAAATGGATTTGGATAATTCGTTCCAATCGAAAGCGCGTTCGGCGCGCTCGATCCGACGGCGCTCGCAGACTCGAACCACTTGAAAATATCGGTCGTGATCGAAGCGCGATCGGCAGCCGCAAGATTTTGCAAGCCGAAGGAGAGATACGCGAGCATCGAGCCGGCACTCTTCCACCGGATTCCTCCGCACTGTGCCGTTCCGGAACCATAATAAAAAATCGGGATTGAACCATTCGCCGGCTTAATTTCATCCGGTTGGTTCAAGCTGCCGGCGGAGGCATCGACGTTCAGTGCATAAATATTGATGTCCGTGTTTGCAAACGTTCCCGTGATCGGGTCGTTTGTCACGCCATGCACGGTCTGTGGCCCGGCGCTATCCCGCACATAAGTCGCGTGCAAGGTATTTTCAAGAAAATTCTCATCGCGGTCGGTTGGAGTGGAATTAGGATCTGCGAGGCCGAATCCAATCTCGCCGCCCGTAACGAAAAGATGCCCGCCGCTCTGAAGGTATTGCGTAACACGAGGCTTGTCATTGCCGGTGATAATCCATTTATTTGCGACGATCACCATTTCCGGAAACGTCGTGGCTGACCATCCATCGATCGACTCCGCTTCGTTACTCGTCAGAGGAACGTAGGGCAGGTTGAGTTGATCCAACGTGGCCTGCGTGTAGGAGGTGCGGAATGAATCCTGCGAGACATCGACGAACGCCACTTTCGCCGCTGGCGAAATGACTTTGATCGGATAGGAAGCGACGACCGTATCCCCGTTCTGCACCGTGGAAACGGCGAGGATTCCGCTCATGTATGCGCCGGAGCCAATCGTTACCGTTACATCGAGCGGTTGCGCTTGATTTCCCGATAGCGAAATGGATTGAGTCCCGGAAAGCGCCGTGCCGTTCACCGCCATCGGCCAAACCGTGCTCGAAGTCGGATAAAACGTAACGGTTGCGGAAATGGCATTCGCGAAGGTTGAACTCAAAGTAAACGGAAGGTCCGCCGTGCTATTCGAGGTGCGCTGCACCAACTCCGCATTCGATTGGGGCGTTAGAATAATTTCCGGCTGATCCGTCCCTGCTTGAAGAACATTGTGATCCGCATCGTTCTGGAGAAACGCGACTTCGTACATATCGGCCGCATTATACGCGGCCTTCAGCGGATAGGTAAAATCGAATGAGGTATCGCCCGTGCCAAGCCGGACGAGCGTGCCGTTGTCATTCGGCATCATCTGCCGCATGACGTGGATGTATCGCGCTTCTTTGTTCGGCCCCGGCCCCGGAACAAATGATTCCGCCGCGGCAACCCGCAAATGAAGCGTGGTATAAGAAGAGAGGTCGGCAACCGGGTGAATCGCGACATGCACGGAAACCGTCGAGCCATTCACAATGCGGGAAACCGTAAGCGCAACGGGGCTCATAATGCTCTCGCAGCTATCGAACGTCGCCTCGAGTTGCGGTATGGAAGCGGGCTCGAAATAGTTACATCCATTAAAGGTCACGGCAGGCACGCCGCTAATTCCATAGTAGGCAACACGAGAATCATTGTCAGTTAGATCGTTAAGATGCATTGGGTCATTGTAATCCGGCCAATAGGGATGGTATGCCAGGTGGATTACACTCCCCTCATGCTGATTGAGGAAAGTTTCAAGCCCGGGATTGTACATTGCGCACGGCGGGCACGCCCAATTCGTTCCTTCCTCGACGAGAACGGTGCGCGGCACAAGCTGCGCACGTAATGATGGAACGAAAAAGCAAGCACTGAGAAGAAGAAAAAATGCGGTTCGAGTCTTCATAATGATTTCACAACGGTTAATGGTTGCCTGAATTACAATCCTTTCATCACAACGATTCCCTCCGCCGAATACCAATTTTCCACGATGCGCCCGCCAAATTTCGTAACTTTGTAAGATATTACAGGCATGGTTCCGCGGCTCCGATGGTTTGCGAGGCCATGATTTCACCCGTTCTAAGGCACTCATTTGTAATTTCGTTACCTAACAAGCATGATGAATTTTAGCGTCCAAAAGACCACCTGGAAAAAAGTCCGCGCACACGCGGTCACGATGTTTCAACCCGAAGATAAACGCGCGATTCGCGACACTATAAAAGGTATTGGCCGCAACTCCGTGGGCGCCTCGGCCGAAGCGCTTCTCGCTGCGGGGGATATGGCCGGAAAGAAGGAAGAACTCTTCGTCCTCTATCCAAAGCGGAGCGAGGCGGCGGTGAAACGCGTATTCCTCGTGGGTCTGGGCAAGAAGGATAAAGTTTCTTTAGAAATGGTGCGCCGCGCCGCGGCCCGCGCGGCAAAAAAGGCGCAAGCGACGAAATCGAAATCGCTCGCTATTTTGCTTCCGAGCGTGAATGGCTCGACCGGCGCGGAAGTCGCCGCCGCCATCGTCGAGGGGACAATGCTCGGACTCTACAAATTCGATAAGTTTTTCAAGCAAGAGGAGCCGAAAGTTCCGGTCGAGAGCGTCACGATTATTGAGGATGGCAATAGCCTCCACGGTTCCTCCAGCGCCGAAGTGAAGGCCGCGATGGATGAAGCCGAGACCGTTTGCACGGCTGCGCTATTTGCCCGGGACATGGAGAATGAACCGTCGAATAATAAATTCCCGGAAACCATGGCGAACTGGGCGAAGGATGTCGGGAAGGAATATGGCGTGAAGGTCACGGTCTTCGGCCCGAAGGAACTCACAGCCAACAAGATGGTGGGCATTCTCGCGGTGAATCAGGGCAGCGCGAAAGAAGCGCGATTCGTCATCATGGAATACAACGGCGCTCCGAAACCGGACGCAAAGCCGATCGTCCTCGTCGGCAAGGGAATTACCTTCGATACGGGCGGTATTTCTCTCAAGCCGGGCGCCGGAATGGGGGAGATGAAGGGCGATATGTCCGGCGCTGCGACGGTCATTGCCACAATGAAATCGGTGGCGGCGCTGAAGCTGCCAGTAAACGTCGTCGGTTTGGTATCGAGCGCGGAGAATATGCCATCCGGCACGGCGATCCACCCCGGTGACGTTATTACGTATTCGAACGGGCTTTCGGTCGAAATCGACAATACCGATGCAGAAGGGCGGCTCGTCCTGGCCGATGCGCTGATCTGGGCGGAAAAATTCAAGCCGAAATCGGTCATCGATCTCGCAACGCTGACGGGCGCCTGCGTTGTCGCTCTCGGCCATACCACCACGGGGATGATGGGTAACGATACCTCGATGATGGAGCGCCTGAAACGCGCCGGTGACGCGACCTATGAACGCGTCTGCGAGCTTCCGATATACGACGAATATGACGAACTCATCAAATCCGATGTGGCCGACATCAAGAATGTAGGCGGCCGTTGGGCAGGAGCCATCACCGCGGCGATGTTTCTGAAGCGATTCACGAATTATCCGTGGGTACATTTGGATATCGCCGGTACCGCGATTTCGGATTCGGAGGGGGATTACATCCCGAAAGGTGGCACTGGCACGTGCGTGCGGCTACTGACCCGAATGTTGAAAGAAGAAGCGAATGTGTAGTAAGTTCCCCCTCCTAAAGAAGGAGGGGGTTAGGGGGTGGTCTTGACGCGCACGCAGCCACCCCCCCGTCCCCCTCCTTCTTTTTAGGAGGGGGTGATAAGGATTTATTGAACTATTATTTTTATGAAGAAGATTCAACAGACTGTTCTCCTTGCATTAATTGCAACCTTCGCGCTCGAGTTCGCCGGCTGCGGAGCTGCCGACGTGCAGAGCGCCAAGCTCTACCGGCAGCGGCGCGACTACATTAGCGCCGACCGCATGCTGAAACAGGCCATCACCGAAGACCCCACCGGCGATGAGGCATGGTACCTCTATGCCATGAACCTCAATGACCTGAAAGAATATGAAACGATCGCGAATATTATCGATACCGCCATGCTGTATTCGGTAACGCATCGGTCTGAACTTCAGCAGCTTAAACACAACACCTGGGTGGAACTATACAACGGCGGCCTGGGCGCGTATAATGCGAATCCGGATTCCAAGGAGGCGCAGCAGGCGGCCATCGGCTATCTCGAAAGCGCGCGAAAGCTGGAACCCGATCAACCGGAAACCTACGCGCTGCTCGGGCAAGTCTATTATTCCGCCGGGGACACCGCGAAAGGCCTGGAAAACTATCTTACCGAGATTAACCAATTAAGCCCCTCCTATAATCAGGGCATTGCAATGGGCCTGATGCTCCATCTTCCACCGGACGCGGTTGAGCGCGCCATTGGCGGTGCGCCCGCGCGCCAGCAATTCGTTTCCTTAGGCGGCAGCGACAGCGCGCTGGTCTATGTCTATCCCAGCAAACAGAGCTACGTCTATTTCGAACGCGCGGATAAACCGCCATTCGCATGGCAACTGACCGGCTGGCGCGTTACTTCGAGCGATGTCGAAGGAATGCAGCCGCTTCGCGTTTCGACCGAAGCCTACGCGCTTGCAGCCAACAACTATTATCAAAAAGGCCTGGCGGACGAGGCCCACGGCGATAAGAATGCCGCGAACGATCAATTCCAAAAGGCGATTCCGCTCCTCATGACGCTCCAGCAAATCGATCCCAGCGATGAGTTTGCATCGCAAGCCATCCCGGACATTTACACCCGCATGGAGCGGACCGACAAAGCCAAGCAGGAATACGAGCGCATTCTCGCGCAGCATCCTTCCAAAGCGATGTATATCTCGTATGGCACGCTGCTTATGAAATCGAACGACTACCAGGGCGCGATCACGGCCTATCAGAAGGCCCTGGCGCTGGCGCCAGCGGACGAGGCCGCGCTCTACGATATTGCCGCCGCGTATAAGAACCGCGCCGTTGCCGAGCAAAAGGATAAAAATCCCGATTATAAAACCGATCTCCAGCAATCGACCAATTATTTCGAGCAACTCCACGCCATCGATAAGAACGATCCGAAGACGCTGATGAATTTAGTCGAGAATTACGTTATCCTCAACCAAAAGGATAAAGTGATCGCGCTCGTCGGCGATATCGAAGCGCTGAAATCAACCGATCAGGCAAACTCCCATGAATACTGGGATGTTCTCGCGCGCGCGTATTCCTTCGCGAACCGGCCAAAGGACGCGGAAGCCGCCTATAAAAAATCGGACGAACTCAAACAACAAGGACACTAACAAGTCTTCGTAGTCGTGACCTTCAGATCACGGGTGCGAAGCTATCTACCCATTTTCTAACACCGTGACCTGAAGGTCACGGCTACAAAAAAATTTACAATGCCAGAAAACGATCCACCACCGACCCCTATTCAGCAGCAACTCCAAATTGAACTCGGAGAAAAAGAAGCGGAAGGAATTTATTCCAATCTCGCGATCATCACGCACTCACCGGCCGAGTTTATTATCGACTTCACGCGCGTCACACCCGGCGTGCCACGGGCGCGCGTCCATGCCCGCATCATCATGACGCCGCAGCATTTCAAGCTCCTGCTCAACGCCATGCGGGAAAACATCGACCGCTTCGAAGCGCAATATGGCGAAATCAAAACCGACCGCCAAAGCGAGCATCCCTTCGGATTTCGCCCCAGCGCGCCAACACCCATTGCGGGAGGCGGCGAGAAAGTGCATTAGCCGAGCACTCCGGCCTCCTCCGCTTCCCGGACTCGGCAGACCGTTCCGTAGGGGCACGTCTTGCACTGCTTAATTAGATTGGCCTCCGTGAGCGGGAAATGGCCAGAGGCAACGCCATCTACGTAAGTCTTTGCTTTTATTATAGTTGTGTCGATTATCTCAGCTAATTTCTCGGCGGAATCGACATAGCCGTTCCTGCCTTTCAGCTTTTCAAACGCAACCTCCGAATAGGATTTTATCGCGAGTCCAAGCTTTCGTTGCGCATCATCGGTAAGCAATTTTTGATAGAGCGCCGCGACTCCTTTCAGCTCCGGAATGTGGCTTCGAAGCAGGTCTTCGGCCACTCGCAAATAGAGCGGAAGTTGCAGGGAAAGCCCTCGCTCGATCTGCGACCAGGAAGGAGTTTCTTTCCCTGATTTGTAATCGATGATGGCGAATGCGTCCCCGGCGGCCGTCCCATCTTCCCATTCCTTTGGAACGTCGATGCGGTCGATCTTCCCGCGCAATTTGAATCCTCCCATGCTGACAGGCTCGCCACGGGAGAGCGTGGGATCGATTGGCGTTTTCGGCGCGCGGCCCTGCCCGCCAAAGCTTACTTCGAAAAATCGCGGACGAAGCTCGAATGGAGAGAGTTCATGCTCCCGCTGGATAAATCTTCGGAATACGTTCCCACCCGGCTGGTCCTCCGAAAGCAATCGCTCGGAATCCAGCCGCCAAAACGGATGGCCGCTGGCGATCGTCTGGAAATGCCGTTCGGCGGTTCGAATCGCATCGGTAGTAACGGCTTCTAATTCCTGTTCCGGTATGTCCTGAATTGCCGGCAGATTTCGTTCCCGGCGTGAGAGAAGAAATTCACGAAGAATCTCGTGAAGCGCGGAGCCTCGGTCGCGGGCATCCAGACCTTCTTCCCGATCTTCGGTTTCCCCGAGCGCCAAAATATCGCGCGCAAAAAAATGAAACGGGCAGTTTGCATACCGTTCGAGCTGCGTCACGGACCAGACCCGGCCCTGATTCGCTTCCAGGGCCGCGCGCTCTTCCGGGTCAAGCAGAAGCGGATCGACCTGGCCTCGGAATGTCGAATCTTCTTTCCGGAGCCGCGCACGGACCGCCTTGGAACCCTGCGGCACTTGGGTGGCAAGCGTCCGAAGCCAGGGTGCGTTCGCGTGAGTGCGCTCGATCTCATTCTTGACCGCTGGCTCCAGCCGTCCGGTCGCAAGATAAAGGTCTCGATAGGAGAAGATTCCTTCCGGCACTGGCGAAGTCTCGATATTCAGAACTTCCGCCAGCGCATCGAGAAAACCGGAGCGGTTCAGCGCCGCGCCGCCCGCGCTCGTTTTCGGGTAACTGAGATAGAGCCGCGATGTGAAATTCGTGATGGCCTGATAAAAAAGCACTCGCTCCTCGAGCAGTTGCTTTCGCTCCCCCTTTTGCATCGAGCCGGTGAGAAATACTTGCGGCTGATAGGCCGAGGGAAACGCGCCCTCGGTCAGCCCGGCTATGAAGCGATAGTCCGCCGTCTGCGAAATGGATTGCGCGAGCGACGTGACGAGCACCGCGCCCGATTTCGGACGCGAACTATACCGCCGGAGCATTAACGCCGCTTTCAGGCGCTGCTCGAAATATGCGAGAGGCCGCGTCTCGTTCGCAATGCCCATTAATGCAAAGAGCGATTCCAGCTCTTCCAGCAGCTTTGTAAACGCGCGATAGGCACGGGCATCCAATTCGAGCGTGCCGGTGGCTATCGTGACTGCGCTCATCGCGAGCACTTGTTCCGAGATATGAAGCTGAGCGATCAAGTCCCGCATGGCTGCGCAAAAATCGGCGGGCGTGAGTTCGCGCGCGAGTGGGCGCAGCAACGTTGCGATCCGGTCAATATCGCGAATGGCATAGCGGATGCGCTGCTCCTCCGCTTGCTCTCTCGCGAATTCGAGCGAGTCTTCCGCCTCCGCTTTTCGAGTAACGGTTTGCTCGAGTTGCGCGGTGAGCGAGCGGATGAGCGCTTCCGCGTCCCCACTCGGGCGATAGTGCGCGAGAACATCGAGCAGATTCTTCGCGTCGAGCGGCTCGCCGCCGGCATGAGCGAACGTAAAATAGGGGCTGGATAATACGCGCAGTAAGTCGCGCTTTCGAAGCCCCGCTCGCGCCAGTTCCAAAAGCGCTAAAAGCGCAAGCACTAATGGCGAGCGATCGAGATGATAGCGGTCCGCAATCTCGACCGGAATTTCATGCCGCCGAAAGACCTCTTCGAAGAGCGGCGTGTAACTTTCGGCGGAAGGCGTTGCGACGACAATGCGCGAAAGGTTCGCCCGGATATTTGGGTCCGAATAATAAAGCAGCTTTATTCGCCGGGCGATGGCTTCGACCTCACCGGCGGCATTGGCTGCCGAGAAAAGTTCTATTTCGGGAGCGTCATGCGCCGTTATGGGCGCATCGCGTTCTCGAAAAAGCGTTTGTCCCAGATATTCGCCGAGCGCATCAGGCTTGTAGCGCCGGCGTCCCGCCGGTTCCTCTTCAATTTCCTGGAATCCGCTTGCGAGCAACCTCTCCTCTAAATCCATCAAGCCCGCGAAGAGATCGGGATTCGATTTGCTCTCTTCCAGCTCGATCGTCGTCCGAAGCCCTTCGATTTCCGAAAGCCGCGCGATCAGCGCGATGGAGGGCGGCTCGAGATAATAAAATCCCGATACAAAAACATCCCGAACCTTCGGAAATGCCTTGCGAAAATCCTGCTCGATCAACGGGCGCTTCTCACCGCTATCGGTGGGCAGCGCAGTGATGCCATAACGCTCGTTCGCAAGGAGCACCTGGCCGTAGGTATCCATGAAACGGTCACGAAGGCTTTCCTGGTAGGCCTGGTAAATCCGAAGAATATCGGTGGCGCGGCGGACTTCCGTCGTCTCCGCTTTTGCCGCCTTTAACCGTGCGAGATCGCGCTCGATGTCCATCGGCGCGATGCCGCTCTCCTTTAATTGCCGAATCGTATTGACGATCAGCTCGAACGTGCCGCGCGGCACCGGAAAAGCCGCGTGGTGTGCATCGTTTTCGCTTCCCGCCCGCTCGAAAAAATCAAGCTGGTGCTTCAGGATTAAATCCCGAATCGCAAGCTCGATGAGCACCGCGCTTTCCGAATCGCCAATCGGCGCGAGTTCGGGGAATGCCACGCCTGCCAGCGTGCCCGCCAAATCGGCGAGCGTAAGGATGTGGAGTTGCGAAATGGCCCGCCCCCGCGCAGCCTGAATAAACTCCCGCTCCATCCGCCGCTGCGCGATACGGTTGGGAACGATAAAGGCCCACTCTTCGCTAATCCCCGCTGCCGCGCGCCGCGCGGCCTCCGCCTCGAGCGGGCCTTCCGAAAGCGAATCAAAGCTATCCGTGGAATCTCGATTGCAAAGGAGCGGCATGATGTGCTAACTCCGCCCGCGCATATTATGCTCCTTACAAAAGGAAGTCTTTTGACGCGCGTTATAACATTTTCAGCATATTTTCGCCAATTATGAATTTGCGGGATACGTTTATTTTTCATTTTGGGCATTCCTCCGGAAAGAAGATGCTCGGATTTTCAAAAAGCAAATAGGTGCTCATCATAGCCCCTGCTAATATACCCAATGCAAAAGCAAAAGTCAAGTGATTCCGAAAGATTTTTTGAAAAACATTATCTGAATCTTGATTGCGGCAGTTATTGAGATTAGGCGTGACGGTTGAATGACACTAAAATCAATCCGCGCAATCCGCCTCCATCCGCGTAATCCAGGTTCTGATCACCGCGCAAGCACCACCGGCATCGTCTCCACGCGCCCATTCATGCGGACAAGGCACTCATACATCCCATCGGGCAAGCTGGCGAATCTCGTAGGGACGTGCTGCGCACGTCCACGCGGGTGTGGACTACGAAAAGTTTTATGCATCCAC